>NZ_JBSOQX010000005.1:0-177506 GCF_053819265.1 Lacticaseibacillus sp. 30
TGAATGGCAACCTCGGGCACTTTGGAAACGCCGAGAATCGTCATTTTACCGCTAGCATTAATCACATGTTTTAAATCGTAAGTCTTGTAGTAGTCACTCATACGTGTTGTCCCTCCAAATCATAAACCGTGCCGCCAACAATCGTGCGAATTGGTGTAATCAGCTGATGGCCGGTTTCAGTGTTGCCGTTGGAATCCGTCAGTGTCTTTTCACCATCCGTCACATTATAGATCGTGATGTCAGCGTCTTTACCCGGACGCAGCCGGCCTTTGTTCAGCAAGTGGAAATTATCTGCTGGAGCAAAGGTGACCATGCGAATCACTTCAGGCAATGTGTAGCCAACTTGCAGCATTTTCTCCATCGTGGTTGCCATATCGTATACTGGACCATTTTCGCGGTTGCGGTGGTAGATGTCCGTGCTGAGTGACTTAGGATCCAGTCCGTGGTCACGGGCAATACGCATGGTTTTGAAATTAAAGGAATCTGTGCCATGGCCGACATCGAAAATCACACCGCGATCATAGGCGTCGTAAACAAATTCTTTGATCTCGCCATCTTCATCAACCATGCCATTTGGCTTACCGTTATAGGCGTGCGTCAACACGTCACCTTTACCCATGGCCTGCATGATGTCTTTAAGTTCTGGCGGATTAGCGCCTACATGAACCATGACCGGCAAGTTGCCCAGCAAAGCAGCGTAAGATTTAGCTGCCAATAATGGTTTGATGCCATTATCAATCACAACGGAATGGCTTTCGCGCGCCTTAATCCCAACAACGAAATCAGGCAAGTCGTGCACAGCATCAAACAGCGCCTCTTTATTGACCTTGCTGATGTCCCCCAATTCATCCTGTGCCAAAATACCGGTTCGCCCAATATTGATCAGCGCGTAGACATTGGTTTTCTTATCGCGGGTAATGTTGTAAAAATCGCGAATGTTATCGGCCCCGGTTGATCCGGCATCAATCACCGTTGTCACACCCGTCTTATAGCCATCTTCATCGGGGTCATCATAATATAGCGTCAACTTTTCATAACAATGGGCATGATCATCAATCCAACCTGCACTCACATAAGCTTCATGATGCAGATCGATTTCTTGTTTGCCGCTTGCCCCTTCAAGTTTGGGGGCAAGTGCCGCAATCTGGCTGCCATTGATTCCAATTTCAATCGGTTGTTCGCGTTCGGTTTTGCCATTCTTGATTAAGACATCAAACACTGCTGATTACCTGCCTTTCAAATCTGTGTGGAAAATGATTTTTCGAAACGTGTTCACTGGCGCAGAAACCTCCACATAAGGACCTTAAAGCTAAATGGCTAAAGCCCAGCCATTTAGCTTTAAGGCCACTTATGCTCCGGTTTCTAACCGCGCCTGTTCACACTCTTGCCGAAACGTGTTCACTGGCGCAGCTCGGCTATGCGAAGGACAGTCAAGGCAACTGGTCCAAAGCCCAGACCAGTTGTCTTGACTGCCGCTTCGCTACACCGAGCTAACCGCGCCTGTTCACACTCTTTTTGAAACGTGTTCGCCAGCCCAGAAACCTTCGTGTAAGGACCTCTAACCTAAATGGTTAAAGCCCAGCTATTTAGGTTAGAGGCCACTTACACTCCGGTTTCTAACCGGGCTGGTTCACACTCTATAATTTTACTGGGAAGAAGAAGCCCATAACCATGGCGCCGATGATGGCACCGCCGGGGATTGGCTTTTTCCATGCGTAGAAGAGGGCTGCGCCGACTGTACTGCCGATCCCGATTGGAATGCTGGCGGTGACCGCACTCAGAATGATCAGCGGACCAAGGAAACGCCCGGTTTGGTTCCCGGCACCCATCATGACATCCGCACCGAATGTGGCATTACTTTGATTAATCGTAAATTTCCGCACGAGGTAAATGATGACCCCGATAATGAGTCCTAATACCCCGCCGGTCAAAAGGGCAAGTCCAAAGTTGGAAACTAAGGATTTGGCACCAACCGAGAGTAAAATCGCTGGAATCCCAATGCCGACACCAGTTAAAATCGAACCGCCAAGATCGAGAATTCCGACCAGTGAGCCTTCCAAAATACGGGCGAACAGGAAGCTGGCACCAAAGGCCGCGGCTGCACCGTATGAACCGCCAGTCATCCCCGCCTTCAACATCGCAACAATCGCGACTTCGTTGAAAGCACCGACACCATAATTGTAATACATTGACGTGCCGGCAAAGACGCCAGCCGACATCAAGGCGACGATGACAACGAAGCCCCAGTCTGCGTGCCAAAAGTCATGATCATTTGCAACTGCCTTCAATTCTTCATCCGCAGACACATCATTTGCTGTGGTTTGTTTATCAGCCATTCGTTAACACCTCTACTTTCCGCCTAACATTTGATGAACGTTCGACAACCAACCTGGTGCATTCAGGTTAAAGGACTTCAACAAGTTAAGATCGAACCCACGGAAGAAACCGGATAGAACAAACAACAGAATCGCTGCTGCCAAAATAGATTTCGTAATCCGCGTCCAACCGAGTTCGTCGACCCCTTTACCAATCAAAATGCCCAACACAACACCTGGCACCGCGTTACCCATGATCATCGCCGAAAGCCCGCCGAAGACGGTTCCGAACAACCCTGAGCGACGACCGGCATCAATGGCAGCCAGCCAGAACAGAATCGGCATCACCAGATTGATCAGCTGATTGGCAGCTGGGACTAACACTTTAACTGCCGTCACCTGTAAAGATTCAGGGATGGAACTGGAGGTGACATTCAAGAAAGCAACAACGACAACCCCAATAATGGTCCCGGCAATCCCCATTTTCTTAGGATTGTGCACAGTCTGCTCAACATTGCGATTCTTCACCAACAAGCCTGCTGCTGCCCAGTTAGGAATCACACGGTGAGTGATATCCTGCGTGAAGGCACCGGCACCCACCGTTGATGCCCAGGCATTGAAGAAGAAACCAAGGCCGAAGCTAAAATGCGAAGCCGGATCACCTTCTGCTGCATTCATTTCGCCTAATGTTCGGAAAGCCCCCAAGGCTTGGGTTTTCGGAGCGGTAAACATCCGGGCGGCCCCAACCCCAGCCGCAAAGCCGACCAATCCACCAATGATGATCGACTGGAATAAAATCGTTAGTATTGGCAACTCATTTCACATCCTTTAACATATTTTTCAAGTTCGGTAATGAGAGTGCGTCTGGTGACGGTGCTGTGACATCTTCGAAGGTCAAAGCGCCAAGATCAATCGCGGTAATAGCAACCGTCACCGCCAAAGTAACTGCATAAGTGGTCCTAGTCCGTTTGAAAAAGAAGAAAAGAAACTTTTCTGTGTAACTGGATTTGATCAACTTCAGCGGCTCAACCTTTTCTGGGACGATCCGTAAAATAGCTTCATCGCCATTGTCGATCAGCTGCTTTTGAATGTCGCTGAAGGCAGCAGCGAAAGCTTGTTGCTTGGTCTCGCCTTTACCAGACACTGTGAGAACCTGACGTTTGGTTTCATTCACGACCGTCATCTGAATCACTCCTTAAGCTTCTGGATACTTTTTGTTCCACGCCTCGACAAGGGCTGTACCTAAAGCCTCTTGATCCATAAAGCCGAAACCAAGCACTTTATTGCCGTCTTCAATCGCGGTAATTCCTTCTTGAACCGAACGCATACCATGACGTTCTGGCCAGCCAAACTGGGTGTGCGCTGTGATTGCACCAGCACCGCCTGAACCGCAGAAGCTAATCCCCATATCGGCTTTTTCTTTATCCATCACTTGACCCAAGCGCATATCTGCACCCATGCCTGGCACAACAACTGCTGTACCACCAGCTGCTTCAACGCCTTTCGCAACGTTCTGACCCTTACCCATCCGATCTGCAATAACAACTTTAACCATGGTGAAATCCTCCTATTATGAGCGCACGAGCAGGAACGCTTGGCTCGGCGTAGCGAAGTGGCAGTTACGTCAAATGGTCCGATCTTTGGGCCATCTGACGTAACTGTCCTTGACATAGCCGAGTTGCGACTGCGAGCGCGTTTGTTTATTCAAAGTAAGTGACCTTCTACAACAATTTTTTAAATCTTATCCTGCGCCGCTTCAAAATGAATCGATAAAACATACTTCTCTGCGACTTCCAAATGCCCGATATGTTGCACAACTTGATCAGCCAAATCCAACGACTTTTGCGAAACTTCAGCGAACATTGTCGGATCAACCGCTGGCAATTGCTCGCCTGACTTCGATCGGCCTAGCATTTCAATGAGATGATTCGTGAGTATTTGCAGCTGAAGATCAGTAAAATGAATCTCCGCCGCAGCGGCTAGTTTGATGACATAATTGACAAGCGCTGTTGTTGCTTGGACATCACTGCTTTGTTCGATCATCGCTTTGACTTCTGTGGGTAATTCAACGTTCGCGTCCAGTGGTGTCATCCCCTTCCTGTGATACTTCATGACTTAAGCTCAAATACTCTAGGATCGCATGCACTTCTGCACGATTGATGGCAAGGCCGTGATCCGAAAAGACATGCTCAACTGTCCCCACCAGCTTAGGATCATCCTGATTTGGTTTTCCCTGATACTGCTTATCAAACATAATGCGTTGGACCGCGAGGAAAACGTGCATCATGAACGCATCGCCGTAATATGGATCAATTGTTGTTGGCAATTGCTGCTTGAGTTCCGAATAGATACTGAACATAGTCAAAATCGTCTGCTGCGTCTGTTGTTCAAGATTGGGCTTCGGTCTAATCGGCACTACTGGCTGCTGTGACTTAATCTGGGCAAGCGGTACTTGTAATTTTTTAGCAACCGCTCCTCGAATCGCAGCGATGTCAGCGGCATTCGGCAACGGTCGCACTTCAATCACCTGAACCTCCAAATTCTTGAGCGGAAACACACTGATGACCAATTCAGGATGTTCGCGGGCAATCAACGCCCGCGCATCATCAATGGAAGCAAAGCCGACCAGTTCAATATTCGGAATCGCTGAAGCAATGCGCTGCTGAATCAGATTGGTGATTCCAATGCCAGTTGCACAAACATACGCGACCCGAACCGTGCGCATCTGGCTATCGCGATTGAGCGACACCATGAAATGCAAGGCAATGAAGGAAACAAACGCCTCACTTAAAACTGCCTGATCACCTGCCAACTCTTTATTGACGATTTTTTCAATGGCTTCAAACAAGGCCGGATACTCTTGCTTAATATCTTGCGTAAACGGGCTGTACTCAAGCAACTGACTTTTCTTACCCAAGGACTGACTAAGATGCAAGTACAGATTTTCCTGCAGCTGACTGTCGTGACTAAAATCATGATCAACCAATGCCCCAACCGCCAAGATGATGCGATGTGTCATCGCGACCAAGTTATGATCTTGCGGAGCCACTTTTTCGTTAACGCTTTGACCGAGATAATAGTCGTAATCGTCCGTGAGCGCTGGCAAGTTGTAAAAAGCCAACGTCCTCATGATCAGTTTGTCCGAATACTGCTGATCCGTTTGGGACTGTTCAACCCGATGATAGCTGTTGACTAGTTGATTAAACCCTTGGCGAATCACGCCGATGGTCAACCGAATGATCGTGGCAATCAGTGTACTAGGATCAGGCATGTCGCCTTCCTGTTTACCTAGACGAATGGCCTCTTTCAAGATGGTATTGAACGCGTGATCAAAAGTTGCTTCACCGGTCAAAACTAAAGCTCTTTTCGGTTCGGTTTTAGTGTTCAAGCTGTCAACCAGCTCGGCCATGAGCGTTTTACGATTCAACTGCTGCGTGATGAGTTGTTCCAGCAAGCGGCGGATAGCCAACTCGGTACCGTTTAGCTTGTAGCCATAATAGTTTTTGCTGATCAGCTTGACGTTGAATTGCTCCAAGTAAACCGCGAGTTTCTTCAGATCATTGTTCACCGTTGTCTGACTCACATTCACCCGCGCCTGCAACTGCTGTTGGGTGGTGTAATCGCCGGTTTGTGAAAGAATCAAGATCATGCGGAGAATTCGTTCATTCGGGGCTAAATAGTTATCAGCTAACTGATCATCGATTTTCTCCCGCAAAGCCGTTCGGGCAGCTTCACTAGCCTCGATCCAGATTCCTTTGCGCGGTGCACTTTTCAAAACTGAATCTTTCGCCGCCAGCCAATCTCGAATATCTGTTAAGTCGTACTTCACTGTCCGAACACTGACTGCAACTGACTCAGCCAACTGCTTAGCTGTCACCGCCCCTTCAGCACTAATCAGCTGCAAAACAATCTGCCGCTGTCGGTTACTTAATGACATCTCACATCACCCCCCACACTCAATTTCTAATTCTACTGTAAAGCGCTTTCCAAGACGAAACAACAGGCAATGTTTGCACGATTAATCGTGCAATGATATGTGATATTGTAAACAAAAAGACAATTGGTCTGTTCCGATTGTCAACAATATTGTGTTAAGCTATTCAGGAAGCCAATGATTGAAGTGCTTATATGGCGCGTTTATTTATGTACATAACAGCATTTATAAGTTGTATCATTCCTTAAATTTCAAAAAAACGTCAATTTAGACATTTCACACTTTGCATCAGTCATTCGTGCAAAAAACCGTTTCTTATTTTTAAAAATAACGCCTATTTTTTTGGCTGGTAATCTGCTGCAAAAATAGACTGTTTTGAATGAAAGTTCGTTTGCTGCCTCCGATAGATCAAGTCGTGCGAAACACAAAAAGCCATGAAACCCCGAGTCAAGCTCGGCACTTCATGGCTTTTTTGAAATTAAATTCGCACCTATCCCATCACGATTTTGTTCATCCGATCAGTGATCAAATTCCAGCTGTTTTATCCAGCTGATGGCCTTCTTCATTGAAGACGCGAATCGCATCATTGGCTGCTGCATTGGTCATGAGTTGTTGGAAAATATCGTAACTGATAGTGACATTTTCTGCCCCAGCCTTGATGGCAGCCATCACTTGTGAAGCCGTCTTGAAACTGGCGCCCATGATTTTAATGTGTGTGTCAGTACTCTTGTAGAATGAATGTGTCTCGGCGATCACGCTGTATGGGTCAATGTCCAACTGCTCCATACGATTGACGTAAGGGGCAATGTAATCACAGTCAACGACGCAGGCCATGAAGCCCTGGCGAACGGAATAAACGGCCGTGCCTAGCAGACACTCATCGGGCTTTTCAGCGCGAATCGCTGATACTGCCCGATAGCCTGGTTCAAATAATGGAATCTTAAAGGCCATGCGCGTGTCATCATTATCCGGAAAGCGCTTGCGTAATTCGTGATAGTCAGCTAACAATTCTTCCTCAGTATCGCCAACCAATTGCACGAACAAAACGCCTGGCTTCAAGTCGCGAATCTTACCTAATTGTTCGAAGCGTGGATGGCCTTCCTTCAGCAAAAGCTTGGGATTGGTGGTAACCCCTTCGAACTGATTAAAACTCAACATTTCTTTGACTTGATCGAGGTTCGCTGTATCAATAAACATGGATTATTCCCCCTAATTAAAAGCGTTCAATGGCGATGAAACCTGCACATAAGAACCTTGGTCGCAATGATCAAAGGGCGGTCATCGCGGCCAAGGCCACTTATGCTCCGGTTTCTTACCGCGCCGGTTCACGCTCTTATTATTTTAATTGTAGTCCCGACATCTAATTCTGGATACGTCTTTTCTTCCAAATAAAGCGATCCTGCGAGCTCAGGTGTTGTCGAACCATCGAAAACAATCGCTGTATGACCAAGGTTGCCCAGATTGGTGTTCACCTCATTGCCAACCGCCGTGATCTTATAAGATTGATCGTCGAACGTCATCACATCTCCGACTTCGATTGGTTCCAAAATTTTATTGACATTAATAATGAAGCAAGACGATCGTAATGCATCAGGGGCTTCATCTCCAAAAAGAATGGCCATATTGATATCCTTGAACCCCCGTGCTTCCGAACCAACTTCAAGAATTTTTGTCTCGTATTTTACTGTTTCTGCTAATGACGACACCTTACTCACCTCTCCAATAAACTAACTTATTTCGCGTACAAGCCAAAACTTGCTAACCAAGCAACAACAACACGTGGTACCCCGTTTAGAAAACGGGAATACAAGACAGAGACAACGCCGACTTCAACAGTCTTGGAATCAGCTTCTTCAAGTCCTAAACCAACTGGAATGAAGTCAGCCGCGTTTTGCGTGTTAATCGCAAACAATGCAGGCAGCGCATATTGTGGCTGGATGTTACCACGACCGATTTCAACCCCGATCAACGTCCCAATAACCTGAGCAATAACAGCCCCGGGGCCAAGGATTGGTGAAAGGAACGGTAGGGAACAGATAAAGCCGATGACGATAAGTCCAAAGACATTACCAGCAAGTGGCGTCATGAGTTTAGCAAACCAACTGCCCAAGCCAGATCCCTGAATAATACCAATCAGTAAAGCTACAAAGGCCATAAATGGAATAACGGTATTCAGCATTGTCTGAACAGAATCTTTAGCTGCCTGATTAAAGGTAGCAATCACTTTCCCAGCGCCAATCCCGATGCGCGCAATAAAGTTGGGCTTTTTCATCTGCGCCGTGATCGTTTTGTTCGTATCAAACTTGGCTTCGCGAGCTTCAGCTGCTTCTTGATCTTTAGCTGTGGTGGTCTGTGTTTCAATCGCCGTCGCTTGAGAAGCTGCCGATGCTGCCAATGCAGCGTGCTGTTTGCCAGCTTCGCCACGTTGGTCAAAAGGTACCCCATTTAATGATTGATCTGGCACTGCATCATCAGGTAAGGCTGTAATCTGATTCACATCAACATTTGAAACATACAACTTAGGCACAATATATTTTGCCAGCGGACCAGACTTCCCAGTTGGCAATACGTTAATCGTCAGAATGTTTTTCTTCGGATAAATTCCGCAACGTAGTGTGCCGCCACAGTCAATGATCGCAACTGCCGTCTCGTCTTCAGGGATAGATGTCTTGAAACCGTCGACTGCTTCCATCCCAGTTAATTCAACAATCTTGTCAACGATGGCAGGTCGATTGCCGCCAGTCACGTAGATAAACTTATGCTTTTGTTCTGTAGGTGTAATGGTCAAGGGGCCGCCATAGCCGCCTGAACCTTTCACAACTTGAATACTATGCCATTTTTGATCAGCCATGATAGTAAATGCCTCCTTTATTCAGACAATTAGGCTTCTTGACCATTACGCGCCGACAGATCAACTGTCTTGCTGAGCGTAATGCCAGTTTGTTTAGAAACATATGCGGTTGTGAAGTCGGTGACCCAACCGCCGATAAAGTTCATCACAATCCCGACTAACATGTAGCGGATTGCGAGATCCATTTGATTTAACCCAAGTTTTTGGACACCTTGGGCAATGCCCAACCAGACGAACAATTCACCTGGATTAATATGCGGGAACACGCCATTGCTGGTATGGCAGAACTGTGCTTGTGCAGCATAGTAACTTGGCTTGTAGTATTCCGGCAAGAAGCGGGCAAGCGTGAAGCACATTGGATTACCTAACATGAATGCTGCTAAGAATGGCAATACCAGATAACGCATCAACACATTTCGGCTCGCTTTCTGGGCAAACCGTTCGATTCGTTCTTCCCCAATAAAAGCAATAATCGTGTTCATCAATACCAACAATAGCAAGACAACTGGTACAATGCTGGTCATCCAGCTAATGAATGTCTTACCACCTGTTTGGAACAGCTTCATGAAGCCGGCTGCAAAATCAGAAACATATTGCATGGTCTCATCTCCTAAATTTAAATTGTATTCTTCTTAAAGACATTGGTTAGCATATGCGGAATCGCTTTCATTTTTATGCCGATCTCATTAAAGATCGGCAGTGAAAACATGCTGACACGACTTGTATCAAAGTCTTCAAAACTGAGATTATTCGTTTTATAGTTCACATAATTGCGATACGCATTCAGAAAACATTCGCGTTCTGTTCGACTCAGCTTCTGCAGTGCTGTGTAATCAGCGCCAACTTCAGCGACCAGTTCACCGTCAAATTGATTCACGTCTCGGAATCGGCTGAAAACCGTGAGGCCCTTCATCACCCGAATTTCTTGAATACGATCATCATGGTCTAAACCGATCAACATCAAACTGCCTTGGCGAAAACGCCGAGGATTTTTCCCGATCAGCACCCGACCATCTTGCCGTACCTCGTGATAATTGTGAGCAAAATTACGAATCTGAAAATAGCCCATTAGTGCCTGCAGTAAAAACGCCGCTGCAATAAAGATACCAAGTATCAAAACGTTCATTTAAAGTCCCTCCGTGACAACGGTTAAGGGATCTTGACTGCCTGAAATCTTGCGCAGATTATTCATCGCCGCTTCATTCACTGCTAGTAAAAACAGCAGATCATAGAGCATCGATAAATCCTCCAAGGCTTTTTTCCCTAAAACACGTGGAATCCCAATAACAAAAATATAACTAACTGCTTTGCCACCAACTGGAATGGCATGTTTCAGTACACTTAGATGCAGGAACAAGCGATTCTCGTCAATATCCGCAATAGCATGAGGGATCGCGACACCGTTATCGAGCACAAACTTGGTGGTCGATTCGTGCTTAATCAATCGGTCAATAAATCCCGGGTCAACCAAACCTGCATCACTATCTGGCTTGAGTGCTGCTCGTAAGACAGCTTCATACGACATACTTGCTCGATTCTCGAAAACCTGTGGGCGCCAGATGATTCTGCCAGCATCAATTTCGTGTTGAACCGCTGAAACTCGCACTTTGGTTTCAAGCACGCGATCCCGGAAGATATCACCAATCATGACGACCGGAATTCGCAATTTATGAGCCAACGGCCGATCTGTGAAAACCATGATCAACTCATCTTGATGTTTTAGAATATCTTCCTCATCCTGATAAGCAGTGATTGTCACCTGCGACTCGAACATCGTGTTAAGCTGATTTTGCAAATACTGCAGCACGCTTTGCCCCATGTTTGAATAAAAACCAACTCGTGGTTGATCTGGTACATTGACATCGGCATGCTGCAACGCCATTTCGAAGTAAACCGTCAGATAATTGATCTCAACATCCGCAATATGAATCCCCATTTTTTCTTCCAACTTGTCAATCATCAAGATCGCCATATCGGCAGCTAATTGAAATCGTTGTAACATTTTGTCCGTCAAATAATCAGACGGAGAAATGTGGAAAATACCGCGATTAATCAAGAAAATTAAATGATACTTAGTCGTCTCATAAAATTGGTCATAGTCAATCTTGGCATCAACCAAAGCTCGAACTTCACTGGCAATTTGGTCGAACATTGCTTTGTTTTCGTGAACCTTTACCTTCAACTTAGCTGGTGACAATAACTTGTTCGCATACAAGTTGAAGGGAAAGGCAAGGAAATCATATTCTTCTTGGCTAAATGACACATGGCAGCGATCTTCAATATCACCAACAATGTTAATGAAAAGTGGTGAATCGTCCATCAAGTTCGTATAATACGGACTAATACCACTGAATACATAATGATGCTTTTTCAGGAAGACGATGATTTGCATGATCTTCTCAAAAATTTGTGTTGTGCTCGTCTTTATCTTTGCTGAATTCAGCCGACTGACGACTGATGCAACCAAAGTTTTATCCGTAAAAATTCGCGACTGCACATAATCAAAGAGGTGATTGTAAATCAACATGGTTAAGTCAACAGTTGACCCCACTTGTAACTTAACCCCGCGACTTGTCGCCCCTTCAATTTGGAGATCATAATTTTTCAACCAAGCGCGACAAGCTTCTAAATCTTTTAATAAAGTGCCGCGACTGACCGTCAATTGATCAGCGATTTCATCCATAGGAATGAATTGCCGTTCTTTGATAAGACGAAAAAGAATTTCCGCCTGCCGCTTCTGCTTGTCGTTATTATCAATATTTTGTTTGAAGACACCTGATTGAATTAAAGAAAATTGGCGATAATCCAAGATGTGCAAGAAGTACCCATTTTTATTAATGCGAATTTCTGCAGCATCCCCAAGTGATTCTCCTAGCTCATGAATGTACTTCTGCATCGTACGCGTTGAAACGTTTTCGCTTTCGGCCAACTCGTCTAAATCAGATGTGCCATTTGCTAGGAGATAGCGTAGAAGTCGATAATCCAAACTATTCAATCAGGTTACCTCCCCAAGCTTATGAATTAACCTCTGGACTTACCCCCCGCAACATTGGTTGTCACACCTGTAATATAACTAGCACGATTGGACAAGAAGTAGTTGACCAAATCACCCACTTCACTCAATTTGCCACTACGGCCTAATGGTGTAGTAGACGTTGAACTGTAGCCGGCACGGATTGCATCAACGGTGGTATCACGCGTATAAGCCAAAGCTTCTTCATAACTCGGTGTCCGTAAGCCTGTTGCTTCCATGATGCCAGGTGCAACCCCCACAACCCGGATATTGTACTTGCCTAACTCTTTAGCCCAAGAACGGGTGAAACCGTTGATGGCGCCTTTACTTGCTGAATAAACACTCTGACCAACAGAACCTTCAAGGCCAGCCTCAGAAGACATATTGACGACAACCCCATGTCCCTGTTTGACCATCCGACGAACGACTGCTTGTGAAACCAAGAAGACACTTTTAACGTTAACACTGAAGATTTGTTCAAATGTCTTAACGTCCAATTCATATTTACCATGTGGATCTTTAGGATCAACCAATACCCGCGGCTTGTTGATACCTGCATTATTCACGACGCCCCAGATTTCTCCATTGATCTTCTCGGCGGTGGCGGCAAGATTTTCAACTTCGTCAGGATCAGTCACATCAGTATGCACATACTTCAAGTTAGGGTCCTTAAAGTCGCCTTCCTTGAGATCGCCGTTAACAACCGTAGCGCCATTATTAATCAATTCCTTGACGATCGCAGCGCCAATTCCTGATGAACCTCCAGTTACAACAATTGTCTTGCCATCTAAACCTAACCAATCAGACATATTCAATCTCTCCCTTTCATCTTTCTGCTCTATGGTAGCGTTTACGAGAGAAAGACTTAAGACAGTCATTTTCCGACGTCGGGGAAAAAACGTGCACGATGGTTGATTAAGACAACTGAACATTGTTAAAAAGGTTGACCATCAATTGAAGTTGAGACTAGTTAAGAATCATATGTAATGTAGAAATAACGAGGGGCTTCGCAAGTGCCGAGTCTTTTTTACTAAGGTTTAAAGAAGGCTGTTAGGGCACAGTGATGGGTGACAGACTGCTTAATTCATGACGAGGTCTTGACTGTTTTTTGGTATACTTATTCAGTCACCATGCCTTTTGGCGTGATGCCGCGCCCAGAGGTGGTGATTTGTCATGAATATTTTCGATCAAGCGATCATCGCGCCACTACTCGTTGGTGTGTTTCTGCTATTGCTTAAACGCCTACCAGACAACCACAAGTAGTATAAGTAGCGATTAAATCCAGATCTCGGTATCAGAACGGCACCTTTTAGCGGAGGTGGCTTTTTTGTAACCACAAAAAAATCCACGTAGTTAGCGGGCTACGTGGATCTATGACTGTCATGAATACTTTCGATCACTTATATCCTAACATAGGTTTTGAGCTGAATCTATGAGTTCGTGCAGGCAGTTAGCGGTAATGAAAACCAGTATTTTTTTCGCAAACGAAGATATAGGAAAGAAAAGGATCCATTTTCTATAAAAGTGTTTTAGTACACATTTTTAAATAAGGGTTATCAAAAAACTCTGAATGAAAATCCTGAGACAAGCATTCAAATTAATATTATTAGACAAGTCCTGCAGTAATAAGGTTTCTTTCCATTATATAAATCCATCCTGCCAACCGAATCAAACAACTTTTTTGGGGGAATCATAACCTGGGTATCTACTACTTCGTCAGCGTGCCAAGCTTTGTGCTGTGTTCATTCTCGCCAAGGCCCACATTAAGTTGATGCGTCTTTAAGTTCGTGAAGACCACTATGATAGTCGGATTCTTCTTGGCCTCTGCCAAAACGTTCAAATCAACGGCCGCCAGCTGCGTATTTTCATCAACTTGGTCGCCTTCAGCCACCATCACATTTATGCCCTTACCATTCAGCTCAACCGTGTCCAATCCTATATGAACCAAGACCTCCGTATTGTCAGCGGCCAACAACGAAATAGCATGCTTTGTTGGAAATATCGAAGTGACCTTCGCTTTAAGTGGTGCATAAACCGCGCCATCTAAAGGAACGGCTGCAAATCCAGGCCCGAGCATTTTTTGAGAAAAGACCTGATCATTCACATCGGTGATGGCAATGGCTTTACCATCAACTGGCATAAACAACACCAATTTAGGCGTTGCTTTCTTAAAACCGAACATCTTGAGTCCTCCCTTACAACGACATCGCGACGTTGTGACCTTCAAAAATAGCATCCATGATCTTGCGAGGCCGCACACAGTCTCCGATCATGTTTGTTTCAGGTGCAATGCCGTAAAATAATTCAGCCAGATCTGCTTTAGGGCGGATCCCGGTCGATACAATCAGATGATCAAAAGGAATCGTAGACAGTCCGGTCGCATCCTTAACGATCATGTTGTTGCCATCAAACCCTTGGCAAGCCGTATTCAGCCGAATATCCAGCGTCTCACACTCATCTAGTTTCTGATGCAATGCGATCTTGTAAAGCGAATTACCTTGGGCTGCCAATTCACTGCCCATTTCAATGATCGAAACGTTCTTGTGATCAAGTAACGACAACTCCAATCCCAATTCTGCACCGATTGTGCCGCCACCGAGAATAGCAATATTTTGAGCATCACTAAAGTCGTGCTCAATGGCCTGTGTGCCGCTCATGTGTGAGGTCCCATCCAACCCACTGATTGGTGGCTGAGCTTCAAAGCCACCAACTGCAATGATCAAAGCATCCGGGTTCATCGCCCGCACCATGTCAGGAGTAGCTTCCGTATTTAACAAAACCTTAGCATCACTATGTTTCACTTGTTTGCGTAGTTGTGAGAGTAGTCGGGCAATTTCAACCTTGTAGTGTTCTTGAGCAACATAGATCATTTCACCGCCCAGATGTGGTCGCTTTTCGATCAGCATCACGTGATGTCCTGCGATAGAGGCAGTGATTGCCGCCTTCATTCCGCCGGGGCCACCGCCGATGACCACCACGTTCTTTTTAATCTTGGCTTCAGGTACATCGCGTGGCACAAAGCTTTCGTGATTAAACCGGGGGTTGACCGTGCAACCCACATTCTTATGGTTGGTGGAAATGTGATAGCACTGCATGCAGCGCACACAAGGACTGATGTCCCATTCATGATCTTCCAGCACTTTCTTTGGCCAGTATGGATCAGCAATAAAGGCTCGCCCGTACGCCACCATATCTGCCTGACCATCAGCAATGATCTTTTCACCATCTTCAGGAGTTAAAACCGCACTGACAACACTGACTGGAATACCAACTGCCGCCTTAATTGCAGCTGCGTACTTCACGTTAGGTTTGAAATCAGCAAAATTGGTGGTGATGCAGTGAACGTTTGATTGACGGTTCATGTCCATCCCAGCTGAGATCTGAACGACGTCGACAAGCGATTGGGCCTTTTCAACAAAGGCTTTAACATCCTCAAATTTAATAGAATGAGGCACCCACTCTTTGGCACTGATGCGAATATCGACCGGATAGTGGGGACCAACTGCATTACGCACAGTTTGAAGAATTCGTAGCGGAAAACGCATCCGATTCTTCAAGCTTCCGCCGTACTCATCAGTCCGGTGATTAAACACTGGCGACAAGAATTGAGCCGGAAGCCATCCATGACCAAAGTGCAGGAAGATCGAATCAAAGCCCAAATCTCGAGCCTCGCGCGCCGTTTTGGCATACCAATGCAAGGTTTCGGTCATAGATTCTTCATCCATTCCAACCACCTTTACGCCATCCTTGCGGATAAAAGAGCAAGGGCCTTTAGCGTAGTTCTTGACCCGAGCATCCTGGCCACCATGAAACAACTCGATGGACGCTTTGGCGCCAGCTCGTTGTATTTTCAAGATGCGAAGACGTGTTGCTTCATATTGATATTTGCTGAAGATGTACGGCTCATCAGCACTGGCAAAGCTGGAGAAGCCGGGCTCGACGATCGCATGCCCCGCAATGACCATTCCAGCACCACCAAGGGCCTTTTCCTCAAAGCTATCGCCCGTTGGTGCCGCGATAATCCTGTTTTTAACGATCATGTTGTTAATTTTAATGGGACTAAATAGATGTGGATACTTAAGCAATACTGTCACCTCTCAAAGATTTTGGCCACGACTGGCGATCACTTGCTGATACCAGTAAAACGATTTTTTTCGAATACGAGAAAAAGTGCCATGTCCAGAGTCATCCTTATCGACGTATACCAGACCATAACGCTTTGACATCTGTCCAGTCGAGGCAGAAATCACATCAATGCAGCCCCATACGGTATAACCCAGCACATCCACACCATCTTCCACGATGGCTTGTTTCACGGCGCTGAGGTGTTGTTTTAAGTAGTCAATCCGATAATCATCATCGATCGTACCATCCGCTTTTAGGGTGTCTTTTGCGCCAAGACCGTTTTCAACCACAAAGATGGGCAACTGATAACGGTCAAACAGCTGATTTAGTGCGATCCGAAGCCCCGTGGGATCGATCTGCCAATTCCAATCCGACGTTGCCAGATAAGGGTTCTTGATGCTGTCAAGCATGTTGCCAGACACCTTGATATGTTTTTCAGGACTGGCACTGGCTACCAATGACATGTAATAACTGATGCCAATGTAATCCACCGTGCCAGTCTTGAGGATAGCCAAATCTGCTTCAGTTACATCCAGCTTGATATCTTCGCGCTCAAAAAAGTGCTGCACTTTAGGTGAGTAATAACCACGTGCCTGCACATCGGAAAAGAGATAATGTTGATCCATAAAGTGCATGTTTTCTAGCTGATCGGCTGGGCTGCATGTTTCGCCGTAAGAAAGCGGGTAAAGCATCATCATTCCAAAATGACCATCTGGCTGAATCTCTCGTCCACTTTCGACTGCCTTAGCGCTGGCCACCAACTGATAATGAGCAGCCTGATACAGATCCTGTTTGTCCGTCAACGGTATCTCAACGCCGGTTGCCATCAAGGGGTTTAGCGTCACAACATTGATTTCGTTAAAGGTTAGCCAGTAATGCACTTTATCGCGATAACGTCGAATCACCGTTTCAGCATAATGAGTAAAAAACTTGATCATCAATCGATTTGTCCAAGAGCCGTAATGATCAACCAGAAACTGCGGCGTTTCATAGTGCGACAAGGTCACGACCGGTTCAATGCCATGCTTAAGACATTCGTCAAACACTCGATCATAAAAGGCCAACCCAGCCTCATTAGGTTTTTTTTCATCGCCTTTGGGAAAAATACGCGACCAGTTAATGCTGGTGCGAAAACATTTGAACCCCATTTCAGCCATCAAGGCAATGTCTTCCTGATAATGTTCATAAAATCGGATGCCTTCATGGCTGGGATAATACTGATCAGGCTCGACCGAGACTGTGTGCAATCGTTTGGCACCTTTCTTACCAGCCACCGCCAGATCTGCGGAACTTGATCCTTTGCCATCCTTATCCCAAGCACCTTCGCTTTGATTGGCAGATAAAGCACCGCCCCAAAGAAAATTGCTGGGAAACCTTGCCTCGTTACTCACTTAATCACCCTTTTTACTGTGTCTCGTTCAATGATCTCCGAATTCAGCGCAATGTCAGACAGCATAGCCCGGATTGATTCCGGATCAGCACTTTGACATAGCAGATGAATTAACCCGTCCGCTGTTCGCTGCATGATCTCACGTTCATGTAAGCTGACCGTGGTAATTTGTGGCAACACCAGCTTAGACGAAGGATAATTATTGTACCCAACGATCGATACTTGATCTGGAACAGAGATGTTCATTTTGAGGAAGCAATGCAAACCGCCCACAGCTACATCATCGTTCGTATAGAAGATCGCATCGATCTGATGAGCCAATATTTTCGGCGTAAGTTGCTTTTCCGTCACCGTATAACCAGCATCGTAATCGCTGCTTTCAATATTAAACACGATTGGCGATACTTCTGGCCCAAAGTTCTGCAAAGCCTGTAAATAGCCACGCTTGCGATAATCAGAGCCAGCGGAATTGTTCTCGTTGTGGACAAAAGCAATTCGTCGCATACCCTGATGGAGCAAGTAAGTTGTGATTTCTTCACCAGCCCGGTTTTGATGCACATTCAGGTTGAAAACATAGGGGTTATCTTCAATTTCATCCGCTCGGCCCATGGTGAAAATCGGCATTTCTGCTGACGCACACTGCTGAATCAACTTCATGCTGACAAACTGGGACCAGCAGATAACTGCATCCGCTCGGCGTTCCGTCAACAAGCGCTCAGTGGATCGACTGTTTTTGACGCTAGAGGTAGCAATGATTAGATCAAAGCCTTCTTTTGCAACCGCGTCCTGCAATACCCGCAAGGAGTCCGTGAAGTAGGGACGCGTGGGATTATCAGTGATGAATAAAATCGTGTTAGTTTTCTTGCGCTGTAGATTTACCGCGCTTCCATTACGCACATAATTCATAGCAACGGCCGTTTCTCGAACACGCAACTTCGTTTTTTCACTGATTTCCTTGCTATCATTTAAGGCCATCGAAACCGTGGAAACGGAAACGTGAAGTGCCTTTGAAATATCTTTGATCGTTGCCATGACATTCTCCTGTTATATTGTTCTTTTCGTTCTTTTCGTTGTTTTCATCATGATCATCGTGGCCAAAAAACCGACAACAATCGCAACCGCCACCCCAATGAAGTAAGGCACCGCCTTTGGGGAGGAAATAAAGGCTGGTGACCCAAGAATACCAGAAAAGGCAAATGCGGTAACATACGTACCAGTCAGACCATGAACCAGCCCACCAGCCATGCCACCAAGAGCAACCGCTGCAAAATACTTCTTGTTTCGGATTAAGATACCGTAAATACCAGGTTCCGTGATCCCAGATAAGGCGTTAACAAAAGCTGCTGACCCTGCTACACCACGTTCTTCCTTGCTCTTGGAGAAGATCAGCACTGCTAGGCACACGCCAAGCAAAGCGTAATTGCCCATGCCACCAGCAGCCAGCGAATACTCACGTCCCTGAGAAGCCAAGATTGAAAGCTGAATGGGCAAGAGAACCCAGTGCATCCCAAACATAATAACAAAGATGAAGAACCCACCGAATACAACTTGGAACAGCACCATGTTGCCGTGGAGCATCATCTTGTAGACATCCGCAATGCCATTGGCAATGGCCGATCCAACCGGTCCGAACACAAGCAGTGTCAGTGGCACGATGAATACCAAACAGATTACCGGTACTACGATCAGTTGCAGATTTTGGGCCATATGCTTGCGCAAGAATCGTTCTAGCTGTGCATACACCCACATGGAAAGCAGGATTGGGATCACGGTACTGGAGAAATTCATCGCTGTGAAATGGATCCCCAGTAAGCTGGCTTTTGAACCTGTTGCAAAACCAGCAATGTTAGGCTCCAGCAAAGCGGCTCCGATCACTGCACCAATATATGGGTTAGACTTGAACTGCTTGGCTGCGGTGAAGGCCAAAAGCACGGGGAAGAAGTAGATCATCGCGTTACCGATGCCGTAGAAGATCTTATATGTATCACTCTTCTCAGTCAGCCAGCCCAGCGTCACCGTAATGCCAAGCAGACCTTGAATAATACCAGCAGAAGCCAGAACTGGAATATATGGTGTAAAAATAGCAGAGATCGTGGCCAGTATACGGTCGATGATACCAGTTTTCTTCTCACTTTTAACTGAGTGATCAGCCTTCTCAGTCGAAGCTTGATCACTCTTGTTCAACAACGGGGTCAATGCATCGTAAACAGCTGGTACAGAAGAACCAACAATGATCTGAGACTGGCCTTGTGCATCCACAAAGCCCAGAAAATCTTTGTCTGCCTGAATGGCATCCCTGTCTACTCTAGATTTGTCAAATAGGACGAAACGCAAGCGGGTTGCGCAGTGAATCACAGATTTGACATTATCCTTACCGCCGACATCCTTAAGCGCGCGAGAAGCCACACCTATGTAATCCATGAGATTCCCTTCTTTCATAGAGGTCACATACTGTTTCCCTTTCTTCTGAAACGTTTCAGAAGAAGTTAAAAAAATAAGTTTAAACGAACAATATTAACTGAAACGTTTCAGTTAATACTTCTAGTATTTTACAACCGCTTTCACAATGTGTCAAGAACTTTTGTGTGAAAATGAACAATATGACCTATAAGCTAACTACAGTCAGAATTAACGTCCATTTGGTAAGAACTGATGGTCGACGTTAAGGTACGAGACATTGAATAAATTATCTTGTTTGTACGTATAGGTGTACCCTGACGTATCGTCCAGAAACATCTTGAAATAAGGCCTGAACCCTAATTTCAAATAAGTGATCCGAAACGATCTCTAGGATCATTTTGGGTACTTTTTATGGGTAGTCGCCTGTAGCCATTGCTATAATTGATATTAGATTATACGAGATGAGGATAGCTATTTGAACAAAACAGTCACAGAGCTCGCAGAAGATTTAGGGGGGGTTAGCCGTCAGTATATTCAGAAGGCGATTAGCAACCTTCCTGCAACAAAGCCACTAGTGGTAGCAGCATAGCCAATCAAAAATATGAGGCAGCACTTGAGGAACGGATACGTTTATTAAAAGCACAACTTGATAAAAAAGACGATCAGTTGGAGAAAGTGCAGATGCTACTCGATCAATCGCAGCAACTTCAATTGATGACCGAGCAAGATCTCAGACGGTTGGACACTCCTGAAGATGAACCAGAAAGCGATTCTAAGATCCAATCCATGAGGACGCTACAAAGACACCTGGTTTGAGATAAGGATAGGTTTGCAAGAGAAGAAATCCTTAATTTTACACGTGTATATTGTAAATAGGCCATGGCAAACCAGTGTTTAAAAAGGATGCCATTGAGGCTATAAAGGTCAAAACGCTAGGGGAAACTAAAAGAATTCAAAGTAAGTAAGCGAACCGGATACTCAATGGCAAAAAAGAAGCGAACAAACGCTGAGACGATAGTCATAAAAATCAGAAGCGCTACATCACTTATCGTTCAAGAGCCAAAAGATTCATCTAGATGGTTTCTGAAGCTAATTTGAAAGACCTAGATAATCAAGATTCATGCCAAGTTGAGCTAATGTTATGTAAAAAGAGCTGGTTAGTGGTACTAGACCACTTAACCAGCTCTCGCCATTGAAAGTAGGAATCCGAATTAAACTTAATCACGCCTTAGCCGCATGCCCCACCGACTTAGCATTATCCTGCCCATAATAAGCATCCTTACCATGTTTTCGATAATAATGCTTGTCCAACAAATACTGTGGCAAGTGCACGTCTTGATGTGTCAGCGTTAATGCGTGATAATCCATTTCTGCGACAACTTCCAAGACTTTGGCGTTATAAACTGCCTTAGCTGGGGTCGCTCCCCAGCTGAATGGACCATGTTGGCTGACCAGAACTGCAGGAACTGCGTTATGATCAATACCGCGATCCTTAAAGGTTTTGATGATGACTTTTCCTGTGTTTTCCTCGTAAGCATCTTCAATTTCTTGTTGCGTCAACGCTTCGGAGATGGGGACATCCCCATAAAACGTGTCAGCGGCGGTTGTATTCAGGTTGGGGATATCCATGTGTGCCGAAGCGAACGCAACTGCCCATGGTGAATGGGTATGGACAATCCCACCGATGTCAGGGAACTCATTATAGAGGACGGTGTGTGTCGGCGTGTCGCTTGAAGGGTTCAGTTGCCCTTCTACAACTTCGCCTTTCAGGTTGACGACAACCATGTCATCCGGCGTTAAGTCTTCGTAATCAACACCAGATGGTTTAATGACGAACAATCCCTTTTCCCGATCAATGCCGGAAACATTGCCCCAAGTAAAAGTAACCAGATCTAATTTTGGCAACTGCATATTTGCTTCGTAGACTTCTTGTTTTAATTGTTCAAGCATGAAAGTTCACTCCTGTTCATTTATTGAATATCGTTATTTGTCAATCACTAACTGACTGCGTTCTTTTCCCGATAAATGGTCTATATCAATAAGCCCAAATTTAAAACTTAATGTACACAATGACCTGAAAACGCTTTTAACGCCGCCAACTCTGATATAATGGGTTGTAACCACGTGAAGTTAGAAAGGAAGTTTACCCATGCTTAAAGCTATTGCCCTTGATATGGATAACACGTTACTTAATAGTCAAAAAGAAATTAGTGTCACGAATCAAGATGTGCTCCGCTATCTTAGCCGCAAAGGTATACGTGTCATTCTCTGTTCTGGTCGGCCATTTGCCACTTTGAAGCCATTTTTGGATCAGCTTCATTTAACTAAAAATGATGATGTCTGCATTTGTTTCAACGGCGGCTTAGTCCGATTAGTACGGGATCACACCGTCATCAAATCTTCAACGCTGACTAAATCACAAATCCAGCCAGTTTATGATCTCGTTAAGGAAAAAGGTTTCCACTTAGATGTGGTTGCTGAAGATCAGGTGTATTCGTTAACTGAATTTGGCAAATCCAGCTATGAGTCCATGATTCCTAAACAAATGCCATTTACCGATACGACATTTGCTAAGGTGCCAGCCAAATTATCGATTTTTAAAGTGGTCATCGCTGGCGATCCAGAAATGGTTGATGCGGCTTCAGAAGCTGCGCAATCACTTGAGGGCGTCACGGTGACAAGATCACGACGTACCTTACTGGAAATCATGCCGCCTAATGTGAATAAGAAGAACGGTTTGAAAGCAGCCCTCAACTTTTATCGCATTCCGCGCGAGCAATTAGCCGCATTTGGCGATGAAGAAAACGATCAAGATATGCTTGACTACGCTGGTATTGGCATCGCCATGGGTAACGCGATTCCTGAAATCAAGAAAATCGCTGATATTACGACGCAATCCAATGATGAAGATGGCGTTGCGAAATTCTTGATTGATTACTTCCAGATCAGTCCAACTGCGATCCACCCATAACTCGTTTAAAGCCACGCTTCCTCCAGGTGGCTTTTTTCGTGGTCAGGGTCAGCGTTTTTTCACCAGTTTGCGCGTTGTGATCAACAGTTTTACGCGACTGCTACACCACTGGTTCCTGCTCCAATCCAACGCGTTCAAAAAGATCATCAAAGAATTGTTTCGCTTTTTTCACTTCAACCAGCGGATCATCGGCCTTTTCCGTCCACATCTCAATGGTGAAGGCCCCGCCATAATTCAGGCGTTTCAACGTACGCAGACAGCCTTCGAAATCAACGGTGCCATCGCCAAACGGTACATCTCGGAACTGACCTTTACTTTCGGCGGTGACTGGCAAGGTATCTTTTAAATGAACCGAAACAATATTATCAATGCCTCGTTCTAACTCTTGACCGACATTGTTTTCCGGCCAAGCAGTCAGATTGCCGACGTCTGGGTATGCCTGCAACCACGGACTGCGAATTTGCGTTTTGATGTCCTTAATTTTGGTCAAGGCGTTTAGGAAAGGATCATCCATTGTTTCAATATCAAGCATGACTTCTTTAGCCGCAGCATAAGCGACGCCGCGTTTTAAGTTCTCAATGAAGTATTCTCGCGAGGTCACCGTCTTTGGTTCGTAATAAACATCATAGCCAGCAAGCTGAATGTTACGAATGCCGAGATCACCGGCTAAATCGATTGCCTTATAAAGCATTTCAAGGCTTTTTTCTCGAACTGCCGGATCAGCCGAGCCAAGTGGGTAACGACGATGGCCACTGAGCATTAAGGTGTGCAGTCTCACACCGGTTTGCCAACTTGCATCCCGTACTTCTGCTCGCTGTGCTTTCGTCCAATCAAGTCGGGCTAAGCGTTCATCGCTTTCATCAATCGACAATTCCAAAAAGTTGAACCCTAAATCGTGAGCCTGTTGCAACCTCTGCTGCCATGAATCAGTTTTTGGGAGTGCCTTTTCGTAGATTCCTAGTGAATTCAATGTTGTGCCTCCTTAAACGCGTTTGCTGCCCAAGAAACCGGCGCACACGTCTTGTATTCGCTTTCATAAATACACGATTGCTATTAAAAAGACGGTGGCCTTAGCAAGCCCGCGCTCCAACCCTTTTTTCAGGCTGGACACCGGCTAAGCTAATGGTCACCGCCAGCTTGCTTACTGTCCTATATCACGTTTAATTCGATACCTGAATCACATCAATGCCTTGCCGGCGCAAGTCGCGGACGACCTTTTCATTCGCAAAGTTATCTGTGATCAAAATATCAACGCCGGTTAAATCTGCAACATGGTAATTGCTTGTGACGCCAACTTTTCGATAATCGGCCACGCAGATCACTTTTTGCTTGGTTCTGGAGATCATCGTGCTGTTGATCTGCGCTTCGTAAATATTTTGGGTTGTCACGCCACCTGCGACGCTAATGCCGTCACAGCCAATCAACGTATAATCTGACTGCATCGTTTCCAGAATCTGCATCGCAACTGTACCGACCAACGACTCTTTTGGATAGCGAATTTCGCCGCCGGTCAGGATGATGGAGGTTTCTGGATGACGCACGCACTCAGTTGCCTTGATATTGTTTGTGATAATCGTCAGCGGCATGATCGCTAACTGATTAATTGCCCGCCAACACAATGAGCTGGAGTTGACGAAAAGCGTACTATTTTTAACAATATAAGCTGGAACCGCCGCCGCAATCGTATCTTTAATTAATTCGATGCCTGAACGCGATCCGTGATTACTGGCGGTCACCACATTGGTTCTTTCAACCAAACCATGATGCCACTTCACCTGTCCCATGTCTGACAAAGCTTTCAGGTCACGGCGAAGCGTCGTGATCGAAACATTGAATCGTTGGGCCAAGCCCTCAACAGCAACTGGCTCCGACTGGTCCACCGCTGACAAGATCTTTTCCCGGCGTGCCTGCACATTGGCCATTGAATTTTTCACTGTCATCACCTCTCAGCAACGAATTGCCTGCTTGCTTACTTGCCCCAGATGCGGATGATTTCGTTTTGGAAATCCGTTGCTGCTTTTGCAGGATCTGGTGCCTGCGTGATTGCCCGACCAGCGATGAAGGTATAAACGTTCACGCCTTCAAACAGTTTCAAGGTATCCACACTCAAACCGCCAGTCACGGAAACTCGGAAGCCCATATCAACCAGCATCTTAACCTTAGCTAAATCCTTCTCGCCCCATGAGCCACCGGAAAGCAAAGCATCACGACTCTGATGATAAATCGCCTGCGTCACACCAATATCCAGCCACGATTGGGCATCTTCTTTGGTCCAATTACCATACAACTCAATTTGGATCTCTTTAACTTCTTTTTGAGCTGCTTGAATGGTCGGAATCGTTGCCGCACAGATACAAGTCATCCAGTCTGCACCAGCATCGCCCATGTTACGAGCAACGGTTGTCCCTGCATCAGCACATTTCGTATCCGCAATCACGATTTTATCAGGAAAAAGGGCTCGCAATGCGCGAACGGCAATCGTGCCTTCCTGCAAAATCAAGATCGTCCCGGCTTCAACAATATCCACAATGTTCCCAACTGCGCGAACATCTGCCAAAGCACTTTCCAACGTATTATTATCCAATGCCACTTGCAAATTTGGTTTAGCC
Source organism: Lacticaseibacillus sp. 30 (assembly GCF_053819265.1). NCBI lineage: Bacteria > Bacillati > Bacillota > Bacilli > Lactobacillales > Lactobacillaceae > Lacticaseibacillus > Lacticaseibacillus sp. 30. The sequence goes on from NZ_JBSOQX010000005.1 coordinate 25,609, forward strand.
AAAATGTTTCCCTCCTATTATGCGGCAATCACACGATCTGGTCATGAGTCGCACGCCTTTCCTTAACGTCAAAAGCAGACCGGCCCGTGCCGGCGTCCGATCTGCTTAATGACTCGCTTTATTTCACAAGATCCGTATCTTCACGAACATGCTGTTCTACTTCTTTATCACTCATAACGTTCTTGACGCCAATCACTTGCACGCCTTTACTCTGAGCATCCTTGAACATGTCGACAAAGTTGGTTGTTGTGAACACCATGTCGTATTGTTTAGCCGTACTCTTGCCTTCTGCCAAGTTGGTATGCTCAATTTGGGTAATCGGAATATTCAACCGTTTAAATGCTTTTTGAACACTGCGCATCATCATTAAACTGGTACCTGAACCATTTGCACACGATACTAAGATCTTCATGGGAAATTTCCTCCTTGTAAGTCAAATCCTTATTTAGTAGCCTTTTTCTTTGCCATATTTTCTTTATATTGCTCGTAATCCGTTACCATCAAGAAGTAGTTCTTCGGATCGTGACGATATTCGAGTTGTGGGATCAAGACAAGGATCAGAACAACAACCACGATGCCAGCGATGCCGAGAATCTTCATCAAGACGGTGAAGAATGGCCATACAGTGTCCCAGTCGAACATCCCCAGATAGCCGCCAAACTTCGACAAACCAATCCAAGTTGAAATCAATGCTGCACCGAACACTTGAATCAAACCACTGAAGAACGGTAAGATCATGGCTGCTTTGGCACCAGCTCGCCGGTTTGCGAAGACCCCGAATGCGGCATTATCAAAGAACAATGGGATAAACCCAGCGATAATGATAGTTGGTGAATGGAAAATCAGTAAAGCACCAATGGCTAGGAACTGACCTAATGCACCAAACAGGAAGCCGATGGTAACCGCGTTTGGTTCGCCAAATGCGAAGGTTGCGGCCACATCGATACCAGGTACGGAACCTGGCAGCAGACGATCGGAAATCCCGGTAAAACTTTCAGTCAGTTCCCCAACGAAGGTTCGTACCCCAAGTTGCAGGATGGTCAAGTTAACCGCGAACCCAAGGGAAGTGGTCATAATATAGAACAAGAAACTAGCATTTGGTGCTAAACCTGAGGCGCCTTTTGTTGCTGCGAAAACCCCAACGAAGTATGGCTTGCCAAGAATTAACATGATGATGCCGAAGAAGAACAGCATCAGAATGCCGGTCGCAACCATGTTTTCGTTAAAGATCTTGAGGAAACCAGGCAATTCAATATCCTCAAGACGACGTGCCTTTTTCTTCGCTTTTACTTCACGAGCCTTAAACTTGTCAGCCAGCCAAGAAACAAAAGCAATCCCAAACATTTGTTGATGGGCAACGGCAAACCCGCCGCCATCGGTCAAATCCTGCGTATAACGAACGGTCATGTTTGAACCAACTGCCCAGTACAGGCCTAAAACAACACCCATGACCAGCAGCACTTCAATCCGACCCATCTTCGGGAAACAGAAAAGTAGAATCCAGAAAGCCGTTGCAGCTTGTTGCACTTGGACATTACCAGTTGTGAAGACTGCCCGCAACTTCGTCCATTTCTGGAACCGAACTAGCAAAATGTTGAAGACGAACGCGAACAGCAGCAACAGCATGACATCGCCGAATGTTCGACCAAACGTCTTTTCCAAACCTTCAGTAACCGCGTTTTGCCCAAAATACGGATCAATAACGGTAGCGGTTAAATTAAAGCGGTCTTTCAAGCCGGTCAGGATCGGTCGGAAGCTGTTAACCAAGCCGCCAGACCCAACCATCAAGATCATGTAGCCAATAACCGCCTTTAGAAACCCAGCGATTGATTCATATAATGGCTTGCGTTCCAAAATATATCCGAGTAAAACGATAAACCCAATCATGTAGGCTGGTTGCGTCAGAATATTCGACGCAAAGTAGTCCCATATTTTAACTAGAAAATCTAGAATTTGCTGCATGATTTCTTACCTTTCCCCTTCAACTCCCCGCATCGATGAGTGCTTTAAAATCATCAACACTATTGACGGCCAACAGTTTATCGATCAGACCTTCCGTCATTAACATGTCGGAAAGGTCGCCAATGTTTTGCAAGTGTTGCTTCGGATCTTTTGCAGCTAAGGTAAAGAACAGCTGTGCCTGCTTATCAGGGTCGTCTGAATCGAAAATGACAGGCTCAGGGAATTTTGCAAACCCGATCGCCGTCCCCAAAACATTCTCACTTTCAGCCATCGCATGCGGCATGGCCACGCCAGGCACGATCACGATGTATGGCCCGTTCTTCTCAACGTTAGCAATAATTTCGTTAATATACCCCGGCAGTATATACTTGTGTTCGATCAGCTTTCCCGCGGCTTGTTGCAAGGCGTCACGCCAATCCTTAGCAGGTTCTGGTCGAATATCAACGAGATCTTTCTCCAAAAAGTCTTTCAGTAACATAGTTGATTCACCTCTCTTAAACGCGTTCGCAGTCGCAGAAACCTCCACATAAGGACCTCAGTCGCAATGGCCAAAGCCCGGCCATCACGCCTGAGGCCGCTTATGCTCCGGTTTCTAAGCGCTCCTGCTCACGCTCTCTATAGGAATGCAGGGAACGGTGTGTCGTTTGGAATTGAGAAAGCATCGTGGAAACCGCGATCATACATGAATTCCATCCGGTCTTTGTCATCTGGGAAGGTGAATTCACCGCCAACTTGCCAAATGAAAGGCTTAAACTTGTATTGCAAACGATCCTTGCGCATTTGCCAGAGCGCTTCAATTTCCTTAGGGTCAGCCATAAAGTTGGTCCAGATATCATAATGAACAGGAATAATGACTTTGGTGTTCAAAGATTCAGCCATGCGCAAAATATCGATGGAAGTTACCTTGTCCGTGATACCGCGTGGGTTTTCACCATAAGCACCCAATGCAACGTCAATCTTATTTTCATTACCATGCTTAGCAAATAGATTGGAGTAATGAGAGTCAGCAGCATGATAAAGATTGCCGCCGGTGGTTTCAAACAGATAGTTAACCGCAATCTTGTTCATATCTTGCGGCATCTTGCCTGCCAACTTCACATTAGGATCGTCTTCGGTGATTAAAGCTGTCCGATCAAATCCTTCAAGTACTTTGACCTTTGTCTTGCCGATAGTAACCACATCGCCAGGTTTAACAACAACCGTCTTTTCTGCCGGAACACCCCAGCCTTGCCAAATCTCACAAACCTTTTCTGGGCCATAGAACTTCGCATCCGGACAATTCTTATTAACAGCAGCAGCCGTATTCACATCCAAATGATCACTATGAATATGACTCACAAACAAAGCATCAACATCTTTAATGGCAAATGGATCAATCACAAACGGTTGATTGCGCAGATTCGGTTGCATCTTCTGCACACCACTCATCCGCATCATCTGATGACCCTTACGCATCATGCCATTACCATGTGATTGCTTACCAGTGCCACACCACATATCAACCAAAATGTTGGTATCTTCAGCCGTCTTCAACCAAATACCGGTACAACCCAGCCACCACATTGAAAATGTACCAGGCTTCACCTTTTTGTCAGCAATCTCCTCATTCAACCAAGTCCCCCACTCTGGGAATGTGCTAAGAATCCATTTTTCCCGAGTGATGTTATTGATATTTTTGTCTGCCATGATAATTCCTCCTTAGGCTTTGTTTCTGCTTTCAATTAACATGGTAGATGAACTTGAATACGCTTACAATACCGGTATATGAACTGTTTGAGTATTATACGCCATTTTATGAACTTTATATGCGTTCTCGCAAGTTTAAAGGTTCCATTTTTATGAACTAAATCATCTAAAAATTCAGATGACAATCATAAAACTTACAATTTCTTCGGTTAATTAAAAGAATACTTGAATACAAGTAATTAGTTCTTCTTGAATCTTATTTCAGCTAATACTTCTGCATTGTCTATTTAATGTTAAACTTTGAATGCGGATTTTAGAAGATACATACAAGTGAGCAGCCAAAAACGGCCACCTTAGTTAATCTCTCGATTGACTAAGGTGGCCGTTTTAATTTCATAAAATCATTTGAATATTATGACCCAGATAATTAACCGCGATATGCATCCAAAATCTTTGGTCCGTTTTCTGTTCCAACGACTACCTTTTTAACTACATCAAGGAAAAGCCCATGTTCAACCAACCCAACTTGTTCGTTTAACCAAGAAGCTAACAGATGAGGATGCTCAATACGCCCTAAATGAAGATCAACAATAAAATTATCCGAATCTGTCAATACCTTTTCTCCATCATTAGTGAGTCGATATTCAGGATTCAGCCCTTCATTGGCTAAACGCTGAACGAGCTTGCCGCTGCCAAATGGAATCACTTCAAGCGGTAATGGAAATTTACCCAGCGTGTCAACAAGTTTAGATTCATCAACAATCCATATATTTTGCGCGGAATTAATCGCGACGACCTTTTCAATTAAGTGGGCCGCCCCGCCGCCTTTAATGCCTTGAAAATGCTTATCAACTTCGTCCGCACCATCAATTGTCAAATCAATATGATCCACTTCATCTAAATCTTTCATGGGAATCCCTAAGGACTCAGCCTGCTCACGCGTGCGGATACTAGTGGCAACACCAGTCAACTGTATATGTTCGGTTTCGACTCGCTGTGCAATGGCTTTAACAAGATAATAGACCGTCGATCCGGTCCCTAAACCAATTGTCATGCCGTCTTTAACTAGTTCTGCCGCCTTCTGAGCAGCCTGCTGCTTCAAGTCATTTTGATTCATAACCACGCATCCTTTTTAATTTGTTTTTTACCCTACAAGTCACAGAAGAGTCGTGAGAAAAACTTCTTACACGAAAAGATTTGGTAAACTCTAGAGTGCTCGAATTCGTCTTTTCTTACTATTAGGAACATCCTCATCTATTCATTTGGACAATGATTCGATACGCCTCCGGATTTAAGGCTTGCTGCATCCCTTCAGTAATCTTCGCCAACGGCACTGTTCCGGCGATGAACGGTTTAACATCAATGTTGCCATTATTCAGTAATTTCATCGCCTTAAAAAAGTCGCTACTATCTGAATTGGCACTCCCCATAAGTTTCGTCATCCTGCGATGTAAGGTATGTGGGCTGATTGCAACAGGTGTGTCGGGGTGAAACGAACTATAAAGGATTACCCTTCCTCGAATGGCCGCCATTTGTACTGCTTGTTCTGCAACAGACGAGATCGGTAAAGTATCGAAGACAACATCTGCTCCTTTATCTTGCGTCATCTGTTTAACTGCTACTACAGGATTTTCAGCTTTCGGGTCAATTAGTTCATGAAATCCAAGTTGAGCCATAAACGCTCGTCGCTTCTGATTAGGTTCGCTAATGATTACTCTGGCACCGCGCTGTCGAGCGAGCAGCGCATGGAAGGCGCCCATAATGCCTGCACCAATGACAACAATATTATCGCCCAATGCAACTTCCGCTGTGTCTAGACTATGAACCACACAAGAAAGTGGCTCAGTCAAAGATGCTTCCTCATAAGAAAGATTATCTGCAATTGGAAACAACTTAGTGACTGGTACAGCTAAATATTCTGCCAAACCTCCCATTCCGCGAATATTCAACCCACCAACCCGATTCTCATAAGAAAAGTTTGTGCAGCTTCCTTCGTGACCCGTTCGACAGTTCTCACAGTGGCCACAGGAAGTTAATAAACCCACGACAACCCGGTCACCTATTTGCCATAAGTCAGAATCAATTTCATCGCCTGCTTCAACAATGATACCGGACTCCTCGTGACCCCCGATAAATGGAAACTGAACTTTGTTGACCCCTACATAGACTCTTTGTTCCCACGTACAAAGAGCACAAGCCTTTAATTTAACAAGCACCTCATCTGGTCTGATAACAGGTCTGTCAATCTCTTCAACTTCCAACTGCTTAACGTCTTCAAAAACAGCAGCTTTTATCTTTGTCATGAAGATCACCCTCCTTATCTAGTCATTTATTGTTTGTCTCTTATAGATATCAAAAGCTAATTCTGGTTTGACATTCTCATGAACCAAGGCATGCAAAGCGGCCACCATCCCTACAGGATTTGGGTCCTGCGTTATATTTCTGCCAACAGCCACACCTCGAGCGCCAACCTCGATACAATGGTAGACAAACTTGAAGTAAGTCAATGTATCAGTTTTCGGACCCCCTAAGGCAAGCACTGGTCGACTCGCATTCTTAACGATCAAAGCATCATCGGCTGTACCAGTAAAACGTGTCTTGATAATGTCTGCGCCTAGTTCTGCACTGAATCTTGCGGCAGCGGCAATATAATGCGGATCATCTGACTGAGTTGAAGTAATCGGATACCCGAATGGTAATGTTTCCGCTATAACTGGCATGGACCACTCCGCCGCTTGACGGGCCAGTCTAGCTAACATCTGATGAGACTCAGACTCTCGGGAATCCGCACCAGGAAATGTCATGCAAACAATGCCTGCCGCATCTAGTTTCAATGCATCGTTGACATCAAAAAATGCCGCAGTTTTGGGGACAGATGGATCGTAAACATCAGTGCTCGCATCAACTCGCAGAATGGTCGTCACCTTTGTCAATTCATGTTCATACGTCTGTGCTTGGCCATAAGTGACTAATGCTGCATCCAACCCCGCGTCAACTAACCGAGCAATTCGGGCACTCGTTGCGTCAATGCCTGTCGTTGCCTTTGAAAACACAAATCCGTCCAAGGCCGCAACGACTGCACGTCCATCGGATGCAAATATTTGATTCAATCGTCTCAATTTACTCAATATGTTCAACTTCCCTTCTTGATCAAAAAAGACGCCCAAAGACATCCCTAACATGGGAATCTTTGAGCGTCTCCTTTCACTGCCCTAAATATTTTCCTTGTGCCAGAGCTCAAATATTGTTGGTCAGAATACTCGTCTGACGACTATCGATTTTTAAGTCAATCCGTCTAGGAATTTGGTCATCGCCTATTGTTTAGCGGCAGACATCAGCTTTTCGATCCGTGACACAGGATTGTCCGCACCAAACACATAAGATCCTGCAACAAAAACATTCGCACCCGCCGCAGCACAATCTTTGATTGTCTCGTCATTAATGCCGCCATCTACCTCAATATTGAAGCTTAGCCCTAAACTATCTCGCAACTTTGCCAGTTCCTGAACTTTGTTGACCATCTGCGGGATAAACTTTTGTCCGCCAAATCCAGGATTCACTGTCATCACTAACACTTGATCAACCAGCGGTAGTAGTTCTTTGGCAGCTGCAACCGGTGTTCCCGGGTTTAAGACCAAGCCAGCTTGAGCACCAGCCTTCTTAATTTCCTGCAGAACTCCATAGATATGCGCCGAAGCTTCCAGATGAACCATAATCATATCGCCGCCAGCATTGGCAAATTGCGGTGCAAACTGATCAGGATTGTCAATCATTAGATGACAATCTAGCTTTAACGACGTTGCCTTGTGCAAGTCTGATACCATTTGCGGTCCAAATGTGATATTGGGGACAAAGTGACCATCCATCACATCAACATGTAGCATATGAATACCAGAATCTTTGATTTTATCAATATCCTGCATCAAATTTGCAAAGTTAGCGCTCAATATCGAGGGTGCAATCTCAATAGACATTTTCTTTCCTCCAAACGACTGAATCTTGGTTTAAATAATCCAGAAAATACCACCAACAACACCAATACCAACAAGAATCAATAGAACCGTAGTCGGCTTAAATTTCTTCCGTAACAGGTAATACGTAAGCAATGTGACTGCCAATGGGAGTAACCCGAGAACTAACTTATCAAGAATACCTGTTTGAACTTTCATGACAGTTTTACCCAGATGAAGCTTCATGGGTGTGGAAATCTTAACGAAGGTTGCCGACAAAGCCCCGATCACAATTGGTCCTAGTGTCTGTGCGTATGTCATGACAGTTGGCAACAACGATCCTTGAAGAATCTTAGCAATACCTTCTTTACCTAAGTTGTAACCCTGCATCCACGCAAGATAACCGATAGACCAGATGATCCCTAGGTGAAGTACAGCGAACAAAACTGGGCCCATTAAAATGTTCCCTTTTGCTGCAAAACTAATGGTGAATGATAGCAAAATTGGAATTAAGGTACCTTGCCATAAAGTATCGCCAATACCAGCTAAAGGACCCATCAGGCCTGTCTTCAATCCATTGATCGTTTCGTCGGTAATTGGTGCACCATTAGCTTTTTGTTCTTCCATCGCAATGGTGACCCCAAGAATTGAGCCGCCAAAGTGTGGTTCAGTGTTGAAGAATTGCATGTGCCGTAACAGTGCTGCTTTCATTTCGTCTTCATCATCACCGTATAGCTTCTTGAAGATCGGAGAAAGCGCATGGATAACCCCAGTGGCCTGCAACCGTTCGTAGTTGTAGTTTGCATGTGAGAAAAATGTCCAACGCCAGAACGCTTTGACGACATCTCGTTTACTTAATTTTTTGGCATTTGGCTTTTGTTCTGAAGGCAATTCCTTCTCTTCGAGTTGTTCCTTCTTGTCTTCTTCACTCATGCTTTTTCACCTCGCTTCAAGAATAATTGGGTGTAAACATAGGCGATAATGGCTGCGAAAATGGCAATCGGCAAGATAGCAAGATTTGAGTAAACTGCAACCATAAACCCTAACAGGAAGAATACGATGGTGCCTTTGCTGCTCATGGCGTGTAAGTTCATTGCAATCCCTAAAGCCGGTAAAATACCGCCAATAACAGTTAATACATGCAGTGGGGTACCTGCTAAACCACCAATGACTTGTTTAACTGGACCTGCGCCGAAATATGCAGCCAGCATAGCCGGAATTACTGAAAACAGAAACATTGTAATTTGCGGGGGCCATACATGTAGAAAATCAATGCGATTAAGATTGCCTTCTTCTGCCGCCTTATCTGCCATGTGAACAAACGTAATATCAACAGTCATATGCAGCACCCAGATCATTGTCCCTACTAGGCTAATGGGCACAGCCAACGTAATCGCAACTGAAGGCGAAACGTTAGAAGCCATCCCCAAAGCCGTTCCTAATGTACCAGCCAAGGCAGTATCCATTGGTACGGCCCCGCCAGCGCCAATCCATGCTAAGAACGGTAACTGAATAGCGGCACCATAAATCGTCCCTTTCACCGGATCACCAAGAATTAGACCAACCAAAGCACCATTCACAAGAGGGCGCATGATGGTGTGAGTACCTGCCAAGGAAACCCAAGGCGTACCCATCTGACCGAGGTAATAAACAACCCCAATCAAGAATGCTTGCCAGAGATGAATTGTCATATCTCTATTCCTCCATTTTTATTTCAGCAGATTTTTAACGTCTGTTGCCCCATCACTCGGCACAATTTGAATTTTGACGTTGACACCTGCATCAATTAACTTTTGCATAATTGCTTTCTCATCATCAGAAGCAGAGATGTTCTTATAAAATTTCTTGCGCTGGGGATTTGCGCCCATACCACCGATAACAACTTCCTTAATAGCAACACCAGCTTCAACTAAATCCAGATAAGTGTTCGGTGTCTTAGCCAGTAATAAAAGCTTGTCATTGCCATGATCACCATTCAGAAAACTTGGCCCATCGGCAACACTCAGAACATCAAGTTTGATTCCTTGAGGTACTGACATTGACATAATGCTTTTCAAAAAATCGTCTTTCGCGGTCGCATCATCGACAATGACGATGTGATTACCCTCTGTATACTGCAACCATGCAGTCATGACCTGACCATGAATAAGGCGATCGTCAACTCGTGCTAATACAATTTTTGACATTATAATTTCCCCCTCAGTATCATGATTGCGGGTTACGTGATTTCAACTCGTCCCAAAAGTTTTTGATGCCAACTTTGGCGGTTTCAAACGCAGCATCCGTAATCTGTTCAATATCTTGGCCCATCATTCGTGCATTAATTGCTTCAATAATCATCGGTAAGTTAACCCCAGTAATTAATTGAATTTTGACATCCTTGATTCTGTTTGCGCACAGCGCTGCCTGATTGTATGGACTAGCGGCAAAAAGATCAGTGAAGACGATGACACCATCGCCATCATCTTCTTTTCGAATTAGCTTCTCCAATTTCAATCCGAACTCTGAAACATCGTTACCTTCAAATAAACCAATTTCACCAATATTTTCTTGTTCCCCAATGATTAACTTCACGGCATCTAGAAACCCTGATGCCAATTTCCCATGGGTTGCAATAACGAATCCAACCATTTTCTCAGCTTCTTTCTTTCATATAGTCATCACCGTTCGTCATTGATGTTACGCGGTTACCATTCAAATTTAAGAACAGCCTTGTACCAAGCTTTACTGGCGACAATAGCTTCAAATGCCTTATTTAGATCCGATGCATTCTTGATAACGGTTTCATTTTTAGGCAAAAGTTTTCGGAGCGTATCTTGATAGTCTTGGCTTTGACTCATAGCCTTAACGACGGCCTCAAAGTCAGGTGTCGTTGAACGACTTGTGCCATAAAATGTCAGGCCTTTTTCCAAAATATCACGTGTATCAATTGGTACGAGGTCTTCGCTTACACCCATTAAGACAAACTTCCCAGTACGTGAGATGACCTTGATACCTTCGTTAATAGCACTTGAACTGAAATTGCCACCTGTTGCCTCAAAAATGACATCAAATTGTTCACCTGCGTGATCAAAGTCATACTCGGTAACTAATTCTTTATTTGCAAAATCGAATTCGTTCAGACGATCTGGTATCGCACCAAATACGGTTAAATGATCCTTGTCAATGCCACGGATATAATGTAAAACTGCCGCAGCCATGTATCCAACTGGACCATCACCGAACAATGCAACACGGCAACCGGGTTTTGCCAACGCGTCTGCAACGTGACTGCTTGCGTGATATCCGACAGTGCTGACTTCTGTCAAAATGGCAATTTCGTCGGGAATGTTTTCTGGCAAGGCAACTACTGCGCGATCTGGCTGGACAAGGTCACTCTGAGCAATACCATCATAACCACTGCTTAAGAACACGGAATCTGTGCTGTAGTTATCAGGCACAGTATCCGTCTTTTTTTCGCCTCTAAGCATGTAACCAGGGACGTTGGGAACAATCACAACGCGCTGACCAACTTTAAACTTGTCACTCATAGATTCTTTAATTGTCCCGATGCCTTCATGTAGCAAAGCCATTGGCAATTTCTTTGCTAACGCTTCTGGACGACGTTTTCCTGCAAAGTATCTGTCGTCTGCATGACAAACGCTTGCCATTAATGGCTGAATATCGACAAGCCCAGGTCTCAATTCATGTTGTAAATTGACCTCTTCAATATCACCAGGTTTAATCAATCGATACGACTTAGATGCAATTTTCCTTGATACGTCAGGGTTCTTTAACATAATATCAGCCTCCGTATTTTTTGTAACCGTTTTCACATTGCAAATAATAGCACGCATTATTTAACTTTGCAAACTTTTGCTTTAACTATTTTTGCAAACTATATGCAACTTGGCTGCTTAATTAATGCGCTTACATATATCGAATGAAGGCATAAAATGTTAATATAAGATCGGGTTTGTTTACGGTTTAAAGTTAAACTGCCGAATAGGGGGCGATCTACATGAATAGCATCGAACGACAACAAATAATCATGGACAAACTAAATGACAAAGGCAGCGTTAGAATTGCTGACCTAACAAAAGAACTAGATGTTTCTCGAGAAACCCTGCGTAAGGATATTGCTGAATTAGGTCGTCAAGGGAAATTACAAGTGATTCGGGGCGGCGCTGTTCTGAATAAACCCGTCAACGAAACTATCTATAATCAACGTTTGCAACAAAATTTGGCTGAGAAACAACTCATTGCCCAAAATGCAGTTAAACTTATCACTGAGGGCGACTCTGTTTTCGTTGGCAACGGCACCACAGCAGCCCTTGTCGCCACAGCCATTAAGACACAGGGCTTTAATAACCTTGTTGTCATCACGACTTCAATCAACGTTTTAAAAGCATTAGAAGACGCCGATCCGATTCAAGTCGTCCTTCTTGGCGGCGGCTTACGTCGCATTGAAGGCTCACTATCCGGTCCGCTGACACTCGCGAATATTGACGGTATCTTCTGTGATATTGGCTTCTTTGGATCCGGTGGGGTTAGTGTCGACCGCGGCGTGACCAATCACTATTTTTCGGAAATCGAAGTCGACAAAAAAATGATGCAGCACTGTCGAATTAAGGTATTGCTTGCAGATCATTCGAAGTTCACGAAAATGAATCCATTTCGAACCGCGTCTATTGAGGATTACGACATCATTTTGTCAGATCGGGGGCTTGATGACGCGACCATCTCGTCGATGCAGAAGCTCAACGTTAAGGTGATCGTCTAAAGTAAAACATACAAACGAACGAGAATTGGTTCTTAATTACATATTCGATTGCCATTGACCGCTATTCTATTTTTCTGGGAATAGCGGTCAATTTTTCTCAAAATATGAAATTCAAATATTAGCTTGTCAAAAGATCATTCAGATATTTCAGCTTTTCCGAGCTTTCAAAAAATAAAAATGAAAAGGGTTTCAAAATCAAATTAATGTGTTATTATGGCATTGCAAACAAAAGCAAACTGTTGCAAAGGAGAATGCCAATTATGGACCAAACAATTGAGAAAACTATCGATTATTCCTCAAAGGAATATTTGAATGAGGTTGATAAATACTGGCGGGCTGCTAACTATCTGTCCGTTGGGCAACTGTACCTGAAGGACAATCCGTTACTGAAGCGACCCTTGAAGGCAACTGATGTCAAAGTTCATCCGATTGGGCATTGGGGCACCATTGCAGGTCAGAATTTCATTTATGCTCATCTGAACCGGGTCATCAATAAATACAACCTGAATATGTTTTACATTGAAGGTCCGGGGCATGGCGGCCAAGTCATGGTCTCTAATTCTTATCTTGATGGCAGTTATACAGAGCTCTATCCAAAAATTTCTCAAGATGAGCAAGGATTACAACGTTTATTCAAACAATTTTCATTCCCGGGTGGTGTTGCGTCTCACGCCGATCCCAAGACGCCTGGATCAATTCATGAAGGCGGTGAATTGGGCTATTCCATCCTTCATGGCGCTGGTGCCGTTCTTGATAATCCGGATCTCATTGCCGCAGTTGTTGTTGGTGATGGTGAATCTGAAACAGGTCCACTTGCCACCTCTTGGCAAGTAAATAAGTTTTTGAACCCAATTACAGACGGTACCGTTTTGCCAATCTTGAACTTAAATGGTTTCAAAATCGCCAATCCAACGGTTCTTGCTCGGGAGTCGCACGAAGAGTTAGTGGACTACTTTAAAGGTCTCGGTTGGGATCCACATTTTGTTGAAGGATCGGATCCTGATAAGATGCATCCCCAAATGGCAGCTGAGATGGATAAAATCGTCGAAGAAATTGAGTCTATTCGTAAAAATGCCAAAGATAACAATGACGAGAGTCGTCCAGTTTGGCCAATGCTTGTTTTACGGGCACCAAAGGGTTGGACAGGTCCTAAGACGTGGGATGGCGAGCCAATTGAAGGCTCCTTCCGTGCGCATCAAATCCCGATTCCGGTGGATCAAAAAGACATGGAACATGCAGACGATCTAGTCGCTTGGTTGGAATCATACAAACCAAAGGAACTTTTCAATGACGATGGCACCCTCAAAGCTGACATTGAAGCCATCATTCCTAAAGGCAGCCTTAGAATGGCAATGAATCCTGTTACCAATGGCGGCATTCTTGCCAAACATCTCGAAAAACCAAATCCGAGCGATTATGCTGTGGACAATAAGGATCACGGTGCTAATGAAGCGCAGGATATGACTGTGCTCGGCGCTTATATCCGGGATCTCATCAAATTGAATGATAAGAACAGAAACTTCCGCGGATTTGGACCAGACGAAACCTTATCCAATCGTTTAAACAAGGTTTTTGAAGGCACCAATCGGCAATGGATGGAACCGATCCATAAACCTTATGATGCCTTACTAGCTAGCCATGGTCGGATTATTGACTCAATGCTATCGGAACACATGGATGAAGGCATGCTGGAGGGATACACGTTAACTGGTCGTTATGGTTTCTTTGCCAGCTACGAGTCCTTCTTACGGGTGGTTGATTCCATGCTTACCCAGCATTTCAAGTGGTTACGGAATGCACACGAAGAAGCTGATTGGCGGGCTGATGTACCTGCCTTAAACGTTATCGCCTCTTCTACTGCTTTCCAGCAAGACCACAATGGCTACTCGCATCAGGATCCCGGTGTCATCAGTCATCTAGCTGAAAAGAAGACAAAGTATATTCGCGCTTATCTGCCAGCAGACGCGAACACCTTGGTTCGTGTCTTCGATAAATCCGTTGATGCTAAACAAGTCATTAATCTGATTGTTTCCAGCAAACATCCACGACCACAATGGTTCACAGATTCAGAGGCAAAGTCTTTGGTTGAAAAAGGTCTGGGTATCATTGATTGGGCAAGCACGGATCAAGGTGCAGAACCTGATTTGGTTATTGCCGCGGCTGGTTCAGAACCAACACTTGAGAGCTTGGCTGCCATCTCAATCTTGCACAAGGCATTGCCTAGTTTGAGGATCCGCTTCATCAATGTCGTTGATTTGTTAAAACTTAAGAAAGACGACCCTCGCGGCCTATCAGATGAAGAGTTTGATATGTACTTTACAAAAGACAAACCGGTCATCTTTGCTTATCACGGCTACGATGATCTGATCAAGGACATTTTCTTCGATCGTCATAATCACAACGTTCGCGTTCACGGCTATCGTGAAGAAGGTGACATCACGACACCATTTGATATGCGTGTTCGTAACAAGTTGGACCGCTTTAACTTGGTCAAAGAAGCCGTTCTCGATGTCCCTGAATTCACCGAAAAAGGTGCCCATCTCATTCAAGATATGGATGATGAGCTTCAGAAGCACCACGACTTCATCCGCGAGGAAGGTACCGATTTACCTGAAGTTGAAGAGTGGAAATGGGAACCGTTAAAGTAGCAATCAGCACGTCATCGCACTAGTAAAACAGTCATGCAAAAATCGCCCGCACTGGATTGCGAGCGATTTTTTCAGTTACTGCTTAATTAGTATCTTTTTCACGGTTTTTGCTTAAATTTAAGACTACCCGCGCACCACCAACGGCGCCACCGCCCCAATCAAGTTCGCCGCATTCCGATACTTCGCCGGTTCCACCACTGGTAGACGAATTGTGCGTGCCGAAAGCGAAGTTACCTGCTGATATGCTTCGATGTCGTCACGGATTTCCTTAATCACCCGTGGTTGGGCGCTGATGCCGCCGCCAATGATGACTTTTTCGAGATCAAGAACGGTTTGCATGTTGTAGATCATGGCAGCCACACCGCGCGTGAAGGTGCGGAGAATGACGGCGGCTTCGCTGGTGTTGTCAGTTAGTGCTTGAAAAACGCGCTGGCCAATCGGTTCTTCGTGCACACCTAAGGTATCGGCCATCGCATTGATCGTCGCCACTGCTGACAAGCCTGCCGCGGTTTGCTCGCGCATGATCGGGGTTAGGCCATTGGTCACCATGAAACTGGGTTCGCCAGCAACATGATGGCTGCCGTGATAGAGCTGGCCGTTGAGAAAAAGCGATGCGCCAACGCCGGTTCCTAAGACAACCATGGCGCTGTTCATTGTTCCTGCTAAATTGCCGCGCCAATGCTCTGCCAATGCCGCCGCATTACCGTCATTTTCGATTAGGATCGGCACCGTAAGATCGGCGGCTGTAGTCAATTGTGTGCCCAACACCAATCCTTCTAAAAAAGGCAATGTGGCACTAGCTTTAACGAGACCTTGCTGCGAATCAATGACCCCCGGCAAAGCCAACCCGATACCCGCGACGTGTGCTTTATGCAGTCGAATCAAACCGGTCAAACTGGCCATGAAATCAGCGAGACTAGCGCGCATGGTCGGCTGCTCACCTTGTTGCGATAGTGCGCCTGTCGCTGACACTAGACCGTACTTTGTCGTTGTGCCGCCAACATCAATCGCTAAATACTGCATCGCTAACTCCTTTTCACCGAAGTATCTTTTGCAAAAAGTCCAGAACGAAGGCGCGCATCATTCAATCGGTGCTTTGATGCGTTTTTCATAAGCATCGAGCCATTCCTGCGTGATCGGTTCGATCGTTGTGGTCTGGTTAGGACCGGGATGTGCCATGAGGATGACCGGTGCCTGATGGGTCGTTGCCACGCTGAAAGTAAACTCGACATTCGTTGCGACGCCCCAGTGGCCTGCATGATCCATGGCGATTAGGGAAAATTCGCCTGCTTGACCATAACGACGTTGCAATTTTTCGATAAATGGATAAACGGCTTCGTCGCAGGCTTGCTGCGGTGTGCGATCGGTACCCATCAGACGGACAATTTCATATGAAAGACACCCCTTCATAATGTCCTCGCCCAATCCGGTTGCTGCGGCACCGCCGATTTCACTGTCGACATAAAACCCTGATCCTGATAACGGCGAATCGCCAACTCGGCCAGGCCGCTTCATGAAAAGACCTGACGTTGACGTGGCCGCCGCCATGGAGCCGGTTGGCGTTAACGTGATGGCGCCAACTGTATCGTGGCCATCATAAGGTTTGACCTTGGCATCAGCGATTTCCGCTCGTCGTTTTTCCCAGCGCTTTTTTGCCCGTTCCGTCAACATGTTCCGCATTTCAAAACCGTTGAGTTGGGCGTATTGCGTGGCGCCTTCGCCGACCCGAAAGCTGTTGTAATGCTCGTGGCTGAGTGCTCGAGCCACAGACACCGCATGAAACACATTGTGAATGCCAGCGACCGCGCCTTGTGCCAGTGTGTCCCCATCCATGAAAGCTGCATCCATCTCGACGACGCCATTTTCATTCGGCAACCCGCCATAACCAACGGATTTGTAATATGGATAAGCCTCCACCATTTTGATCAGTTCTTCGACAGCATCACCTGCGCTGCCTTTGCTTTGCAAAATTTGACTGGCTTTCTTCACGCCGTCGTGGGCCATTCGCCAAGTTGCGATGGCGCCCCATGTTTCGTTGCTCATTTGCTCATCCCTCCTAAACGTGTTCGCAGGCGCAGAAACCTGCACATAAGGACCTTGGGCACAATAGTCAAAAATCGACCATCGCAACCGAGTCCGCTTATGCCCCGGTTTCTAACCGGGTTGGATCACGCTCTGTCAAGCCGATCATTGCATCCATAAAAATCATCATATTTAACTTGAGATCAGCTTCATCCATCCACTCATTTTCTTTATGCGCGATCCCTTTTTGTCCTGGGAAAGATGGGCCAAATGCTATGATGTTTGGCATTTCTCGCGCATAGGTTGCGCCAGTAGTGGTGACCGGTGTGCCATCATTCCCGGTCATTTTTTCATATGCCTGCGTGAGTTGCGCAATTCGCGGGTCATGTCTGTCATGCAAAACGCTTGGCATGCTACGCACAATCGTGATTTGGCTGCCAGCTGGCACGGCAGCCGCTAATGCCTTGCTGACATCGGCTTCGTGATAGGTCACTGGATAGCGCATTGCTAAGCCTAGCGTCATGGCATCATCTGTTTTTTGCAGGCTATAAGGAGTCACGATCAACCGGCCACTGTCAGCATCTTCAAACGCCATGCCTAGCCCTTCGCCAAAATGTTTTTCAGCCAGTGAATCAATGAGCCACTGGCAATAGCTTGCTAGTTCGCCAGTGACCAGTTGTTCCGTCACGAGCTTTTTAGCCAGTTCCGTGATCGCATTGACGCCTTTTTCCGGTGCATTGGTTGGCACGCGTACACCGATAGCGGTGATTGGTTGGCCATTTACGGCCACCGTGAGTTTATCAGGTACATGGTCGCGCGCCTGGTCGCCTGCAATGGTGCCGATCTGTTTGATTGAGGCAGGCGCAATTGGGGTAGTGATGCGATAATTCACAATGCCGCGTTCGCCATAAACGACGGGAAACTTACAATCGGGTGTAAAGCCAAACTCAGGCGGCACTTCACTGGCAAGATACCGTGGGACATCGTTTGACCCGCTTTCTTCGTCAGACCCGAAAATCAGTCGAATGGTCTTTTGCGGTTGAAAACCGGCATCCTTCAGTAATTTCATACCGATCAAACAAGCCATACTGGGTCCTTTATTGTCCAACACGCCGCGCCCGTATAGACGTCCGTCTTTTTCCGATAGTGCATAGGGCGGAAAGTGCCAGTCTGCATCCCCTGCAGGCACAACATCTAAGTGCCCGACAATTCCGATATAGTGCTGATCGTCCTCACCCCATTGCACGTATGCCATGGCATCATTGACGACCGCCGTTTTGAAGCCATAGGCCGCGCCGAGCTGCGCGACCGCCGTTAAAACTGCTCGCGGCCCTGAACCAAACGGCGCGTGCTCCGCTTGTTGACCGCGGACACTTTTGACGGCCATCACTTGGCGTAAAGCCGCGAGGAACTCGTCGCGGTGCGTATCGTACATGGCTGCTAAGGTTGCTTTTTCCATCACTCTGCCTCCCAAACGCGTTTCCTGATGCAGAAACGGCCACATAAACATCTCAAGTCTAAATGACCACTTAGATTCCGCTTTCTAACCGCACCAGCGCAAGCGCTTTGCGATTAGTGCGTATCGCGAGTTAACGTCGACTTAAACGAGTATTTATCGGCTCGATAATACGACGTGTCGAATAGAATTGGCTTGGCATCTGCCGTATAGGTGACCGAATGAACGCGCAACAACGGATCGCCTTTTTTGCCATGCAACAGTTTGGCCATTTTTTTATCCATCAACATGGCTTCGACTTCTTGATGCGAATACGCAATTGCCACGCGTTTTTCCAGAAGTGCAAATAGCGATCCTTCAAAATCGTGGGGCTTTAATCCGGCGACATATTCATGGCAGATCGCCACATGTTCGACGGTCATTGGTTCCTCATCCCAGAAGCGGCGCCGCACTAACATGTCGATTTCTTTGTTAACACGGGTATCTAGTGCTAAAACGCGGCTGATTTCCTCAGGAACGGGATCAAGCGGGCCGAAGCTGATGACTTCGGTGCGACTTTTTTTCCCATACGCTTTAGCTGCTTCTGTAAAACCTTGCAACCCTAGTCGACCGCTTTCCACCTTGTCAGAGTATGTCATGACATACGTGCCTTTACCCGGCGATTTCACCAGCAATTGCTGCCGTATCAATAAGTCAATGGCTTTGCGAACCGTTAACCGGCTAACGTCAAACTCTTTTGCCAGATCGTACTCAGATGGCAAGCGCTGGCTCGTTGTATAAACGCCATCACGAACGCGGCGGCTTAACGCGTTTGCGACATCTTCAAATTTTGCCATTCATTTGGCCTCCGTTTCACATGCCATTTGCAAGTGATCAAATAGTGCAATGATCCGCTTACCAACTTCAGCGTAATCATGCGTTGGCAGATTGGCCAGCGACACGCGGACTGACCAAGTGTCACTGCCAAACGGACTCGTTTTTAATAACATCAGGTGTTGCTGCTGCGCTAAGGCGACTAGCAAGCGAGTCGTTGTCCAGTGTTGCTTTAAGTAGCGTGCAAAAACAGCACCATATCGCTGTGTGCCCCACGCCAGCAAGTCAATATCACAATAATACGCTGTATCACGCGCCGGTGCTGGCCGAGTGAGCCCAAGCGTCGAAAAAAGCTGCTGTTCTCTAGCGCGGCAAGTCGCAACTACTTCGTCTTTATAAGCCTGCCCTTCGTCCATCAAACCATAAAGGCTGAATAGGGCAATCATCACTTGTTGAACGGTTGACAATCCCGCGGCATGGTTCAAGGCGATATCGCGAGAGTCGGCCACGATGCGGTCAATAAACGAAACCGTCGTACTTTCGCTAGCAATCGACTGATAGCGGGCGGAAACCTTTGCTTTAACTGCTTTGGGCAGCTGATCAATCAATTCATCGAAAACGTTGTCCTTCGCTAACGCAATCGCGCCGACCCGCCAACCGGTTGCACCAAAATATTTTGAAAATGAATAAAGGCAGGCTGTGTTATGCGGTAGAGCGGCAAACAAGGATAAGAAGTGCGGTACAAATGTCCCATAAACATCATCGGTAAGAATCATCAGGTCTGGCCGATCTGTATTAACGATCGCTTCGATCTGCGAAATATTTTCCAATCCCATTGCATTGGCAGTCGGATTACTTGGATTAACCAGGAATGCTGCTTTCACTTTTGGATCGCGCAGTTTTTCAATCTCGGCTTGTGGGTAAACATAACTGGCGCGGTCGCCAGTCGTCACGCGTTGTGCCTTAATCCGAACCACATCAAATGCATAGTGAGGTAACTTTGGAATCTCAAGGTATGGCGCGAATGTTGGCAGCAGTAAGGCAATACGATCCCCTGCTGCTAATAAGCCGGTATGCATCAAGGTATCGAACAGGTAGCAAATGCCTGCCGTTCCGCCTTCCACTGGAAAAACATCCAGCGGCACTTGCCGATCATCGAACAACTCTCGAATCATGTAAGCTTTTAGCGGCTGTTCGCAAACAAAAAGGCACCGGACTGGGGCAGGATAATTGTCACCAATCACCGCATCGCACGCTGCACTCACCCAAGCAGCTGGCATCATACCTAGTAGCTGTTGATCTGCCTGACATAGCCAGTTCAAGAAATCGGCTCCGGGGCCGGGGTGCGTCGTCAAGAAAGTTTGTAGTCGACCCATTCGTTCTGGCGCGGCCTTGATCTGTTTGCCAACTAAAGCCGAGGACGACTTCCGAGTTTCCTGAACGGCGAACTGTCCTAATAGAAAGAATGCCTCCCGCGGCACTGGGGCGGTCCAGTTTGGATTGCCGCGACCAGCATTGAGGATCGGGGCATCAGGTGCTGACTGAATTTGCTTTTCCAAGTACAAACTAAGCTCAAATGGGCTGAGTGCATCGGTCGAGATGGTCAAGGCTAATACGCTCCCTTTTGTGATCTATACTTTTTAGTATATACTATTCGATCTGCTTTTAAATTGCAACGGATTTCTGCAATTTCTTTTTGAGCCAAATGCCGTGATGTGTCAGGCTTCAAGCGAGACGTTTGGAAAAATGTATGCCCTTTCAAATTTTGCTTGTTTTTCCAACAACTACCGTTTATGATGTGTATGTACCAAGTAGTATATACTAAATTCCTTGCTGTCGATACCAGTTTCTTTTCTTTTTTGTTAGCAGAAAAAAGGCAGTTGTCAGCTTTACGATCGGCTGCTTTTCCCTGCCAAAATATGTGGCAATAAGCAAAATTAAATAAAGGAAGTGTGTCATCATGTCACCATCTACCCCTGTCCACGAAGACAAGCGTTCGCCAATGTTAGCGCTTGGCATCTTGTCGATTTCGTTCCTGATGTCTGTCAGCAACGCCGTCTCTGGTACGATCCCGTTGATGGAGAAATATTTCTCTGATGTCTCGCGAGCCAACGTCGAATTGCTGATCGTGATTCCGACTGGCGGTGTGTTGTTGGGTACGGTTATCAGTGGTCTGGTCTCCAATCTACTCGGAAAAAAGTACACGGTTATTGCTGGGCTATCCATTTCACTCGTTTTTGGGATCATTCCTGCCTTCATCTTTAATTATCCAGCGATTTTGATTTCGCGGGCAATGTTCGGGGTTGGCATGGGGATTTTCACGCCACTAAGCGTTTCCTATATCACGGATCTTTTCCCTGAAGAGACACGTAATCGCCTGTTAGGCTGGCGTAATTCAGTTGGGGCGATCGGCGATTCCATCATGCTTTTCATCGCTGGCTTTCTGATCAACATCAGTTGGCACACAACCTACTTGGTTTTCCTGTTCCTATTAGTCCCAATCCTCTTGGTGATGTTCTTCGTACCAAAGCATTACGACAACATTGTTTCTGAAGATGGCAAGGAAGTTGAAGAAGACGTTAAGGTAAAGCCGACGACCAATTTCGGTGTTATCCAGCTCGCGTTTATTTTCCTCCTTGTCTGCTTATTCTATTCCGCGATCTCACTAAAACTGGCGAGCTACGTTGGCAACAATCACATTGGCAGTGCGGCGGCCGCCACGCGGATCTTCGGTTTCCTCGTCCTTTGCTCAATCTTCTCAGGGCTGATTTTTGAAAAAATCGCTAAATGGTTCGGCAAGTATACGGTCACCATTTTCTATATCATCACTGCGA
Source organism: Lacticaseibacillus sp. 30 (assembly GCF_053819265.1). Lineage (NCBI taxonomy): Bacteria > Bacillati > Bacillota > Bacilli > Lactobacillales > Lactobacillaceae > Lacticaseibacillus > Lacticaseibacillus sp. 30. Next base: position 47,742 of record NZ_JBSOQX010000005.1, read on the forward strand.
TTTCGATGATTGTCATGTCCTTCACCACTTCCATTCCGGTGCTGTTGGTGCTGGTGCTGGCGGCAGGCTTCTGCAATGGCATCATCAACCCGGCACTAACCGCGCGAATGGTGCACTATTCGCCAAAAGGTTCTATGAATTTCACGACATCCATCATCATTATTGGCATCAACATCGGCTTTCTGATCGCGCCTTATTTCTTCCAATTCTTCGGTGAAATGATTGGCAATGCAGGCCCAGCCAATATGATTCTGTGGAGCGGCATCTTCTATGTTCTGTTAGCTGTCTATGACCTTGTCGTTGTTAAAAAAGACAAATTGACCATTTAGTCAGAGCGTGAGCAGGCCCGGTTAGGAACCGGAGCATAAATGGCTGGACTTTGGCCATTTATGCTGGAGATCCTTGTGTGCAGTTTTCTGGGCCTGCGAGCGCATTTTAAGATAACGTGACCTATCATAACGCGCTCCCCGGCGCAGCAACCGCGCTGGCTCGCGTTCACTTTTCAAAGGAGAAGAATTCATGAATGACAATGTAGCATGGTTTAAACAAGCGAAGTACGGCATGATGATCCATTGGGGCCTCTATTCACTGCTAGCTGGTGAATATCGTGGCGAATCTTCCAGCGCTTATGCAGAATGGATTCAGTCAAAATTTCAGATTCCTAATGCTGAGTATGGCAACTTGGCAACCGCCTTCAATCCGCTGTACTTCGATGCCAAAAAAATCGTCGCACTCGCTAAGCAATGCGGCATGCAGTATCTGGTGGTAACAACTAAACACCACGATGGCTTTGCCATGTATCACTCCAAGGTCGATGCTTATAACGTTTATGACGCCACGCCATTTCACCGTGATATCATCGGTGAGCTGGCAGAAGCCTGTCAAAAAGCCGGGCTCAAGTTTGGCCTGTATTACTCACAAGACCTCGACTGGCACGATCCGAACGGCGGCGGCTACAAGTCGAACGATGTCGAAACCGCTGGCACGACTTGGGATAATAGTTGGGACTTCCCTGACGAAGATCAGAAAAACTTCGATCTTTGTTTCGAAAATAAGATCCTGCCGCAAATCAAGGAAATTATGTCAAATTACGGTGAAATTGCAACAGCGTGGTTTGACGTGCCGATGACCCTGTCTGAAGCGCAAAGTCAGACCATTTACGACACCGTCCGCGAGCTGCAGCCAAACTGCTTAATCAACTCACGTCTAGGCAATGGTAAATACGACTTCGTTTCTCTTGGCGACAACGAGATCCCGAAAAACAAAGAAGACATGAACAAGACCGACGTTGACTACAACGAAATTACTGGCTTCAAGCCTTCGCCACTGGGTCTCTACGAAACTGCCGGCACCATTAATGATTCTTGGGGCTTCTCGTACCACGACCAGAATTGGAAAACACCACGTACCCTTTATCGCTATAAGCAACACCTCAACGATTTTGGCATCAATTATCTGCTGAACGTTGGTCTCGATCCACTGGGTCGTGTACCAATGATGGCAGAGGAGAATCTGCTGGCGGCTAAGGCTTTGGAGGATGAAGCGAACCGATAAAGCCACCACCGTTGTAACCGTTCAGGGGCACACGACTGTTCATACGGCATGGCAACACTGAACACAGCTCTGGGGGAATTAAAAGAACTGGCATCGCTTAGTCGGCTACTCGTGACTAGGCGATGCCAGTTTTTACGTAGATGTCGCCATGATTCTGACTAAACTCGTCCTATTTGCCAGTTCAGTCAGAATATCGCAAAAATCCCAGTTGCGCGATAACAACAACTGAGATTTTCCATATCTGTTCTGACGTCAGCATTGCCTGCATCTGTTAATTTAACGATGTCGCAGCGCGCAGTGATCGCAATTGAGCTGCCATCTGCTCCGCCAAATTGTACATCGTATGATACACGCTTGCTTTTGCTTCAATCGGCTTAGGAATCAAGACAATTCGCCTTGAAACGTCTTGGGGTTTAGAGAAGTCAACTTGCACTTGTAATGTGTGCAGTTGTTTTTCTTTGACCATGATCACCTGATCTAATATCTGAGCGTCTCTAACCGCCTCATACGGATAGTATTCTGGCTTAAGTTTGGCAGCAGCAAACCGACTATTATTTGGCAAACACAAAATTTGACGACTGTCATCAAATAAAACATAGCCATTGATTCGACGCGTGATATCAAAGTCAACGGTATTTTGCATCGTTTCATCTTGCTGAGCCTGCTGATAGACTTTCTCTAGATCAGTCAAAGTCATCCTAGTGATCGTTCTGGTATAGTTCAGGCTAGCAATTCCATAACAAGTCTTGCAAAGATAACCATCAGCCGTCTTAAACTTAACCCAGCCAAGTTTTTTCTCACAAAGAAGACACTTTTTCAACTTTGCCCGCCTCCAATCTTTAGCTCGGCATTTGTTAAAACGAATGCCAATTTAAGGTAACGTTGATACTGTTCATCATAGGCTCTTTTCAACGTCGGTTCAGGAAGAATCACCTCATCATCCCCGCTTCGATCTGGTACAACTTCACCATCACCGATGATTGCCAGCATAGTTGCCCCTTCAATCGCCTCGCGTTGAACAGCGCGTTTGCGCAACGGTAAGCCAAAAACATTGGCAAAAATCGTCAGCCAAAGGTTGCTTTTGGCCCCACCGCCAACGACTCGAATAAATTCTGCGGCCGTTTGATTGCCCATCTGTTCGTAAAGTTGCCGACACCCGAATGCCAGACCTTCAAGCACTGCTAAATACATGTTTTCTCTGGTTGATTCAAGACTAAGACCAACAAAAGCACCTCGGAGATTTGGATCAGCATATAAGGTTTTCTCGCCATTAAGGTGTGGAAAAAACAGCACCCGATTTTGACCTAAAAGTGTCGGCGGAATAGCTGCCTGTTCCAGTTGAGCGTCCTTGGCATTCACAATATCCTGTAACCACCACGCATTGAGAACGGCACCGGTTTGGACGGTTCCTTGCGTCAAAACACTATCATCTTCAGATGTCACTTTGAAGATGATGTTTTTTCCAACCGGTTTCAGCTGATGCTCCTGGTTCGGGACAACCACCACACCCGAGGTTCCCAGCGAGATCAAGGGCTGTTGTTCTTGATTCGTCTGATTAGCTAAGGCAGTTGCGGCATTGTCCCCTGTTCCAGCCACGACTTTGACATCCGCTTTCAAGCCTAGCCGTTCAGCAAGCGATGGCCGAATTTTGCCGATGACATCACTTGAGGCATGAATGGTTGGTAAAAGTTTCTCGTCAATACCGAATTCTCGGCAAATTTGGGTTGCCCATTTGTCTTGCGTGAAATCAAATAAAGAAGATGTCGAGGCATCGCAGTAATCAGTCGAGTAGTGACCTGTCAGCCGGTAAACAATGTAATCCACTGGCATGAGAAAATGCCGTAATAACTTAAAGTGGCTTGGCTCCTCGCGTTTCAACCAGACAAGATTTGCTAGTGGACTGCCAGTAGAAACAATCTTTGCATTTTCTGATTCTTCAATGACCGTTAACCGCGACTTCAATTCGGTTATGAATAATTTAGTCCGTGTGTCATTCCATAGAATGGCAGGGCGGACCATTTGGCCTCTCTGATCAAGGAAAACCGTCGTATGCATTTGACCGGTAATACCGATGCCGACAATACTGTCAGCAGAACCAGCACGCTTGACTAATTGTTGTAATCCTTTCACAACGATTTCAAACCAAACATTCGGATCAATCTCTTTGGCGCCATTTGCTAATGTCTCATATTGATAAGCTTGCTGATAGAAAGCTTGAGAGGAGAGATCAGGATTAAATAAACCCATTTTGATGGAAGATGTTCCTAAATCAATGCCGATATATTGCTTGTCCAACGATTTCACCTTCCCAAGTGGCTGTTAATCAAATGTCACCATTGTTTTCAAAGTATCCGGAAGCATAGCATATTTAAAAGCACTCTCGGCATCTGTGTAAGAAAAGGTCTTATCCAATAACGGCCGCATGTTGAGTATCTTTTTGCCAATGAGCTGTGTCGCCCGAAAATACGTTTCTCTAGTAGGACTGACCGTACCTTTGATGAACTTTTCGTGGGAATGCACGGCACCAAGATCAATCGGAACCGGATCATCTGGATGCATTGAACTAAACATAAAGGTCTGTCCGCCATTCGCTGTAAATGCTATGGCTTGTTTCGCGATCACCGGCACTGCGGTGGTGTTGAAAACAGCATCAGCACCTCGGCCTTCTGTCGCATCTTTGACGATCTTAATCGGATCTTTTTGCATTGGGTCAAGAACAAAATCTGCCCCAAGTTTTAGCGCTAGTTGTCGCCGGGTTTCATCGGGCTCGCTCACCAATACCCGCGCCCCTTTCAACTTTAGCACCATCACATGTAGCAATCCCATGACGCCGCCGCCAATAACCAAAGTATCTTGTCCAAGCTGCACATGCGCTCGATCAACACTGTTAATGACGCATCCCAGTGGTTCCGTGAAAGCCATATCAAGGAAAGGGGTTGTCTTAGGATATTTAAACAGGTCGGTCGATTTAACGGCCATCAACTGCGACATCCCCCAAAAGCCAGAAATACCGTGATCATTGTGGAATGTTGGGGACGAATAAATTTCAGTACATAAGTTCGGCCGACCAGTTTGGCAATAATAACATTCACCACAGTTAGGCAAGATGTATTTCACAACATGATCGCCTACTTGAAAATGTTTTGGATTAACATCTTTGCCAACTGCCACAATTTCACCACTGAATTCATGTCCGCCCACTCGCGGATAGGTCCATTTTGTATCGCCTGTATAATCTCGCACATCATTTTGGCATAAACCGTTAGCCCGTATCTTCATTAAAACTTCGTCATCCTTAATCACGGGATCAGGAAATGCTTTAATTTCAATTTTCTTTGGACCGTTCTCTAATACTGCTTGCATGTTGGCATTATCCTTTCTAAGCACCCAAGATGCCTGTCCATCCACCGATAATTCCTAGTAAAATCATGACGCCAATGATCTTGAGAGACGGCCAGCCTCGCTTGAGCATGACCAGTATCAATAAGGTGAAAGCGAACGGCAGAATATTCGGCATCAGAACATCTAATAGTTGTTTTTGAATGCTAAAAGTCTGGTTAGACGTCACGATTTTAAGCGGCACGGTCATTTTGACATAGCTTGAAATCAGGCCACCCATCACCATGCATCCCATGATTTCGGCGCCTCTAAGAATTCGATCTAATATTCCCTTCTCAAGAAAATCCATGACTGACTCAGCGCCCGCCCGATAACCAAACATGAACGTGCTATAACTAAGCCCCCATGAAATTCCCAACATGAGGATAAAGTAAATGATGGAGCCCCAAATCGTACCTTTTCGATTCATATCAATACAAATTGCTAACAGAATCGGGATCAGAACACCTTGATAAATGGTATCGCCAACGCCGGACAAAGGCCCCATCATTGACGTCTTTAAACTGGTAATGAAGTCACCAGGGATATCCTTTCCCTTAGCCTTTTGTTCTTCCATCGCAATAATCATGCCGATAATGACAGCGCCAAATTCAATATGGACATTGAAAAATTCAATCTCACGCTTCATCATTTCTTTTTTCTTCTCAGGTTCACCGTTGTAGACCTTTTTAACGATTGGTGTAAAAACATGCGCAACTGCTTGTCCCATCATTCGTTCGTAGTTGTAACAGGTTTGGGGAAAGTTTTCCCAAATGAGCCAAGACTTAATTAAATCGCCTTTCGTCAATAGGCTCTTGTCATCTTTAGCTGTGACCTGCATTTTTTCATCACTCATAGCTAGGGCCTCCTTCGTCAGACTGATCCTGACTCTTTGTCACCTGAACATAGACAACTGCCACCAAAGCAGCAATAACCCCAAGTGGGAGCAATCCCAACCCAGAATATGTTGCGAGAACAAACCCGATATACAAGAAGACCCGCGAGTCACCCTTGTAAATATATTGCAAGGTAATCGCAACCCCGAGTGCTGGCATCATACCGCCAATGACCTTGAAAATAGTCAAGACTGTACCACCCAGCGCTGCCACGAATCCGGAAATGTAGCTTGCGCCATAGTATGCCGCAAGCCCACAAGGAATGATGGTGATCAAAGCCGTCAATAATTGCGGATATAGCACATTGGCGCGCCAGATCTTGTGATACTGTCCTTCTTCAATGTAATGATCTGCCACGTGTACAAAAATCGACCCATAAGTCATGCGTGCATACCAGACCAAAGTACCAAGTAAGCCAATTGGCACGGCGATTGACAAAGCAGTTTTGGCATCTAATCCGCCGGTAATTGAGTAGGCGGTTCCCAAAATACCTGATAGCGCCATATCAGCTGGCATTGATCCACCGGCAGAAATAAAGCCTAAATAGACCAAATTAATCGTTGCTCCGACCATCGCGCCCTTTAAAGGATCACCGAGGATAACACCTGTCAGTAAGCCACAGACCAGTGGACGTTGAATGGTCCATAAGCCAACGAAGGGTAAGTTCCCAATCGCGATAAAATACAGAAAACCGCAGAGGAATGCTTGTAAAACACTCATTTTATTCTCCTCCTAGATAAGGTTGGTTATTTCAATCAATCGTTGTTCAGGGACCAACTGATAAAAGACATGCACTTCTTTTGCTACAAGATTCTTGATAGCTTCGATTTCAATCGGATCTGCGGCCACATTTTTGACAAAAGGCTTCCGGTCACCGCGTAACCCCATGCCACCCAAATTGACTTGCGGCAACTGAATGCCATTCTCAGCCAATTGTTCATAATAAGTTGGCGATTTTGTCAGTAGCAGAATACGTTCCTTCTCGTTGTCCTCTCCGCCTAAGTAATCTGTCGCTTCCTTCACACTCATCGGATCAACCCGAACGCCCCGCGGTGCAAGCGTTTTCAAAACTCTGCGTTGAAAAGGATCTTTCGCGACGGTATCGTCAACAATGATGATGTGATTGATACGATAGGTTGGTACCCAAGCCGTGACAACTTCACCGTGAATCAACCGATCGTCAACTCGTGCAAATGTAATTTTTTTCATTTTGATCCATCCTCCTACACGCGTTCTCTGCCGCAGCACCCGCGCCAGCCCACGCTCTTCTAATCATCGGTTTCTTTCGCTAAGTGTTTATTAACATCAATGAATGTTGATGGTGCCTCCTTGATCAATTTTTCGCAAATGGCCTCACGATCATTGCTCGGATTGCTTCGCATCATAAAAGCCTCCAGCATCATTGGCAGATTCATACCTGTAATGTGACGAATATCATAATCTGCCATTAATGATACGACCGTATTGAATGGGCTGCCGCTAAATAAATCCGTGAAGCAAATGACACCTTCGTCCGGTCCAATTTCATTTAAACGAGCCTGAACTTCTGCCCGTAATGTGCTGACGTCCTCTGTTGGTTCTAATCCAAACGCTTGCACGCGCTCCTGTTTCCCAACAATCATTTCAGCACTGCCAAGCATTGCTTTTGCTAAATCCCCGTGAGATACCATGATAAATTGCATTTTTGTCCATCTCCTGCATTTTCAATCTAATATTTGTGATAACTCCTGAATGAAGTAATCAAATGTTGGTTGTTTCTTTAAGCGTTCTACAAATGTTGTATCTTGAATAATCTTGCCGAGATAGTTCCAAAGTTGAAATACTTTGGCATTGTTTTTTTCAATCGCGACCAAGATAATTAAATCGACTTTGTTGCCATCAGCATCCCAATTGATCGGGTGTTTCAGGAGAATCACCGAGACAAACGTGGCAATTGGCAGTGGACTCACCGGATGTGGCAAAGCGACTGATCCGCCAAAAAAACTGCTTCCAAGCTCCTCTCGCAATCGAACCGCCTTTTCCATCTCTGTTACCTTACCGGCGGCTGCTTGACTTGAAAGTATCATTAGTTGTTTGAGAACCTGATCTTTAGTGCTGAGATCTGTATAGTCGAATCGTTCTGACGAGAATAAATCGAGTATTTCTTCTTTTGTTTTAAACCCATCAATTGCTAATTTTATTTTTGAGTATTCGCTTTCTGGTGGAAAATAACTGATCAGGATCGCACCTAGCGCATCAGTTAAGTCGGTCTGCTCAGTAGTGAAGATCACGTCATAGTCATCCACAGCAATATCTTGCAGATCACTAATGTTGACCATCGTTAGCACTGAAATTTCGTTGTTAAACCAAGTCGCAAACCGCTGTCGCAATAGGACACTTTCGCTGCGTTTTAAGTTGGTCACAACCAGAACCTTCTGCGATCCCGAAAGATCGTTATACCGAATCAAATACTGATTGAAGTAAATTGCTAGGTATGAGATCTCGCTTTCTTTAACTTTCTGGCCAATCTTTTGCTGTAGTAGCAACCCCATGTATGCTGCAATATCAAAGGCTAGTGGGAATGACTTACGAATTTGATCCAGCAATCCATTGCTGTTTTGAATATTGAACTTCATCCGCGTGATAAGCGGCATCAGATGAAGCGCCAAAGAAATTCGCAAATCAATTTCTTGGGTAAAATCTACGTCAAACTTTTCCTTAATTTCATCCAATGCTCTCACAATAAATTGATTGATGTCTGAGGAAACATAATCATCGTTTTGATAGTCACTTTTACCACGAAGATAAATAGCCAAATTGAGAAGTTCGCCGTCAGTTGCCTGAAAAGAGAATCTTTTCTCCAATCCGGCAAAGATCTCTTTTGCGACCTCAATCTCAGATGCAAAATAGTTCAACAGATCAGGCTTAGCCGTTTTCAGTGAAAATCCCTCTTGAATCCGACGAATAGACACTTCGATATGAACAATCAGATTTTGAAATAAAGTATCCGAGATATGGTAGTGATGTGCCATCAAAACGTTGACCAAGATGCGTTCAATGTCTTGCCGATAAGGTGCGCGCGGATCGTGATGGTGATCCGTTTCATATAATCCCATCTTGGAAAGACACCGACGCATATTTCTTTCGGTCCCAATGACTTGAATACCGTTTTGTGAATTTCGTTTAAGTTCTAGTTCAAACGGTTCGATGATATGCGCCATTTTGTTTAGATCGGCTGTCAAGGTGGATCCTGAGATGAAAAGCCGGTTTTCAATCTGAGTTTTGGAGAGCGGCTTCTTTTGCTGCAACAATAACTGGCAAAGCTTCTTAACCCGACCTGACTGATCCAGTGACAACGCTTTTTTCTGCCGCAAGTATTTAGCTTCAAAAGCGACCGGATCTTTGACTACTAACCGAGAACCCAACGAGCGTTTTGAAATAAGCGTAGCGACTTCTTGTGCAGCTAATGTTCTCCGAATATTTTTGATATCCGTTTGAACAGTGCGAACACTCACTTGATACTTGGTCACAAAATAATTTGAGGGCAGAGTTTCCGGTGCGTGCCGATAAAAGTCTTTAAGCATCTCCACTTCTCTATTGTTCAACACGCTGCTCCCCTCCCCGTGACTACATAATGCCAACTTCCTTCACATTAACTTCCTTAATAATCGTTATCGCAGTCTCGATGACATTTTGAATGCCCTTAGCTGCCACCCCGTAAAGATTGAATTCATTGTGGTTTTCATCATATGCCTGACCAAAAGTCTTAATATATGCCTTGCGTAAATCCGATCCATAATTAACCTTGATCAAGTTGTTTTCCTTCGCGCGACGAACTTGATCAAACGGTATACCCGATCCACCATGTAAAACCAACGGCACAGGTGAGGCTTCTGCAACTTTCGCCATCAGTGGAAAATCAAGGTTCGGCGACAAATCAAGGCCATGAACATTACCAACAGCAACCGCAAGCGTATCACAACCAGTTTTCTCAACGAAATTAAGCACATCTTCTGGATGCGTCTTAGCATTCACATCTGAAACATGATCATCTTCCTTACCGCGAATACCACCAAGTTCCGCCTCAACAGGAATGCCGAAATAATGGGCATAATCAGCAGCTCGCTTGACTTCTTTAATATTATCGTCAAACGGCAATTCAGATGCGTCCACCATGACAGAAGTAAAGCCTGCATCAATACATCGCTTCACATCTTCAAAGCTCTTGCCATGATCCAAATGTAAGCCAATCGGCGTTGAAACGTTTTCTCGTGCCATGACTTCTCGCGTCATATTCGCAATGATTTCGGGACTGGATAATTTCAAGTTGTGTGAAGATATTTGAATATAACCACCTAATTCCATTTCATCAAACGCCTTGATAATCGCTAAAGTCATCTCATAGTTTGTTGTGTTAAAGGCTGGTAGAACAAGATGATTCTTCTTGGCGTACGACATGAGCGTGTATCCATTCACTAAATCCATAATCTGTTTCCTTCCTTCCTTACATCTTTAATCCTACAGGGAAGCGTTTACTCTGGTGCATTAATAAGTTGCATGAAGATTCATGCAACGCGTGTTCTTTACATGAATGGCAAGCGTAGTAATAGCAGATACAATCAGGTGACTTTTGCACAGTCATATAAAACATCATTAATTCCATACACAAGCGAACGTTTATACAGTGTGGCAGAAAAACTTCTTTTCTACGCGAGTAGTCCTAAAAAGCGGCTCTGATAGTCCTAAATGCTGCAAAGGAATACCAAAGCCGTTTAAAATAACATCACTCTTTAAGGAAGATCTATTAACTCATCCTTGAACCTAAAGACAATATATTTCTCTTTAGGACAAAGGTCATGACTATTGCTCAAGTTCAAATTTAACCTTAGCCTCATAAAGCGGTTTATATTGATGCTTATAAATAGCTAAGAGGTATTTGACTAGTGGCGTAGTCCTTGGAGAAAAGCGTTGACTTGGTGCTTTAGGTACTTGAATATTCTTTTTAGCGCCATTTTGGGCCATAATATTTGCCCCCCGGGAAACTGCTTCAGGCGTTGCCATTGCCAACACCTCCGCTCCCAGTAAATCTGCCTTCAACTGAATCCAGAGTGGGTCTTTAATTGCCGGTCCAATGACTTTGATCGTTTGAATCTGTTGACTAGTCAGACACTCAGTAGCGTGTTTTAACTCAAAGGTTAATCCTAAGAAAAGACCAAATGTTAGCATTTCTTGGTCAAGTTGATTTGTAAGCCCGTACCAAAGGCCCTTCGTTAACGTAGACTTTGTTGGGCTGCCACTACCGCTGAAGTGGGGAATAACAAAATTAATATCTTCAAACGGCAAGTCATCAGCCGCGTATCGCTTATAGGCAGCATCCGCTAATTGCATAAAACGCTGACTTGTTATCTGATGACTTTCTTGAAACCACTGAATGACCGATCCGGCCGATGGCAATGCTGTAAAAATTGTATACAGCTCCGGATTCATATAAATGCCGTATGCGATGCCTTCCTCCTCTTGAGTAGCCTTTTTTTCTAAACTATCTGAAAGAAGAAGAATACCCTCAGTCGTTCCCGTAGAATCAAGAATTTCATGTGTCGTTTGACCACTTGAGACAGAACCCACCATATGATCATGTCCCGCTATCGTTACATCGACCTGAGCCGATAAACCCAGTTTATTTGCAATTTGTGGCTTTATTGAAGCAATTTTTGTTCCTGATGGATAGGGCTTCGGAAAATCGATATTCTCAATTCCAAAGATCTTTTTAATTCGGCTTGACCAACGTTTTTTCTGAATATCAAAAACCATTGTTCGGCTTGCAATTGAAAATTCTGTGCCCATGACCCCCGTCAAACGATAGACAAGAAAATCAGGGATACACAACCACGTGTACCTTTTAGTCGAATCAACATCATGCTCAAGTAACCATTTAATTTTACTGGCAGAGTAGTGTGCGTGAGGTGGCAATCCCGTCACTTCATAAATCGTCTTTTTGTCTTGTTTAGATAACTGATCGATAATCTTCTCAGATCGGTTATCGTACCAAGCAATCATGGGGGAGGCCAATACTCCGAATTCATTGATCAAGACGCCGGACTCGCCAACACTCGCAATCGAGATCGTTTTGATTGGCTCGAGAGCAGTTTTCACCAGATGCTGGATTGCGTTTAGAAGTTGCTCGAGCAATTCCTCAATATCAAAATTAATTAAGTCATCGGCTTCATTTTTGGGTGTTACAAACTTTAACTGTTTTATGGGTTGAATAGTTGTTTGTTCAGACCAAAGTGAGACTTTGGTGTTGGTAGTGCCAACATCAATTGTTAGATTTGCCAAGACTGTCTGCCCCAAATACTGATTTCTTCGTCACTCGGTATAACCACCAAATAATCAACCCAATTAAAGGAATCAAACCAAGTGCAATAGGATTAAGTTCAAAAATTTTAACTAACCAATACCGTAACGGATTCCCACCATCGAGGAAACTCGTAACTGATGAACTTTTGGCTCCTGAATAATTAACGTTTTGCGCCATCTTTGTAATCGTTCCTGCTAGTGCAGAGGAAATATATAAATCTGCAATAAGACAAGGAATCCCGATGAGAATAGACCGGAAAACGTCGCCTTTGGTGGCTAAGACAATCATCGAGGCGAAAACAGCCAAGTTTGCCAAATCCGCTAACGGCATTGTGCCATTACCTGGCAAGAAGAAAGCAAGCACGACAGCAATTGGCGTCAGAATCAATCCAGTAGAAATAACTGCAGGATTACCGATCGCAACGGCAATATCCAGTCCGATATAAAGTTCACCACTATTTTTAACATGCTTATTCAGCCAATCCTTAACAGCTTCCGAAATAGGCATCAAACCTTCCATTAAAATTCGTACCATCCGTGGCAAAATAAACATAACAGCTCCTAAATTGACACCAATTTGGAGAATGCCACGAACATCGTAACCGGCTAGGACGCCAAGAAGAATACCAAGAATGGTGCCAATCATCATAGGTTCGCCCATGATACCAAAACGTTTTTGAATCGTTTGTGGGTTAATGTGAATCTTATTCAAACCAGGAATATGATCAATGATCCAGTTGCCTAATAAACCTATTGGCCAAAAAGTAATAGACGAAACGGTTGGTAACGAAATGCCTTCGAGTCCAAAGTATTTCTCACCTAATGGCGCTGCCCAGTCGGCTAGCTTGAACACAATAACGGTAATAACAGCAGCCGCAAGTATCCCTAGCCAGAAGTTGCCCGTGACATAGTAAACCAGCGTTCCTGCGAGGGCAAAGTGCCAATAGTTCCACAAGTCTACATCAACGGTTTTAGTCCACTTCATGCCTAACATAATAATGTTAATGACAATGGTCATCACAATAACAAACGGTGCAATCGGCAGACCCCAAGTAATCGCAGAGAGCGCTGGCCATCCTAGATCTGCATGGGGCAAACTAAGCCCAATGTGTTTTACCATCACCTTGGCAGCAGGGCCAACGTTGTCCGACAAGATCGTCATGACAGCGTTAATCCCAACGAAGCCAATCCCAACTGTTAACGCTGATCGCAACGCTTTAGTCCATTTCACTCTAAAACAAAGAGCAAGTATGAAAAGAAAGAGAGGAAGCATAACCGTTGCGCCCATGCCTAAAACATATTGAACGACTTTGTTTAGTTGATCGGCGAAATTCGACATGCTATTTCCTCCTACTCTTCAATGTGTTTTTTGATATCTTCAAGCACCTTATCTGCGCCAATACCGGTAATTAACGGCAACGCCCGTATAACTGGAATTTCTGTTTCATACGGTACATTAGTTGTTGCAACAATAAGGTCGGCATCTTTTTGATCATATTCTGGTAACGAAGCCACGTTTGTTTGTGTATAGTTGGCATCTAAACCATGGTCATGTAAGAACTCCATTGTCTTCTCTGCAACAACCGTTGATGTCGCAATACCTGTCGCACAAACAAATAAAATTGTCTTTTTCTTTCCTGAACTAGTCATTCTAATCCCTCCAAAATTGCTTTTTGCACGTCTATCGCGATTTCTTCATTCGTAGCACTGATAAACCTTCTCAGTTCGTTCTGATCCTGAACAACACTCATAATTCTTTTTAAAATATTGAGTTGTTTATTCGATTGTGCAAGTGATAGTAAGAAAATAATTGATACTGAAACTGGCTCATCACTCGTCCCCATAACCACCATCTCAATTGGCTCTTCTAGAACACCAACAGAAACTGCATTTTTCTTGACGAATTGAGGATCTGTGTGAGGAATCGCTACACCTATTGGACTTGTTGGCAATCCAGTAGGATATTTTTTCTCCCTATCCTTCACTGCTTGTGGATAATCTGCAGTAACAAGATTTTGATTCAGTAAATTCACGGATAATTGATCTACTGCTTCGCTAAATGTAACCGCTTTCGAAAACCGTTTAACAAAAGAAGACCCAAACACAATCTCCTTTGAAGTCAGGTTGCTCATTGGAATGCCTCCTATCGTACAGCAGTTGGTGAATTGCTATTCATCACATGAATTTTGTGATAAACAACATCTTCAATTGCCTTTTCCGCGTCAAGCGATACGTTGACAAGATCAAACCGATCTGGATCCTCCTGATAGTCTTTACCAGCAGATTGAATAAATGCCCGTCTCAAATCGCTTGCGACGTTGATCTTAACAACACCATTGTCGACCATCTGGGCAATTTGGTCATCTGGGATACCTGAAGCTCCATGGAGGACTAATGGAACCGGGCAGATAGCATGAATTTTTTTCAGAAGTGGGAAATCAATGTTGGGGTCAAGATTTAATCCATGAACATTACCAACAGCGACAGCTAAAAGATTTACACCAGTACGTTCAACAAAATCAACAACTTGTTCTGGATTTGTTTTATTGTGCCCTTCAGTGACATCATCATCTTCTTTACCCGCTATCGCACCCAGTTCGGCTTCAACAGGAATACCGTAACCTCGAGCAAATTGAACTGCTTCGTACGTGTGTTGAATATTTTCCTCATAATCGTATTTAGCATTATCTGTCATCACGGATGTAAATCCGGCACGGGCGGCTTGTCGCACAGAATCAAAAGTCTTTCCATGATCCAAATGAAGCGCAATTGGCGTATCCATTTCTTTGGCGAAACGATCAACCATGTCTTTGATAAAACCATATCCAGAAACAGGGATATTTGTCGGGGCAATTTGAATGAAAGCAGGTATACCGCTTTTTTCTACCGCACGAAGAATCCCCATGGTAGTTTCTAAATTAGTTGTGTTAAAAGCTCCCGCGACAACATGACGGTCCTTAATAATATCAATTAGGTCAAATCCATTTACTAATGGCATTCTTTCTATTCCTCCTATCGTCTTTGTAAAGTTGTTGTTAGGAAGTACTTATTGCCTTTAAGCCAGACAGAACCGTATTCAACTGGTTCTTTTTCAGACAGATACACTGCCTGCTGCATTTTCAAGGCGGGCGTGGAAGGAGGAAGTTCTAGGATCTTACCTCGTTCAGTCCCAATCGTAAGTGCTTCATACGTGCTACGCGCAAAACTTATTTTGCGATCTGCCAACTCCTCAATTTTGTTAAAAAGACTAATATTGTTGAAATTCACTTTCTCAATTCCTGGACAAAGTGTGATATTAATTCTGTTTTCGATTAACATCAGTTTGTCATCGGCAACTGATCGAAGTCGTTCTAAATACAAATACTGACTCCCAACAGGAATTTTCAACATATCAGCAATTTTTGCGTTGGCTGGTCGTAATTCCTGCTGAATCACTTGAGTTGTGTAACTCAGATGTTGATTATCAAGCGACTCTGCAAAAGACATCAGCTGATCATTCAATGAGTACTCAACATTTGGATTGCTAACAAATGTCCCTTTTCCATGAATCTTTTTGACCATGCCTTCTTTCAAAAGAATATCAATGGCCTTCCTAACTGTTCCACGACTAACACTAAGATTTCGACACATCTTTTGTTCCGAATCTAAGCGATCACCATCTTGCAAACTGCCACCGTACATCATGTCACGTAAACTGTTTGCAATTTGTTCGTAAACTGGAATCATGGAAGTTTTATCAATATCAATCTTCATTTTTCCACCATCTTTCTGTCAGTTTACGAACATCATAGAACAAGTGTGTATCACAGGGTACCTCTGTGAACAAGTTAAATATAAAAGGCATTTATCACTCTTGCAAGCGTTTTATTCATTTTGCATAAAAAACACGTCTTCATATTCATGAAAACGTGTACATGTACAGCATATTAGATATGAGTATGGTCGTTATGACAATAAAAACAATGACTCCGAAATTTCTAAGACTATGGTAAGTCACCAGTTTTATTGAGGAACTAAAAAGCAAGGGAATAAAAATCACTGAAGTTTTCTTAAATGAACTTCTTAACCAAAAACTGATCCATCAAACTATGCTGCGCTGTGATCAGTGGTCCAGGCAACTCATTGAACCCAAACTCCTGATACACATGCACTGCTGTCGCCAGTGTGTGGTAAGTTTCGAGATAAACTGATTGATACCCGACTTGCTGGGCATATGCCAGTGCATGGCGCAACAAGCGTTTGCCTAGCCCATGGCCTTGAAGCTTGCCATGGACATAAAACTTCTGGAGTTCAGCCACCTTATGGGCAGGATCATATTCCGCAATACCAACACCGCCAAGAATTTGACCCTCGCGTTCTGCAACAAAGTATTGGCGATTGGGCTTGGCGGCATAGAATTCGCTTAGATGATCAAGTCCTGTGTCAAAATAGACAGTGCCAGGCTTATCTAGGTCGGCCGCCTTCAAGCATTCGCGAATCAACGCAGCCACCTGTGCATCATCGGCAGGCGTGATTGGTCGAATTTCTTCATTGTTCGTTGTTGTCATGGTCATGCCACCCTTCAGAGGTTTAGTTGAAAGCATAGTATTTTGACTAAAAAATGCAAGTGTTAGTTTTGAGGACTCTGATTGACTCTGAAAAGAGATGCCACATGCACCTTTACAATATGCGATCTACACACGGTTTGTCACATTGTCGTTAGTTGCCTGACGCGTCTTTTCTTGTCTGCCATTCTGTGACCTCCGCCATTCATTACAAACAAGCATGTTGTCAGTAGCCATTGTCGAAGTTTTTAATTTCGTGCTCCATAACTGATTCGGAAGCTAGCAAAAACGGTAATATTTTTAATTGCAAAATATGTCGTCACGACCTATACTACTATGTGTCGTTTCGACATATGGAGGTCATGATGTACGAGTTATCAATTTTAGGAGCACTCATGTCGCGTGACATGTCTGGCTATAAACTGCGTCAAGTTCTTGGCAGTAATCTCGTTCCCCGCCGCGAGATTTCCAATGGGGTGATGTATCCAGTGTTGCAACAGTTACAGCACAAAGGATACATCACCATGTCGTTGGCTGAAAACAGTCCTCGTCATGAGAAAGTCGCTCACATTACAGACATTGGTCAGAAACATTTCTATGCACTAATGGCTGCTCCAGTACCAGTGGATGCAAAACGAGAATCAGTTTACCTATTCAAATTTCGGTCGTTGGCCGCTGTCGACTTTGCGGAACAGTTGCAGATTCTAACTGAGTATGAAAACGTCAATGACCAAGACTTGAATGTGTACACGACCCTACAAAAACATTTGCAGCAACACACCAAACCGGGGAAAAGCGATCCCGCGTTGCTCAAGAGTACGATCAACACCCTTGAACTAAACATTGCACTTTGCCAGACGAAAAAACAGTGGGTAGCACAAACACGCACTCGCATTTTGCAACAGCAAACCACTGAAGGAGGCATGCATCATGCCTAATGCAACTTTGACCACGACACCGAAGAGACATCAGTGGCTGGCATTGACCGCGATGAGCATGGGTGTCTTTATGGGATTACTTGACGTCACTGTTGTCAATGTGGCGTTACCCACGATGGTTAACGACTTCAACACGAACTTCACGAATCTCCAGTGGGTGCTCAACGCCTACACGCTCGTTTATGCCGTGTCATTGTTAATCATGTCTAAACTCGGTGACATGTACGGGCGCAAAAAAGTATTCCTTGGTTCATTGATTTTGTTCGTGCTGGCTTCGGCGGTTAATGGTATGGCCAGTAGCCTAATCGTCTTGGATATTGGCCGAGGCATTCAGGCTATTGGCGGCGCCGGGATGAATTCACTCTCCATGGCGCTCGTCGCCTCGAACTTTTCAGGCAATAAACGAGGTGTTGCCCTTGGTATCCTTGGCTCCGTTATTGGTATGTCCACCGCATCGGGTCCACTAATTGGCGGTTTCCTAGTCGAAAATTTCGGGTGGCCGTCTATCTTTTATGTCAATGTGCCTGTCGGTATTGTCGCTGTCATCATGACGCTGACGTTTGTTAATGAAACACCAAGTTATGGTCAACACGAACACATTGATTTTGCTGGCATGCTTTTTTCCGGTCTCGGTCTTTTTTCTTTAATTTACGGTTTGATTATCAAGGAGGGACATCCCCACTGGTCATGGATGGACATCCGGATCGGTGGTTGGATCATTGCGGGTTTCATTTTGATAGCACTTTTCATCTGGACCGAAAGCAGAGTCCAACAGCCCATGATGAGTCTTAACTTCTTCAAACAGCGTCACTTTGTCGGCACCATATTTGTGGCTTTTGCACTCGGCGCAAGTCTTTACTCTTTCAATACCTTCTTGACAGCGTTGATGCAAAACTACATTGGCTACTCCGCACTCCAGACCGGTGTTCGGCAACTAACGATCAGTGGCTGGTCATTAGTCCTTGGCCCGATAAGTGGTTATCTTGGTACGCGATTCTCAAAAAAACGTATGATCAGCGCATCATTATTAGTTGGCGCATGCGGTTTTTTGGTCATGTTGAATGCGATGGGACCACGGGTCAGTTTTATGGATCTGATGCCTGGCATGCTCATGATTGGATTCACTAACGGGATCGTTAGCCCATTGATCAACACGGTTGGAATGGAAGGCGTCGCCCCGCAACAAATGGGGATGGCCTCGGGCTTATTGAATATTTTCCGTCAACTCGGGATCGTGATTGGCGTCGTTGGCTTTGGTTTAATGCAGGCAACCCAATACGAAAACTATCTGAATACGCATATTCACACCGTGGGGATGCCGAGTCAAATGACAACCGGTATTCACGCTGCCCTCATTAAGGCAGGTCCATTCTCAGGGCACACAATCGCATGGTCAAAACGTCTAACAGAAACACCATTCGCCCAGAAATTACAAAGCGTTGTGGTGCACGCCTACGACAACGGCATGGCTGCAGTATTGATTGCAGCGCTTGTCGTGATATTAATTGGCAGTTTGGCGGCCGCAGTGTTGATGCGAAAAGAATCACATGCTGACGTGCACGCATAGGCATCACTGACCACCCCCGCACCAGACAAAAAATAAGAAAAACAAAATGGGATGCCGGCGAATACTTGCCAGCATCCCATTTTGTCGCAACTAACGGCTTGGGCAATGCTTTTTGGTTATCCGGCACACATCGTCTGCCCCAGTCTGTACTTCAGACATGGGGCTTCACAAGGGCCAATGTTTCCCGTGAAACATTGGCCCTTGTGAATTGACGGACTGGGCATGCTTGCGCCAGTTGATTATCCATCCGCTCTCATGTCCTCACCCCTAGCCAATAAATTTTTCAACAATCGTAGTTCATCACGAATCGGAATCCCATTATCAGCAACCGCAGGAATTTGTGGTTTTACTTTTCGAGATTGATCGACCGCTTCGAGGAAAAGCTGCGTCAGCCGATACCCGCGCCGTTGATAAAATCCTAATGCATGCAGATTATCGTTTGTTGTGATTAACTCAACACCTGTTTTGTGGCTGAGTACCGCAGTCGTTTCAACTTTTTGAAGTAAAGCGGATCCAATACCTTGATTCGCACGCAAACTGTCTAGAGAAATGACCTCAAGCGTGTTTCCTCGATCGAGATAGGTGATCATACCTAAGATGTTTTGCTCATCAATCGCCACAAATCCCGGAAGTTCATTCAGATGATACACGACCCCACTCAGAACCATATCATCGCTGCCCCAGAGCTCTTTAAATAATTTAGTTGTCGCCGATCGCCATCGATCAATCGGTTCTAGTTTCATGAAATCCTCCTATCATGAACGATCAAGAAATTTTTAATTGTGTCATTGATCTAACTAGATCACAGCGTATAATTAGCGCATCAATAAAGTCCCGATGAAATGAGGAAATTGCTATGTTAAAAGATGGACTTGTCGTGATTGATGTTCAGTATGGGTTAAGCGCCGCCCACCATTACAAGCAACTGTTAGCAAATATCAATCAGCGTATAGACGCTTATCACGCTGCTGATCATCCAATTATTTTTATGCAACATACTGATGAGAGCATGCCATATAACGGCCATGATTGGCAACTCGATACACAGCTACATCGTGCACCATCTGATCGGGTCATTCTAAAGTATCATTCTGATTCCTTTTTCCAAACCGGTTTGGCTGCCACCTTACACGGCTTGCACGTGCAAACCATTGAAGTCGCCGGTCTGCAAACGGAGTACTGTATCGATACCGCGATCCGCGTCGACCATGATCTCGGCTTCAAGGCGGCGACGATCCATGGCTTGAATTCGACCTTCGATACGCCCGATCTTTCAGCACAGCAAATCATCGCGCATCACGAAGGTATTTGGGATGGTTCGTTTGCTGAAGTTGTTCGGGATGAAATCGTCAAACTCTAGATCAGTTAGTCTTCCAACATTTTGTATCTTACGCCACCCACTCCTCATGGTATTTTTCTCAACATAACTCATCAAAAAATCATTGTGAATCGTTGCTCATTTGTTTGACTACGACTACCATCCGGGTTTACAATTCGGTCGAGTTTGAAATGTATCCGCTTTCTTAACTGCAGTTCATCACTCTCAATGTTTGAGTTGGAAGAAGGTATGACCATGAAAGCCTTATACAAAGGGCGCCCTGCCTACGTTTGGGAGATCAGCAAAACCGGTGAGCGGCCCGACTGGATAGAAGAAGCTTTATCAAAGAACAATATTTATTGGTTAGATAATCGCGTCCGTATTCTCATGACCGCATTAAGGCCACCAGTGGTTAAAAAGCTAAAGATGGGCGAAGGTGGCACGATTGGTGGTGGCGTTGACGCACTTGGTGTCTACGCATATGGCTACGTGGGCGATTTTTTGGATGCAACTAACCAGCGCGTAGTATCGAAAGAAAGATTTTTGAAACATTATCAAATTCTAGGGGTATAAAGACTGAACTATTACGCTATCTCACTATCATCATCACTTTCAATGTTTGAGGTGAAAGAAGGCATTACCCTGAAAGCCTTATACAAAGGCAATCCAGTTGACGTTTGGGAGATCAACAAAACTGGTGCGCGTCCTGACTGGGTCAAAGAGGCTTTTGACGAAAATTATCTATATTGGCTAGACGATCATCTTCGGATTTTAATGAGTGGCTTGAATCCTTCATTGGCGACAAATTTGAAAATAGGCGCTGTGGGAACAATTGGCGGCGGATTTGCTGGCTATGGTATGTATGCAATAGGTTATCCAGGCGACTTCTTAGATGTGACCAACCACCGTGTCGTTTCTAAGAAAAAGTTTCTGAAACATTATCAAGTTCAGGAACCCTAAAAATTGAGCAGCGCCACATTCAACGTCAAAACGATCGCATCACCAGTCTTGTGCTAGTATGATGCGATCGTTTTCTATTCTTGTGTTTTGGTTTGTTGGTAACAAATGAAGCAGGTTGCTGTCTCCATAAAAAACGCCTTGTACCTAGTAGGCTTTAAGTTTCAAACCCGGAGAAGATACAAGACTTTTTCAGTATGCAAACCACTTATTAATTTTCATCAGCCTTTTTTTACAGCATGTGCCATCAGCAGATAAATTAGTTCGCACAGTATGACGATTAAAACAGCTGCACCAAGGACAGCGAGTGCTGCTAATCGCGAACGACCGGTTTCAACGTACCCACTGCCATCAACGCGGCGAATGAGAATCATGACCGCTATTGGCACTGCAAATAAGGCAAGTAAACCATTGATGAGCCAGATGCCTTTATGTTTCATATGAACAGCCCCCTTGCATAGATTAAGTTGGGCGACTGCGAATCTTTTTGATCAGTGCAGTGCCCGCTATGGGAATCAGCAATGTAACGGCGGCAGCCAAATAAATTAACTGCAGACCAAAGTCCATTTTGAACAAATTCAACCCTGCAGCAACGATAAAGGTAACTGCCAATAAACTGCATGCCCACCTTATCGTTCGTAGGTGCATGTATCGCTGCCACCAGCTAACGAGTAACCACGCCAGCGTGATGACCACAACGTCGGAAAGCACCAGCATCTCAGGTAGCGCGACAAATCCAAGCCGCCCCATCAATATGATGGCTAATGCTGGGCCGAGCCAAGTGATCGGTCGTTGATCATCAGCATGTGGGACTGATTGCTGATGAAGGAGGTCATCTACGGTCAGCTGATAATAACTGGCCAATTGACAAATCGTCTGCAAGTCTGGCTGGTTACGCCCAGTTTCCCAGCTAGATACTGTTTTACGTGAAACAAACAAATCGTCAGCTAACTGTGATTGCGTCATGCCACGCGCTTTCCGCAGTTGCTTAAGTCGGCTGCCTAAGCTTAAATCGCTCATTGCTGTTTCCTCCTTTAACGTAAGCCATCAGTTAAAAAAAGCCTAGCTATTATCTCTAGCATCCTTGATATAGCGGGGTCCTTCACAAAAATACCTCAGCCCTGCTCTCAGACTTGAACCGGCGATCATGGTCTGGCAGACGATCCTTTAATTGGTGGTGTTGGAAGGATCCCGCTTAATCTGTTCAACCTTGGTTCTCAATACTTGTCGTGCTTGATACTTCTGCTCGTTAGTTTATTTTTTTGTCATATGGAAATACCGTTGTTTTGAGATGCTAACGCTTGTAATGCCCTGATTTGTTGTTTAGTCTCTGCATGATGTGGATATATTTTGTTAAGTTCATTGATTTTTTCAGTAATCATGATTGCGTTGTCTCAATAGGCCTATTCAGCATGATATTCAGCCGCTATTGTTTTTGACTGGATCTTAGTTACAATCATCGCTCGTTTCACAGCCTTTTCCACTGCAGCTTCAATAACGTAATACATGATAAATGCAAAGATAATCAAAAGAAAAAATTGACTGACATGGCTTTATTTCCTCAATTTGTTTGCACAACGGTATAGTCACTTCTAATGCTTAGATAACTTCATTTTCCATGATTGTCAATTCATGTGCAACGCTTTGTGGCAAATCCTTGCTAGTGATCTAACTCATATGCCCAATTCACGGTATACAAATAGCCGCCACGCAATGACAATCTCATTTGCGTGGCGGCTATTCTTCAATTAAAAATCCAACTATCGTCTAACTTCACACTGTCGCGCCGCTGCCTTGTTCTACCAATGCTCGCATATCCATAGCTTCCTCAAACCGGTTAGTAATCAAGCCGGTGACGTAAGGTGCAGCAAACAGTTTCTTCATTTTCAGAGGATCGTCAATGGTCCAAACACGCTGGGCCTTGTTGAGGCGCGAATTGTAATGTTCGATGTGTACGGCTTCTAAGTATGCTGGCAGTGATGCCCCCCTGAGGACACGACTAGTGAGCCAAGCTGTTTTCATTTTTGGCGCCAAGGTGTGGATCACATTAATGCTGTCATGATTGAAGGAGGAATAAATGACGCGATCCTGCATGTTGAATTGTTCAACATAGTCTTGTGTCAACGCTTCGATACCCGGATAACGGATTTTGCCGGTTTTGAACTCAATATTGACCATGACGTCATAGTGACTGAGCAAGGTGAGTGCCTCGCGCAGGGACGGAATATGTTCACCATTGGCGAGTCGCATCCCCTTGAGTTGTGTGCGGGTCAAATCTGCGATCCAGCCACTGCCGTCAGTCGTGCGGTCGACGCGTTCATCATGCATGATGACAAGGTGGCCATCAGCACTCATCTGAACATCGGTTTCAATCCCATCGATGCCATGTTCACAGGCGTATTCAAAGCCTTGTAGACTATTCTCCGGAAAACGGGCAGGATACCCGCGATGCCCAAAAATTGCTACTGTCATGTTAACCCTCCAATTTGTTCATTCATTTGCCTCAGAAAAGGCTATTGTCTGGTAAAAGACGCCGTTTCTAGCTGACGAACTTTTGCTTCGATCGCGTCACGGACCTCGCGAAACGCTTGCAACACCTCAGCTTCTGAACCTGTTGCTTGGGCAGGATCAGGCAACGGCCAGTGCAGGTGCTGAACGTTTGGCGGCGTGACCGGACAACGATCGCGTGCATCTCCGCAGAGAGTGACCACTAAATCGGCGTGCATTAGATAATCCGGATCAATCACTTTTGATCGTTGTTGCGAGATATCAATCCCTTTTTCCGCCATGACTTGCACAGCGAGCGGATTCAAGCCGTGTGCTTCAATGCTGGCGCTGGCGATTTGCCAATCAGAACCGAGTAGTTTCTTGGCGAACCCTTCAGCCATTTGGCTTCGGCAGGCATTACCCGTGCATAAGAAGTAAACTTGCGGCATTTGTTGTGCCTCCCTTAGTCTGAAAAGACGAGCTAACCACCGTTCTTTAAACTGTCTTGATCATACGCGGGTGAGGTTGAAACGGCAATGAAATGGTTTAAGTAGTTGGTTGCATCTGGGCCGCCAAAACATGTTAGTAGTCGCAGAAACCGTGGTGACTCACACGCTACCGCTTATAATTCAGGAGGTTTCCACTAACTTCATTTGTCTTCTGAATCGCTGTATTCGTGTCAGTTTCGGCTTCGTTCAGCGCTTTTTTAACATCGGCACCGCTGTAGATTTGTTGCATAGCGAGTTCAACGTTTTGGCGTTCCTCTTGGATGTTGCTGAAGAAGGCGCCGGCCGTTGCGGCATTGATATTTCCTTGGTTAAGTTGTTTGATTGGCACAGCCAAAGCTGGATTCTTTTTGATCGCGGCAGCCAAGGTTTGGATTTGGTTAGCTTTCTGATTGACTGCGAAATAGCCAGTGCCGAGTTGCCAAGTGGCTTGAGACTGCGGTGTCATTAGAAATTTCATGAATTGCCAAGCGCCTTCTTGAACAGCGGCAGGCTTATTTTTAGTGATCCACAAGCTAGCACCACCAATGGCCACGCCGTTTGCCTTGGTGCCATCTGGATGTGGTGTGAAAGTTACACCATACTTGAACTTCGCATTCTTTTGCAGCTGACCTAACATTGCTGAGCTTTGCATGAAAATGCCGACCTTTTGCGCTAAAAATGCTGCACTTTGGTTGTTCGCAGCGGCAGAACCAGTGCCAAAGTTTTCAAACGCATTTTGCTTAATAACGTCTTGCAACCAGGTCATGCTCTTTTGCATTTCAGGCGAATTGAGGGTTGCTGCAGTGGCCATGGCTTTGCGGCCGTTGTCATGATTAACAACCAATGAGTTCTGATTAGCCACCATTTCTTCTGGCAGCCAGCCGTAAATTTGCATCGTCATGCCTTTGACGGCACCTTTACTCTTTTTGGTCAAAGCGACGGCTGCCTTAGTAACGTCACTGTATGTTGGTGACAACGGTAAATCTGCAACGCCGTATTTCTTAAACAAGCTTTCGTTGTAGTACATCACCGAACTTGAAGAGTTGAATGGCATGGAGGCAAGCTTCCCGTTAATTTTATAAGCGGCAGTTACGCCAGGATACAGCTGACTCAAGTCGTAATGATCACGGTCGACAAACTTTTGAACCGGCACGGTTGCGTTTAGACCAATCATCATGGATTGGTTTGCTTGATCGCTTTGAACTAAATCAGGCGAGACATTGCTGCCAACCGTATTCGCGTATTTCATAATTGACAGTTCATAACTACCAACGTAAATTGGTTTAATCGTATATTTCGTCTGGCTTTTATTAAATTGATTAACCAAGTTCTCCAATACCTGTTCATTTGGGCCATTCATTGAATGCCAGAACGTAATAGTCGTGCGACCAGTGCCATTGTCAGCAGCCTCAGTATGTTGTTGGTGCGTGAAGAAGAAGCCAAGGCCTAAAATGACGATCAATGCAGCAACAATTGCGATCATTTTTTTGTATGTGGTTTTCACCCCTTAGTCCCCCCTGCATTCAAATTCCGCTTGAAGAATTTCTGACCAATCAGTAGCAATGCCAGCGTTGGCAGCAACACAATGATGGCTGTTGCCATAACCATGCCCCAGTTGGCAAATGTATCTTCAGATTGCAACTGCTTCAAGCCAACCTGCACGGGGCGGAAATCATCGGAGAAGGTCGTAATCAACGGCCACAGATACTGATTCCAATGAGTCAGAAATGTGTACAAGGCAAAGGTGATTAACATGCTGCGACTATAAGGCACCGCAATTTTCCACAAAAACTGTAAGCGACCAAGCCCGAGATAGTTGCCAAAATCGACTAGATCAGCCGGAATCTGAAGAAAAGCCTGGCGTAGCATGAAAACCCCGAACGCGGAAGTGAAGAATGGAATGGTTAGGCCAGCATAATTGTCCAACCAGCCAAATGCCTTAACCGTTTGAAAGTTTGGAATAATTTGCGCTTCAAAAGGCAACATCATTGTGACCAAAAAGGCGAAGAACAATTGCTTTTTATAGCGGAAGTTTATGAACGCAAACGCATAAGCTGCTAATGTACACAACACCAGTTGGCCAATGGTAATCAGACCAGCAGTGACAAAGGAGTTGATCATGTAGCGGATAATCGGCGTGGTCACAAATGCTTGCCAGTAATTGTTAAGTGAAATGTTGGTCGACAGGAAGTTGCCTGCCGCAATGTCTTTAGTTGGCAACAAGGAAGCCCATATACCTAATAAAATCGGGAACAACAATGCCACTGCAACCACGGTTAATAAAAGATACCGCGAACCATTTTTGATGTGGGTCATGCGTAATACACCTTCCGTTCCGTGTAATGAAATTGAATCCAAGTTGCTAAGGCAATGATCACCGTCAGCACAATTGATTCAGCACTTGCGGTCCCAAAGTTGTGGAAGGTAAACGCGTCTTGATAGATCTTATAAGCCAAGAAATTGGTAGCATTGTTTGGCCCGCCGCCAGTAATCAAATCTATCTGCGCGAACATTTTGAACCCGTCAATAATTTCAACAACAAACAGGAAGAATAAAGTCGGCGAAATCATCGGCACCGTGATTTTCAAGGTCTGTTTGTATTGCGACCAACCAGCAATGTCGGCGACTTCATAATATTCCGGTGGCACGCTTTGAAAGGCGCTAAGCAAAATCAGGAAGGCAAACCCCAACGCCATCCAAACGCTGGCCAGCACGATGACAATCATGGCGCCAGTTGGGTCAACCAATAAGTTGGCATTCGTCATGCCCATTGCTTTCAAAGCAAAGCTAGCAAGACCAACAGACGGGTTAAAAAGAAACAGCCAGAGAATGGAAGCTGCCGCAGCACTCGTTCCCATCGTGCCGGCAAAAGCTGTTTGGAACCAACTGATTCGCCGTAGCTTCATGGTTGCCAACCGTGCCAAGACAACGCCAGCAACAATCGTAATGGCAGCAAAGGCAACAACATAGACTAAGGTGCCCGCGAGACTCTTCAGGAATAAGGGATCTTGAAAAATCGAGAAGTAATTCCCCAAACCAACGAATTTCGCCGCTTCCCCGCGAATATTGGTCGCAAAGAAACTATTGTAAACGGTCATGATCATCGGATAGAACGTGAATAAGGTTAAAATCAATAAAGACGGCATTAAAAACCAAAAGGCCGGTTTATTGTTTTCTTTGATCGTCGCTGCAAGTTTACTTTTGGATTCAGTTGCGGTTTTGTTGAGTTCTTTGTTAAGCTCCATATTCAACCGCCTCCCGTGCTGGCGCAGCAGCGGTGATTCGCACCCCATTGTTGCTGTCAAAAAGATGCCATTCATCAGCATTTGCCGGCAACAGTAGATTCAGGTCGGCGCCAACAGCGATAGTAAATTGCTCGGGTACTCGACTGACTAATGTCTGTCCATCAAAGTCACAGAAAATCAAGGTGTCATTGCCAAGCTGTTGCAGGCTTTTCACCTTTGCCGTAATTGTATCTGGATTAGCGATGGACACTGGCACCAATTTTTCTGGCCGAATACCAAGGTGGTAAGAACCAGCTGGCAAATCAAATGGTAGGACAAACGCATTATCAGTCCAGAAGGTGTCGCCGATGCTGAAGCGATCGCCATCGTCATTAATGGTAATTGGCATGAGATTCATCTCAGGTGAGCCAATAAACTTCGCGACAAACTCGTTAGCCGGATGATTGTAAAGATCTAGGGGTGTGCCAAGTTGTTGAATCTTTTCATCGTCCAATACGAGAATCCGATCACCCATCGTCATGGCTTCCACCTGATCATGCGTCACGTAGATCAGTGTCATCCCAATCTCGCGATGAAGTCGCGCAATCTCTTCACGCATTTCCGTACGCAACTGCGCATCCAAGTTGGACAGTGGTTCATCCATCAGCACGACCGGCGCCTTGGTTGCTAACGCGCGCGCCAAGCTGACCCGCTGTTGCTGGCCGCCTGACAACTCTTTTGGCTTACGATCCCGTAAGTCGCTGAGATGCACCAGATCCAATGCCCAATCGACTCGCTTGCTTTTTTCATCATCATTCAGGTCCTGATTTTCAAGCCCGAACCTGATATTTTGCGCCACATTCATAAATGGCAACAAAGCATAATTCTGAAAGACCATTGCCAACTTACGATCTTTTGGCGGCAAGTCCGTGACATCGCGATCATTAAAATAAATACGTCCGTCTGTTACGCTGGTCAAACCAGCGATCATTCGTAAAAGCGTACTTTTGCCGGAACCAGAAGGCCCGACCATGACGAAAAACTCACCGGGTTCGATCTCTACAGAAACATCGGATAGCACCTTAGTATTGCCAAAATCTTTGGACACGTTCGCTAATCGAATACTCACTTCTTCTCAACTCCTTACCTTAATGCTAAGGTTAACGGTCATTTGTAAAAAACCGCGGCAAGAGGCTGTATTGTTTCTGTAAGTTTTCTGTAAAGCTAGCTATTTATGCCGGAAAACAGAGATTTTTTTCAGAAATAGTTTAATTTTTGCGATAAAAAAGAGCACACCTGCTTCAGAACCACCAGTTATCAGCAAGAATGGTGGTTTTGGAGCAGGTGTGCTTTTTAACGTTCGTTCATTAACTATCAAGTCACATTAATTTCCATGATGAACCGCAATCAATTGCTGTTGCATCTCAGCCAACTTCGGCGTGAGATAAACCGGGTAAAAATCAGGATTAACAAGCCGCTGGGTGGCTTCTGGCAAGGCCGCTAAAGTTTCGCGGGTATATTTTTGGATCGCGAAAACATCAGTTGGTACATCAGCAGTGTGGCCGGGTGCGAACACCGGTTGCAACAATGGCTTGGCCGTGAAATCAGCAAGCGTGACCCGTGTCTGGGTTGCCAAAGGATTAGCATTAACGGCGGCGATTGTTTCCGGTAAAATTTCGTCTGCCAAAGCAATGATATCGGCAAAAGCACGATGACTGTCACGGTGGTATAAGCGATAAATTTGTTTATGGCCTGGCAATGTCGTCTTTTCGCGACTAGCGCTGACTTTGATCTTCGGCTGCCATTGACCAGCTGTTTGCAGAGCCGCCATTTTGTAGACCCCACTCAAAACAGGCGACGAGGCACTAGTGATCAGCTTTTCGCCAATACCGAAGTTGTCAATCGGTGCTCCCTCTTTTAGCAACGATTGGATCACAGTTTCATCTAGGGCATTTGAAGCGGTGATTTTGGCATCCTGAAAACCTGCCGCATCCAGCATCACTCGCGCTTGTTTAGCTAACTGGGTGATATCGCCCGAATCAATTCGGATACCCACAGGCTGATGCCCTGTTGCACGCAGCTCCTTGAAGATCGTGATCGCATTTGGCACCCCGGACTTCAGAACATCATAAGTATCGACCAGCAAGGCACTATTATCTGGATACACCTTAGCCCATGCGCGAAAAGCCGTCAGCTCGTCACTAAACGATTCAACCCAACTGTGTGCCATTGTGCCCGCAGCCGGAATATGGAATAGCTGGGCTGCCAAAACATTCGATGTGCTGGCACAGCCGCCAATGACAGCTGCCCGCGCGCCATATACTGAAGCATCTGGGCCTTGTGCCCGGCGCGCGCCAAACTCCATCACAGGACGACCTTCTGCCGCCGCGGTAATCCGCCGCGCCTTCGTGGCAATCAGTGACTGATGATTCACCAAATTTAGCAAAAGCGTCTCCAGCAATTGTACCTGCATCAGTGGCCCTTCTACAGTAAGCAGCGGTTCCCGTGGAAAAACCGGCGTGCCTTCTGGTAAAGCAGTCACCCTGCAAGCAAGTTTCATCGTCGCAAGCTCATTTAGAAAAGTTTCTGAGTAAAGATTCAAGGAACGCAAGTAGTCGATATCAGCATCGTCAAAATGAAACGCCTGCAAAGCTTCCACTACCTGTTGCAACCCAGCGGCGATGACAAAACTACCGTGATCCGGAACCGTGCGATAAAAAATATCAAAAACAGCCTGATCTGTATGCGGCAAGGTCGCACAATAACCGTTGGCCATTGAAAACTCGTATAAATCAGTTAACATGGCATGATTCATATTCATTTTAATAAAACCTTCTTTTATGACGTCTCAACACTAATCGATAACGGTTGCTCCCAGCACATGGGCAAAATGATCAAGTGCCCAATCTTGCCCAGCTGGTGTCAATGCAGCGACTGCCTTCTGATGAACAACTATCTGGTAATTCAGGTTGTAGGCATCCACTGCAGTATGCAGCACACAAATATCCGTGCACACGCCAACTAAATGAACAGTCGCAATTTTCCGTTCGCGCAGGCGCAAATCTAGGGGCGTCCCGGCAAAAGCAGAATATCGGGTCTTATCAAACATATTGACATGATCTTCGGCTTGATGCGCGTCGTACCAAGGCGCCAGCGAACCATAAAAAGCACGTCCCCACGTACCGCGAACATTATGCGGCGGAAACAGTTTGCTTTCTGGATGATAGGGATCATGCGGCGTGTGAACATCCGTTGGCAAATACACCCAGCCATCTTGCTGTAGAAATTCATCAGCCAAAGCAACAATTTGTGGTGCCAGCACTTGACCAGCCTTGCCACAGGTCAAGGCCCCTTCGTCAGCCACAAAATCATTGGTGTAATCAATGATCAGCAGCGCTTCATTTGTGTGTGCCATAATTAGTATCCTTTCTTAATAAAAGTATTTTTTACTTAAACTTGCATTCTATAAAAGTAGATCCGACTTTTATTTGCTCTCTACGATACGCGGTCACATCGGATTTTTCAACTCTGCCAGTTTGAAAAGCTTCGGTGGCCGGCCACTACGCGTGCGATCATGAGCAGTGCCGACTTCGATAAACAGCTGTTGGTGGGTTTTCTTAAAATTAGAATTATCAATCGCATTTGCAGTCGTCATTAAAAATGGTGCATACACTTCGCGCGCCTCTTTCAACGTAAACGTCGTCCCCAAAACTTGAAGAATCGTAGGCTGATAGTCTAGTCGGTTACGAATACGGCGAATGGCCACCGTCAAAATCCGGGCATGATCAAACGCTAGCTCAGATGTCGATGTGCCTAGCGGAAAAATCGTTCGCCCATTTTGCAGTTGATACCCTGCTTCATCAGCAGCACTAAAAACAAACCAGCGTGCATCGGTAGCACCGTAACCCGGTTGCAACTTCGGCATCGTTGGCAAGTAAGTCATGTAAGTCAACGCCAGTGCGCGCTCCCCGGGGGTCCGCGTCGGATCGGTAAATGTCGCAAGTTGCTCTGTCGATCCACGATTAACGTGAATTCCGATCTTATCGCGAATCAATCGAATCGCTGCTGTATCTGCACTTTCCCGTTCACGCAAAGTGGTTTCCGGCAATGCCCAGAAACCGGCAAACGGTGCCCCGGCACGATGAATCAAAAGTACCTGCAACTGGTGGGTTGTCCGCGAAAAACTCCAAATAACGTTCGTAATCGTGATCAAAGGATGCGCAAGAAATTCGTCAGCCATGAAATCATACTTTCTTTATAACAATTGTGTTCAGTTGTGATTATAGCAAAAGCGCCTAACGATAGAATTGTTAAATTCTAATCCTTAAGCGTTTTTATCTCAAAAAATATTATTCTGATAAAACAACCAACAACTCTATAGATCGCCAAAACTCACAAAAACCGATCCCGTTTTTCCTGAAAAGCTTGCACAATAAGGTGCCCAACCTGTTGACTAAATTGCATAGCCGTCTGCCGATCATAATCAAATTGTGTCAGCACCACCGCATACAAGCGCTCACCTTCAGCGGCAAAACAGGCCGCATCATGTTCGCAATGAGGTAACTCGCCAGTTTTGCCGGCTAGCCAACCGACGAAGTTTTCCATGGTCGGCGCTAACAGCAGCTTGGTGCGGTTTTGCTGATGCCGCAGGGCTTGGGCACAGATATCCGCTGCCGGTTCGTTGCCGTCCGACATTAACAAAGCGCGCAAAAGTTGCCAGGCAGCGCTTGCGGTGATCATATTATCGCCATCAAAGGTTGATTGCATCAAGGGTCGCCGTAGTTGGACGCCAGGATAATGCCGAGTTAGCCACGCTGCAATGGTCGGCAGCCCATACGTGGTTAATAGCGCATTGGTAGCCAGATTATCCGATACCGTGAGCATCAACGTCAGCAAATCACGCACGCGCCAAGCTTGTGGTGACATGAAACGTAAAATACCTGCCCCGCCGACCGATTCCGGAAGCGTCACTTGCCGCTCGAGTTGGCTGGGATCATCTGCCGCTTTTTCCTTTACAAAGGCGGCAATGCCCAGTTTGATCAAACTAGCAGCGGGAAATGGTTGACCAACCTGCGCGCCAAACAGCACATGCCGGGTATCAGCAACCAACAAGGCGTGTTTTTCGTCAAAGTTCTGATTCACTTGATCAAGCCGTGTCACGAGTTTATCAGGCGTCATGCAAAGGATCTCCAATTGTAAGCTGTGGTCCGTTCGTTTGAATGCCTGCTTGCTGCTTTTTGACCATGTAGACCGCGTCCAAATCTGTGAACGTAACATTATCATGAACCGCGGCAAACGCGATCGCCGGCACCAGACTCAGGTTACTTTCGATCATACACCCAACCATGGTCGTCACGCCAAAAGACGCGCAAGCTGCATCGATCTTCGCAGCCTCCGCCAAACCGCCTGTTTTCATTAGTTTGATATTGATGTGATTGACTGCGTGGCGACTGAGTAATGCCAGCGCATCTTGAAACCCAAAGACACTCTCATCCGCCATGATTGGTAACTGTCGCATAGCAGTCAACGTTGCCAGGCCTTCGTGATTGCGCGCAGCAACTGGCTGTTCAATAAAATCTATCGGTAACTGCAAAGCCGCCAGTTCGGTCACCGCAACCTTGGCTTGATCAGTTGTCCATGCTTGATTGGCATCGAGACGCAGGCGAATATCAGGGCCTGCAGCTTTGGCAATCGTTTTGACGCGCTCCAAATCATCTGCCAATCGACCACCACCGACTTTGATTTTTAAAGCCTTAAAGCCTCGGGAAACAAATGCCTTCGCTTCGCTTACCATATCGGGCAGCGCTTGAATCCCAATCGTCATGTCAGTCGTGACCGTTCGCTGTTGACCACCGAGCAACGCTGTCAGCGGGATGCTAACCTGCTTTGCACGCAAATCATAAAGTGCCAATTCAACCGCTGCAATGGCGGGTTGCTCCGATGTGCTGGCATGAAGCCGCGTCAGCAAACTATTCCAGTCTCGAATGTCACGGCCAATGAGTGCCGGTATCACCTGTGTCTGCAAGTTTTCCTGCAAGGTCGACATCGTATCACCTGTCACCACCGCGTTGGGGGTGCCGGCGCCATGACCAACTGTGCCGTTTGTCAGCAAAACGTCAACTTGAACAGCATCCGCTGCCGTCACGGTATGCATCGCTGTTGTGAAAGGCCGCACCAGCGGTAAACTGATCGGCCGTAACTGTATTTTTTGAATAATTGGTTCTAATCCGGCCATGAAGTCGCCACCTCGAAAAATTGGGTTAATAACTGGCGCCTAACCGCCAACCATGCACGATTGGCGCGGCTAGGATAGATTCGATTGGTCAAACAGACAAATCCGCGCTGGGTATCACGATCAAATGCTATTGATGTCCCTGTAAACCCAGTGTGCCAGTATTGATGACGTCCTTGCGCCCAACAGCGCCAGCCGAGTGTCCGACCGCCTTTACAAAAGCGGTCAAGCAGCGCAAACGCCGCTGGTGGCAGAACTTGATCGCCATTTGTCACGGGCAGACCAGCCAACAACCGTGTGAAAATAGTCAGATCCGCAAGCGTGGCGAACAACCCTGCATGACCACTAACCCCATCTAGTAAAAAGGCTTTGTGGTCGTGAACTGTCCCACGAATGATGCCACCGCGAGCAGGCACGTTTTCGGTTGGCACAAAATCGGCTGCAGCCACGTGTTGCGGTCGATAACCGGTCGCATGCATGCCCAGTGGTGCAAAAATATGTTGCGTCAGGCTTGTTGCCAAATCACCATCGAGTGCAGCAATCGCCCAACCGAGTATGATGTAGTTCAAATCCGAATAAATCGTCTCAGTGTCTGGTGCAGCGACAGCAGCCATTGTTTTGACGGCATGAATCAACCCCGCTTGATCGAGCGCATGGGCATCAGGGACATCTGCTGGCAAGCCACTGCGATGCAGCATGAGTTGTTCAATCGTCAGTTGTGGATAGCGCAAACCGCTGACCAACGAGCCGATGGGTTGGGTTAATTCTAACTTGCCAGCTATAAGCAACTGCAGCAGTCGGGTGGTCGTGCCGACAACTTTCGTCAACGACGCCAGATCATACCGCGCTTGCGGCAACAACGGCAGCCGGTCATCCCCGGCACCTTGGTAGCCGATCACATGCAAGGCATTTTCTTGCGGGCCAAGCAGACTATATGACACGCCGAAAACCGCGCCATCAGTTATCGCCTGGTTAACCGTTGGCAGCAAAGCTGTCTGCTTATTTGTGCCCATGCTCGACCTCCCAAGCCGCCAAAACTGCACTGATAACACCATCATGATCCGCCAAGACCTGCGTTGCATCGGCGGCATCCAGCTCGGTTTTAGCCATCACAATTGCGACTGGGACCTTATGTCCCGCTGCTTTCAGCAAGGTTGCAGCTTGGATTTGATCAACGCCGGTTGTGGCCGCAATAATGCGCTCTGCGCGATCAACCAACTTGGCATTGGTTGGCAAAACATCGACCATTAAGTTTTCAAAAACCTTCCCGGCGCGAATCATGACCCCTGTCGACAACATATTCAGAACCATCTTTTGCGCAGTCCCAGCTTTCATGCGTGTTGATCCGGTAATCACTTCCGGGCCAACAACTGGGGCAATGGCGATATCCGCATGTTGTGCCAAGACACTGTCAGGGACGCAGGCCACCGAAATCGCAAGCGCTTTGGTTTGTTGCGCAAATGCTAAAGCTCCGATCGCATACGGCGTCCGGCCAGATGCGGCAATCCCGATAACCGTGTCATTGGCGTTCAAATTCAGTCCTTTGAGATCATGCTCGGCTAGCTCCGCAGAATCTTCCGCGCCTTCAACCGACTTGAACATGGCCGACATGCCACCAGCAATTAGCCCGACTGCCCGCTCTGGCGGAATACCATAAGTTGGTACGAGTTCAGCTGCATCCAAAACTCCCAAACGACCAGAGGTGCCCGCCCCGGCATAAATCAACCGACCGCCACGATTATATCGTTGCCCGGCAGCATCGATTGCCGCGGCAATGTGGCTATTTTCTTTGGCGATTGCTGGTGCAATTTTTGCATCTTCAGCATTAATCAACGCCACCAAATCAGGCGTTGTCATTGTGTCGATGTGTGTGCTGGCCGGATTTCTTTGCTCGGTCATTAAGTCTGCGATTGACATATTTTTCCCCTCGAATCTTTAACTCACTTGTCAATTGTGACGTTGCGCGATAATTCTGCTCAGTTTTTTTGATCTCACCTTGAACGACCCCAAGAAAAAGAATGTTCGCGACATAAGTCTCCGTGAACATTGAGGTCACCGCACCGATTCGCAACAACGGTTCTGTCGGCGGCAAGGCAATCACGCAACTTGCCGCTTCACGCAACGGACTCGGCTCGTGTCGTGTCACTGCAATTACCGGCGTTTGGTTTCGCCGCGCTTGCTGAGCCGCCAATACGACCTCTTTAGTCAAACCGCTGTATGAAAAAACGACCATGGCATCGGCCGGTGTCGTATAATAAGCGCGCTCCACCGCCGTGTGGGTGTCGTGGTCAAAAATGGCCACGTAACCAGCGCGAATCAATTTCAAATAAAGATCCTGAGCAACTAGGGCGGAAGCACTGACTCCCACCAGATAAATATGACGTGCCTGTCGCAGCGTTGTAATGGCTGACTGCACGGCAGATTGATCCAACTCATCAGGCAAATCACGCACTGCGGCAATCGCAGTCTGGCTTAATTTATGCATCATGGTCGACAAGTCGTCGTCATCCTGAACCAGCGGATCAAGTGGCATCACCTCTGCAGGTAACGTCTTTTCCCGTGCGAGAGCTAGTTTAAACGACTGCAGGTCGGCAAACTCAAATTGACGAACAAACCGAATGACAGATGCGGCCGATACCCCGCTTGCGTGGGCAATCTGCGCTGTTGTCTGTGCGATAAAAGTCTCAGGATCGGTTATAACATGACGAGCCAAAGCTTGATTCACCGGACTTAATTGCGACAGACGCGACTGCAACGTCTCTAAGATTGTCTTCATTCGGCCTTATCAATAAAAGTTGCGATGGACGTTGCACTTTCGTTGGGAACCATTTGCGCAGTGATGGTGACTCCCTGTTTCAATAAGCGCCGAATAATCGCAATATCGTCTGGTGATACGGCAACGGAAGGCTTGATTTTCTTAGTGCCTGGTTTTTCCGACAAGTTGCCAACATTAAAGGCCTTGATTGGTACGCCGCCATCAATCAACTTCGCCATATCGGGAATATTTCGAGTAATGACAAAGACTTGATCATCTGCAAATTTGCCATTCTGCAAATTCTCGATGGCTTTGGCAACGGAGCTAATTGCTAGTTTTTTCCCTGCTGGTCGGGCGATTTTCAAACCTTGAATCGCCATCTCATCGCGTACCACCTCATCGTTAACCACCATTAAGCGGTTAGCGCCGACTGTGTTCGTCCAGACCATCGCTACTTGGCCGTGAATCATCCGTTCGTCAACACGTGCTGCCACAATTGTCATTAGAATCTTCCTTTCAAACAACACGGGCCGATATCATCGCGCCCGTGTTTTTCGCCTATCATGATTTTAAACTAAACTACCGATCCAGCCGAAGATGGCGCCCAGATTGCCCAACACCATCCCGATCAGAATCAGGACAAAAATTAGTCGCGTTGAGTTCATATGCTTGCGACCCAGAATCCAGTATGAGAACAAGGCAATTGCTAGTGGAATCAGTGCTGGCATGATTTTATCAAGCATGTCTTGCACATTCATCGTGACCTTGCCGACTTTGTAGGTCAGGTCAAGCTTGTAGTTGATAACCGCCGGAATCATCGCGCCAACAACCGTTAACCCAAGGATAGAAGCACCTTCCGTGAAAGTCGCCATGCTATCCGCAAAGGTTGTTGCCAGCCGGGTCCCTTGTGACAAGCCAACTTGGAACAATTTCCAGCGAACCCATAAAATGACCAAGCAACCAATGACCGGAATGAGTAACCCGATTGGTTGATTCGACAAAGCCAGATATGCGGTGATCGAATAGATAATCGCATTGTAAATTGCCACGAAAATCGTATCACCGACGCCAGCGAACGGACCCATCAAGCCAGTTTTCAGACCAGTGATCGCTTTTTCATTCTCATCGTTCATTCCCAACTGATCCTGCAAAGCAACATCCGCGCCGACAATTAAGTGTGCCATTTGCGGCGTGGTGTTGAAGAAGCCCATTTCCATGTTCAGGGCTTGTTTCATTTTCTTAGGATCGTCTTTATACAACCGTTTCAAAGCTGGCATGACAGAGTAGGCATAGCCAAGACCTTGCATTTTTTCGTAGTTCCATCCCAATTGCAGACCCAACACGTTTTGAATGAAAATCTGCTTGAGATCTTTTTTAGTTATCTTATTTAATTTCAGTTCAGACATCGATCTCGACCTCCTCATCGGAATCATCGCCGCCGTTGCTGCCGCCATTGTTATGGTTGCTTGGGCCGTGGTTATTCGATTCGTTGCGCTTGCGGTCGTTGGCATCTAAAACATGTAGTGCCGCGAAGACGAAGCCAACCAGCGCTGTGCCCAGCAAGGAGAATGTTTTCGTGAAATAAGCCATTAAAACAAATCCGAGAATGAAATATGGAAAATAGCGTTTGAGTGGCAGATACCGCATCAGGATCGCGATCCCCATCGCTGGTAAGATAATCCCGGCTGTTTTCAAACCAACCATCAACCATGCTGGGATCCAAGCGTTGATCGCTTTAACAACCGCGGAACCAAAGAACAAACCAACGAAAACCGGTAGCATTCGTGAAACTGTCCACGGAATAATCCCGTAAAGGTTATTGCGCTCAACCCCTCTATAGTCGCCTTTTTCAGCTAAGCGGTCAGCGTGATGTTGGAAAATCGTGTTCGTCATCCGCGCCAAAATATCCATTTGTGTCAGCAGTAAGCCGATTGGAATCGCCAAGCCAATTCCATAAGCCGCGCCCCGACCTGACATGATCGCAAAGGCACTGCCCATGATGGATCCAGAAAGAAAGTCAGGAACGGTTGCACCGCCATACGTTGCAACCCCCAATGTGGCTAATTGCAGCGTTGCGCCGACAATCAAGCCGGTTTTGAGATCACCCATAACTAGACCAGTTACCGCCCCGCCAAACACTGGCGAGAATAATCCGATCTTAACAGACAATGCATCAAGTTGTGCAATGCCCACATAGATCGTCAAGAAAATAAGTGCAAAAGCAGATATTGACATGATCTTTCCCCTCCCTAATAGGATGTCATGAATCAAGTCAATTATGCCGCCATATGAAACTGTATTTCAAGTATTTGCGTAAGAATAATTGACATTGAAATTCAGTTTCTTAAAAAACAGCGTCAATACGGGTGTACCATTTTTGACGCAAAAGCTGGCGTCACATGAGAAACACCAGTTATTCTCTGTGCTACAACAGACGCTTCAATAAGCTTGTTCCTTCAAAATTATTTTTTGAATTTAATTCTTATAATGATGCCGATTAGTCCACTTTGCGCAGTTTGGCGACAAGAGTCCGAGACATAATTCTCAGTCGGCAAAATAAAAGCGAACAATTTTCCACTTAAAGGAAATTTGTTCGCTTTTGCCTGCTCATGGATTATTTATTGCGATTTTAAAGATCGTAGTGCCAAGGCGGAGCAATCGTAGGTCAGATGGGGCTCAGCCGTGCAAACAACACAGCGACCGGGCTTGGCGCTGATGTTGTTAGGCGACTTCGAGACCGCGGGCTTTGCGGGCTCGAAGCGCCGTCACAGCGTTCCAGCCCCAGCTGGCCGGAGATTGCGGAGTTTGGCACGGCAAGAAAGTTTTAGCCTAGCATCTTCCTGCGATTATTCGGAATTTAGTGAATCACCAGTCCGATGTGAGAATTATGGTTCACCCTCAGTGAAGTCTGTTATTGCAGTTGGAACTTTAACACTACCGGATTATGATCGGAATATTGAAAACCTGTAGAAACGACATGCACACTTTCAGCCTTAATATTAGGCGAAAGAATATAGCCATCGATTAACGTCACAAAACTTTTACCCGGTTGATACGGTTGATCCAAGGCTCGAACTGACGGCACGGCAGCCTTGGCCAAGCCCATGGTCGGGATATGAAAACCTGCAGGGAGTTTGGACTTTGGGAAAAGATGGGTCCACGTTTCATCGAGATCTTTTGTGTGGAAGATTTCAGCGGTATTTTTTAACAAGCGATGATTGTAGTCGCCAGCAACCATCACATAGTTACCTTTCTGATACGCTTGTTCGATATATTTAAACAACTTGGTGAACTGTGCCTGCTGAATCTTGACGTTCGGTGTGAATGCTGACATATGAATGTTGACCATGACGAATTGTTTACCATTCGCCACCGTGGTTTTGGTTGCGGTAAAAGCTCGGTCCAGATCAATGATTTTGTTAAAATCAGTGTCCACTGGCAAACTGTAGCGCCGGGAACTATCGACCTTGGCTTTACTTAACGTTAGAATACCGGAATT
Organism: Lacticaseibacillus sp. 30; assembly: GCF_053819265.1. NCBI lineage: Bacteria > Bacillati > Bacillota > Bacilli > Lactobacillales > Lactobacillaceae > Lacticaseibacillus > Lacticaseibacillus sp. 30. Next base: position 87,915 of record NZ_JBSOQX010000005.1, read on the forward strand.
CGCTTTGCCGATCGGTTGGGTGAACGGGTAGAACAAGTAAGCCGAATCATAATTCTGACCGTATATATTGGCGTATTGTTGCTGCGCCCCAGTGACCATCTTCACTTCATTCACATGTTGTGATCGATCACCATCCGGATCAATTTCCTGATAGAAAGCAACATCAGGATTTTGCGCCTGCGTGGTTTTGATCACACCATTAATGCTGGTACGCACGGACTTTTTACTGTAGGCTCGCGAATATTTGCCGCCATCCATGAAAAAACTATAACTTGGCGGGTAGGAACCATACCCGATATTGTAAGTCATCGCCGTATAAGTCTGGCCCGGTTTAAACTGCGTACTTTGTTGGTTCTTCACTTTTAGCGCCTGATCATCAGGCACGCGATAATAAGTGGTGAATAAATAAATCAAATATCCGCCAGCGGCCAACAACAAGACACCGAGAATGCCGCCAACCCATTTCAAAATTCGTTTCACCGTCGTTCCTCCCAAAATAGTTGTTTTGCTTATTATAGCAGTTGTCTTTTCCTCTGAGACCAGTACTATGAGGATAGACTTTTTTATAAAAAGGGGATCGCCATGTCGACTGAAACTGACAGCATTTTAGCTGCTTTCGAAAAATTCAACACCATTATTATCCATCGTCATATTAATCCTGACCCTGATGCGATTGGCTCACAAACCGGATTGGCCTTGCTGCTGCGTGCCGCTTATCCTGCCAAAACCATCTACACAGCGGGACCGGCCGCCCCCGATCTAGCTTGGATCGGACCGCAACAACAAGTGCCCGCTGATGCTTACCCTGGTGCGCTCGTCGTTGTGATTGATACTTCTAATCGCGAACGCATTGCCGGTGATCATTTTGATCAGGGAGCGATGCTGATCAAAATTGACCATCATCTGGATGAAGATCAGCTTGGCACCATCAACTGGGTTGACACCCATGCTTCCAGTGCATCAGAGATGGTGTGGGACTTAGTACGTCACAGCCCACAGCTGCAACTCACCAAAGCAGCCGCCACAGCACTCTACGCAGGCATTATTGGTGACACTGGCCGTTTTCTGTATGATTTAACAACCGCCCGCACCCACCAAGCTGCTGCTGACCTACTTGCGACCGGCATCGATGCCGCCGCAATTGGCCGTCAAGAAGACCAGTTCCCGGAAAATGTTGGCCGCTTGATTGGTTGGGCCTTAGAAAATGTCAAAATCACTGACACTGGCGCCGGATCACTCCTCATCACAAAGGCCCTGCTCGCCCAATTTGGCCTTGCGTATGGCGAAGAACAGCGCGCAGTCGGCAATATCGGCAAGCTAGCCAGCATTGATCGCTGGGTGGTCTTCACCGAACGAACTGATGGCAGCTATCGGGTTGAACTCCGCGGCAAAACCAAAGAAATCAATACGCTGGCCGTTCAACATGGTGGTGGCGGCCATCCGCTGGCAAGCGGCGCCGTGGCAGATAATGCTGCTGAACTTCATGCTATTGAAGAGGAACTTGCATCGTTATAAGGTGTCATGAAGAATGGTAATGGCCCAGACGAATGGTCTAAACCCAAAAGCCAGAGCGATGCCTCATTTCTAATGAATAGCTGTTGTGATAACGACTGGTAGACTTGGTTTTCAAAAAATACGGTAAAATATTAGAATCGAGGAAAAGTTGACACGTACTAGTGTGTTTTCTACCTTGTCAGTCAACAAATCCATGATATAATGACTTTGGTTTAGAAAAACTTTTACGGTCACATCACAATAGCCGTTTCCCCTGTACGGGAAACGGCTATTTTTTTCACCCGCTGCGATAAATCGTGGACGACGGGCGTGTGGGTTGAAGGCAACTGCAAAGACTATCGCCGATCATTCAACCTATGTTCGAGCAGCAGGAGTACCACTCCCACAATGAGCGGGGCGATAATCTGATTTAGAAAATCAATCACGGTCACACCCCCCTCCCAGGGCAGTTGCCATGTTTGATTATAGCAAAGGTTGTGGGGCAGACATAGATAAAGAGAAACTGTAACGAACGTTTTTTATCCATTTAGTTTAAAGCGTTGCTAATATGTTCCTATTCCTATCTAATTTTATCCCCATTAATTCTTTTTTGCTAAAACAATAAATCGGTCTTCAAACGTTGTCACGCTACCTTGGCTATCGATGATCTTCTGAAGTTGATGCAACTGCGGCATTACTTTTTTTACATCAAAATCCGGAAACTCCCATGGAATAACCGTGGCATAATAAACAATTGCGCCAACATCAGTGAAATTCATTTTCACAAAGGCCGCGTCTGATTTCAGAATCTCGAAGCCCGCTTCCCGCAACTCGGTCATAACTTGCGGTAAATTATTATCTGGAAAAGCTGGTACATAGTTGGCATTCAAAAACCGTGACAGACTGTAATTATTAGTTGCGCCGACTTGTTGCGAGACAAAGAGACCGTGCGGCCGCAACACACGGGCAATGTCGCGTATCGGCAAACCACCGTGACTGTTGGTGACAATGTCAAAATGCTCATCAGGAACCTGCGCCAATCGTTCTTCTGGATCCGGATATAGCGTAACGCCTTGCGGTACCAACGTGCGTTTTAACAGATCAATATTAGGTTGCCAACCTTCTGTGACGGTTGTTTTTTCGACAGGATGCTGAAAAGTCTGCATTAATTCACCACCGCCTGTGTCCATATCGAGCCACTCATCACTTGGCTTCAAATGTCGACGAACCCAGGCCGAATAATTCCACGGCAGTTCTTCGGTTTGGCAACGTCCCTTTAAATGGCTAAAGTCCCAGCCACGCATGGCCTGTTGACTTTCAGCAAGCCACTCTGATTCGATTGTCTGCATTGTGTCATCCCTCTTCATCACGTCGTTACACCAGCGTTTTCATGAGGTCAGTTTACCACTATACCCAACCATCTTCGCCTTAATCGCCGCTCGTCACTTTAATCCCAATGATCCCAATCACAAGCAGTGCAATGAAGAACCAAGTCGCTGGTTGCAGTTGATCTTTAAACAAGACCACACCAACAATAATCGATCCGACAGCGCCGATCCCGGTCCAAACCGGGTATGCCAAGCTTAATGGCAGATGTTTAACGGCAAGGGCCAAGAACCAAAAGCTTAAAACCATCCCAGCCAAAGTCGCTAACGTAAATCCCAAACGACTAAAGCCGTGCGACATTTTCATAAAGGTTGCCCAAACGACTTCAAATCCACCTGCTAAAACTAAATAGAACCACTGCATGAATGTGTCCTCCTCGTATCATTTTGCAGCCTCAAAACAAAAAGGCGACAGTATACGCAACCGCTGCATTGACCTAATGCGGTTGCGATACTGTCACCCGGTAGTGACTGCTATTTAAATAAATGTTGATGTTATTTTTTCACATATTGACAACGGCGTCAAGGAAATTGCTAAAAGTTCCGCGCAATGACCCACAAAATGATGAGTTGCGCAAATGCGAACGACCACGTAAAAGCCAGCGCCCATTTGCTATGTTCAACAACCATGAGATGCCCGGCAAGATTGCCAATCACCACCAATGCCATTACAAGCCACAACAACGCTCTTGTACGATGGTCGATTGGTCCCTTTGAAGTGCGCATGATCCAGAAAATAATCATTGATGTGATTGAAACACCCAAAAGAACCCCGATGATGTGTACCATAACGCTACCCCATTTCGAGCGCATACCTTAGTTATTTTGCAAAACATTCTATCCGTACTTCTTAACCATATTATGTCTTCACTTGATCCAAGGCACCATTTTAAACAGCTTTGCCAATCACCAGCTCTGTCCATCCCAGCACAAAACCCGCTCTAATCGCAACATTCATTGATTGCACATGGGAGAATTGGGTCCCATAAAGTGGCAAGACATCTTGGTGTTGATGCTGGATTTCAGCGGTTAGTTGCTGTACTAACCGGCTAGCAATGCCTTGGTGACGGAAGGCAGGGTCAAGCAGCTCAACGCCGATCTCCCAACAGTACCTGCCATTTTGACTGGCGCCTGCTACGGCCACGAGGTCTCCGTCTAGTTCGTAGCCAATCCCAAGGCGATCCGGTGCCGCCGGATCATAACCAAACGCCATTTTGATCGCATGATTGGCTTGGTATTTCGGAATCGCATCCGCTTCAATCAAATGCATGCCCGCGGTTAATTGGCGACTTAGCTGGCTACTCGGCACGAAGAAAGGTGCCATATTGGTCACTTTTAACCCAAAATTCCGAAGCAATTCGGTGAGTTGCTCTACGGTTTTCATTTCAAGGAACCACGCCCCGTCTGCCTGTCCAAAAGCATCTGCTAAGGCAGCTGTGACCTCTGGCTTCGTTGTGCGCACCCATAGTCGTCCTTTGCGAATGACAATGTCACCAACATCACGCGCCCAACTGCGGGCAGTCGGCACAGGCGGTCTAGTCACGAAAAGATTCCCTGTATTTTGCAGTCGCGATGCTGGCACTTGCAAATCCAGTGCTAATTGTTTCGTGATAAGTGACATCTCATCCTCCAGATTTAAAATGTTCGGCGTTACTTTTCAAGGGTCTTGCTTAACCATGACACGTTCGCGAATCGTCCCAAACTTGGTCGTATCTTCCATAATCTGATCTGTCACGCTAAAGCCAAAATGCTGATAGAATTTCTGCGCAGATACATTATTATCCAAAACACGAATATAAAACTGGTCAAATTTCTCATGCAGGCGTTGTAATGCCCGCGTCATCATGACAGCACCGACACCTGTATGTTGAAACTGCGGCAGCACATAAATTGAATAAAGCTCACCCCAGCCGTTAAAATCCGGCAACCGCGCTGGCCCAAAGCTGCAAACACCAACAATTTTATCTTTGTCATCAACTGCTAACAGCGTGTCTTGCCAGCGCCGTTCCGGGTGCCAACTGGCCGGTGAGAGGTGCGCCAAAAAGTCATCTGATATGAGTCCGTGGTATGCGTCCTGCCACGTCACGTAGTAAACCTGCCGAATAGCATCAAAATCAGAGTTAGCTGTGGCTTCAATAACCTTCACTTTAGCAGTCATTCTCTTCGCCTCATTTACCGTTACCTTGCTGAGCCAATATCCATGTCGCAGCATCCGCCAAACTGGCACATTCAACAAACGAACCCGCCACCTCTTGATAACCTGCATCTCCACGCCCTGTTGCGACATGAATCCCCAAGATGCCAGCATTAATGGCACATTGCATATCAGCCAGATAACTATCACCAACGATCACAGCATCACGATTCGCAAAACGATAGCGAAGATGTGCTTGTGCAATCAGACCGGTCTTAGGTTTTCGACATGGACATCCAGCGTTCTCAGCATGTGGACAAATAAAGGCATCAGAACATCCCATTTCAAGTAACGAGATGCGCAGCGCGGCTTCGTCCAACTGACCAGCAGCAATTTTTGTCTGATTCGTCAGCGCAAAAACTTGCAACCCAGCCATTCGCAAAGATCGGATGGCCGCCACACTGCCGGGATAAGGTTCGAATTGCTGAATCGCCGTAAAATGACCGTCCCCGCCTATAGTGCCATCGCGATCAATGAAAACTGTCTTGATGACCAAGTGTGAGGCTCCTTTCAGTCGTATCAAACAACTAATTCCATTGAATTGCTTTCATTATATGTCAGTGATGCGTTTCCAACCATCCGAACATTTCCGTAGATCAATATCATCCCCACATGGTTCATGGCGTGTTTTTTTAAGCGACACCTTGATAATTGACTTTAAAATGCAAGTGCTCTATATTCCTTGTTATTGGTTCAAAAAAATAAACCATTAGTCGAGGAATATGTCATGACCAAAACCATGCAGGCCGCGCTTATCACGCATTATAAACAGGCTGTGCCTGAAATTCAAAATGTCCCTTTACCCACTGTGCGACCAAATGATGTTTTGGTGCGCATTGTGGCAGCAAGCATTAATCCAATTGATCTAAAAACGAAAGACGGCAAGCTGCGACTATTATTAAAATACCAGATGCCATTGATTCTTGGCAGCGATTTTTCAGGTATCGTCACAAAAGTCGGAACCAACGTGACTCGTTTTAAAGTCGGCGACGCCGTTTTTGGCCGACCACAAAAAGACCGGATCGGAACATTTGCAGATTTTCTTGCGATTGATCAACACGACATTGCTTTGAAACCCAGTCGGCTGACATTTGAAGAAGCTGCCGCCTTACCCCTTGTCAGTCTCACCAGTTATCAAGCGCTACACGACTTGATGCACTTAACGCCTGATCAAAAAGTTCTGATTCAAGCCGGAGCCGGTGGTGTCGGTACCGTCGCGATTCAAATTGCCAAAGCCCTTGGTGCAGAGGTCGCCACCACCACGAGTAGTCAGAATATCGCTTTTGTTAAATCACTAGGCGCCGATCACGTCATTGATTATCACCGTGTGCCATTTCAGGATGTTCTGTCGGACTATGACGGCGTTTTTGACACACTCGGCGGCACCAGTCTTGCGAATGCGTTCCAAATCGTCAAACCCGGCGGCATGATTGTCAGCGTCTCCGGCATCCCTGATGAAAAGTTTAGCGATGCTTATAACGTCCCTATTTGGAAAAAAGTCGCTTTTCGCTTGGCAAATCACCGTATCAGCAAGCTCGCTCGGAAAAACGGCGTCTCCTACCGTTTTCTATTTATGCATCCCAGCGGATCAGAACTGGAAAAAATAGGCGAACTCGTCGAAAATGACAAACTTCGCCCTATTGTTGATCGCGTTCTCCCATTTGCTCAGCTTCCTGAGGCATTTGCCTATTCACAGGCTGGTCACGCCAAAGGAAAAATCATTTTAAAGCTGGTCGATAACCCTAACTCACTTTTGCAGGTATAAATCGCGAAATTGTGCAATCTCACCTGCTGATAGCTTAAGTCCTTCGCGTAAGTATTGCTGAAATGACCCAAATTGCTGATCAATTACTTGAAAATAACGCCTCAGATAATCCGCATCAACTTTCAGGGCTTCTCCGATTGATTTTAACTGTTGATCAGTAAAACCCCGTTCTTTGAGTCCAGCAAGAATCTCTTCATTGGCGACTGTGCGCTCAGCATTGGTCTGAAGATAATCGGCCATGATGTCTTGCTCGCTCACGTCCAGTATTTTCAAAATCAATGCGGCGCCAACGCCAGTGCGGTCTTTGCCTGCAAAACAATGGAAAATGGTGGGTTCGTTTGGGCGCAACAAACCTTGAATAAACTGGCGATACCCAGTCTTGGCCGAATCACTCAGCGCTAACTGCTCATAAGTCGCCAGCATATTTTCGTGAACATTGCCCTTCTCGGTAATCATGCGCCCAAGGCTAGCATTATTGGCGGTCGCATCCTTGAGAATGTCCAACACGGCATAGTCCGCCCCTTCCCACACTGTGTCCGGAAATTCCGTCCGCTCGTCGTCACTGCGCATATCCACAATGTGCTTAATTCCTAGCGTCTGACCAAGGTAGTGACTTTGATCATCCTCTAATTCAAAAAGTTGTCCTGAACGGAAAATCAACCCATCCTTCACCATTTGACCGTGGGCGTTCTGGTACCCGCCTAGTGACCGGAAATTTGTAATCTTTTTCAACGTCACGATGCCCCTTCCTGTTGCTGCGGTGAAACGACCTTTGCCGGCTGCTTTTGGGGAAATTTTTCCAAACGATAAAGCTGCTCATCGTCCACAGTTTCGTGCCCCTTCTTAAAGGCGTAACCCATGTGCCGGTAAAAATCCACCGCAGTAATCGATGCTGGAATCTCAACCCGTTCTGCTTGCTTAAAATAGGTATCCTGCTCCAGTGTGCGAATAATCAGCTCGCCAATGCCCTGTCCTTGATAGGTCGGCAGCACGAAAATATCAAAAAGACTATATTCAGTCTTACTACCCCAATATGAACCAATCGCACCGGTACCAATAATACGATTGCCATCATGCACAATGTAGAAATGAGTTTGTTCGGCCTTATCTAAGAAAAACTGTGGCTTCATTCGTTTAACCGTTTTCTCAAGATAAGCCGCAGAATAGTCGCGACTATTGGAGATATTTAACGTAGTGGCGACCATTTGCGCCACTTCTGCTGCATCTGCTGCCCGAAATCGGCGAATTTGAATCATAACGAATCACCTCACGAAACAATTGTGGCTTGATGATGTTGTGACTAATTTATCACACTACGCAGGTTGTTTGATCAACATTTGATCAAGCTGTCACAATAACCGATCCGACTCACTCAGCTTGCTGATAAGGATCGGGCAACCCTAACGCCCGCTTCTCGGCCTCCGCTAAGTTCAGTTCAGCTTGGACCTGCGCCTCAGCATCAGGGGCGGCATACATTTGCAACTTGTAATCAACTTCCTGCAAACTTTGAGCAATGCGGGCTTGTTGCTCGACCACCGCTTGTCGATGTGCCTGCAACAACACTCGGCGTGAATCAACCGAACCCACGCCTTGCATGACAAGCGTGATATAGGTGCGGATGTCATTGATTTTCATCCCGGTATTCTTTAAACATTGAATGGTATGTAGCAGGTTCAGATCGCCATCGGTAAAAACACGATACCCAGCCGGATTGCGGGCAACAAATGGCAACAGGCCAGCCTTATCATAGAACCGTAGTGTATAGACAGACAGCCCACTTTGTTCGGCAGCTTCTTTGATTGTATAGGTCAAAAAATAACCTCCTTTTGCTTGCCCTAGAGTTATGTCGAGGGTTTATGCTACAGCATATACCAGCGCCTCACTAAGCACAACCAAAGGAGTTTATCATGTCAAAAAAAGTCTTTGTTACTGGCGGAAACGGCTTTCTCGCCTTACATCTCATTCAACAGCTACTCGCCCAAGACTACGAGGTGGTCACCAGCGTTCGACGGCTCGACAAACAACATGAGGTGCTCGAAACCCTTTCTCAACAGCACGTGTCAAATCTTTCCCAACTATCTTTTGTACAAGCCGATCTAACGCATGACGACAACTGGGAAAATGCATTTCGTGGTATCGATACCATATTCTCGGTAGCTTCCCCTGTCTTTGTAAATGGCAGCACATCACCAGAGAAAACAGTCAATATCGCCACTGAAGGCACCCAGCGCATCATGCGTGCCGCTGAAGCAGCCGGTGTTCACCGGATGATCATGACAGCTAACTTCGGAGCAGTCGGTTTTTCCAATCTCGATCAGCAGCGGATAACGACTGAACAAGATTGGACTAAGCTAGATCAACCGGGTCTGTCGCTGTATGAGCGGTCAAAACTCGTCGCCGAAAAACAAGCATGGCAGTTTGCCCACAGCGATGGTCACCAACTAACGCTAACCAGCATTAATGCCGGTGCTATGCTTGGGCCAGCACTGAATGCGCATGTCTCGGGCAGCTTTGGCTTAGTTAAAAACTTGCTTAACGGTAACATGAATCGTGTCCCGAACATTGATGTTGCAGTGGTTGATGTTCGCGATGTAGCCGCGATGCACCTGCTGGCCATGCAAACCCCTGCTGCCGCAGATCAGCGCTTTATCGCTGTTGCTGACAAAGAGATTTCTTTACCTCAAATGGCTGAGCTGATTCGCACAAATCGGCCACATTTAGCGGCAACCCTGCCAACCAAGCAGATTCCTGACTGGCTGCTAAGTTTTGCCGCGCACTTCAACCAAAATGCACGCGAAGGTCATCTCATGCAAGCAATCAGTCATCGTGTTAGCAATGAGCAAGCCAAACAAGTCCTGGATTGGCAACCGCAATATTCGGCCGTCGATGCCGTGTTGGCAGCAACGGATACGCTCGTCAAAAACGATTTAATCAAAGGTCAATAATCCTTGTACGCTATCGAATTGCCGCAACAAAGAGCAAGGTCAATGACGAACATCTTCTACAAAATTTTCAGTTGATATCAGCATTGTTTTAGTCCTCAGAGGTGTTAGATGGCACATCAAGCACCCGCCAGTTTAGCGTTGCGTAGTCCTGAATAAATTGATCCATATATTTATTTGCAGATAAGTCAAGCAAACGACACCCACCTTCTGTGAGATAGACCAAAAGTAAACCATCTTTCGTAAAACTGCCAATCAAGTCGGTTGCATAAAGTTTACCCAGCACCTGATTCATCTTGACAGAAAGACCATTCATGACGATCTGCTTATGACTCCGAACCACTTGATAAAAGGCAATGGCTTGCGTTTCTTCACTAAAGGTTAAATAACTATCATCAATTTGAATCATGGATCCTCGATGATGACCATACTTAACAAGTGACAACACGAAGAAGTCTTGATACGTGAACGGAATCCAGTCGGCAGTTGCTAAATAGGCGCGAATATCGGTTTCTAACCGTGTTGCGGGGAACAGTTCAAATGTCGGAACACTTAAAAAACCGCTAAAGGCGCGAGCGATAAAACTGGCAAGTCGTTCTTGCGGCCTCATGGCGTGGACAATCGCTGTCTTAGCCTGCAATTCTTGTTGTTCACTCATAACGATCATCCCCTTCACAAGGGCATTTTTGTAACCGGCCTATGCAACAACTGCTTAAGTCAACGCTGCTGTTGCCAAATCATGCTATCTTCTAATTCTCCAGTTGCTTCATCCCGATCCTGGTTCACGATGGTAAACCCTTTTCGGTGGTAGAAACGAGCTGCGCCTATGTTCTTCTGATAAACCGCTAACGTCAGCTTAGGATAGGTCTGTTGCAGTTTGGCCATCAACGCTGCCCCCACGCCTCTTCCGCGGGCTTGCTCATCAACAAAGAAACCAGCAATGTAGTTATCTTGCAGGCCACAAAAAGCAATGATGTCATGATCACGCTGATCCTGAACAAGCCAAAGTGTTGCCTTGCTAATCTGATCACGCACCAGCGGCACATTTCCAGTCCAATAGTCCGCTGGGATAAAATCATGGGCCTGCAAATTACCTTGTAGCCAGATCGCCATAATTCGATCAAGTTGCGGGGGTGTTGGCTGGGTTACTAGTTGAATCGTATAAGTTGTCATCTTAACCTCTGAATTCACTGTTTTCATGTGAAACTTTAGCTGCATCGTAACTTCAAGCCATCAGTGCCGCTTTTAACCAATTGCTGTCACATTCGCACCTTTTTTCCCATTAAGCAGTTGCGAAAAGATGTCGTACCGATGAAGGCGCGGTGTTCTCGAATCGTACTGTAGCCCATCGCCTTAAAAAACGGCTGAGCGGTGATCGAAACATAAGCTGTATACTGCGATGACACGACTCGTTGCTCAAGTGCCGCCACTAGTCGTTTGCCGACCCCTTCACGCTGATGCGCCGCACTGACGTAAAGCCGATCCAAGTAGCCATCAGACGCCATGTCAGCAAACCCAATGATTGTCTCGGCTTCATCCAATGCTACCAGCGCCACGTGTTTCATGAAGCTGGCATGCCACGCCGCAAGCGATCGCTCATGGCCAGCCCAAACGGCAATCTGATCAGCGGTATAGTCTTTCGCGTTGATTTTTTGAACGGTGTCTCTAAAAAGCACCAAGGTAGGTGCCGCGTCACTTGGCTGGTAGGATCTGATTATCAACAAACGACTCCTTTTTGATAGGCACTTTGGAGCGGTGTGGCGGCTGGCAAGCCGATTGCCTGCTTAGCTTGGGCGAAAAATGTTTCTGGTGTCATGCTCAAAACCCCGTTTCTTCTTGTCAATATCAAATCCAGCTAATTGGCTTACTCGGCTGTCAACTAAAAGTCAGTCAATGATCCTCATTGTTGTCCCTATTTATGGTATGGACTGCCAATATTAATCATAAAGGCTCGATAAATCTGTTCCATCAAGACTAAGCGCATCAATTGGTGCGGCATGGTCAACTTGCCAAAACTCAAAGTATCATTGGCACGTTTCATGACTGCAGGCGACAAGCCCAGCGACCCACCGATCACGAAAGTAATGTCGGAATGCCCATAGGTTCCAAGATCGGCGATTTCTTTCGCGAAAACTTCGGATGGCCGCTGCTTGCCTTCAATCGCCAAAGCAATAACCCATTCCTTATCCTTAATTTTGCCTAAGATGCGGTCGCCTTCTTTAGCTTTCACATCAGCCATCTCAGCCTCGGAGAGATTCTCTGGGGCTTTTTCATCGGCAACTTCAACGATCTTAACCTTAGCGAACTTATCCATGCGCTTTAAGTATTCAGCAATGCCGTCGCGAAAATACTTTTCCTTTAATTTACCTACGCCAATGATCTTAATGTTCATGTTGGTATGATCTCCCATAGTCTCGTTGTTTGACCGATTTTTTTCTGTTTCAAGTATACCAGACGTTCTGGGTCGACCAGCAATGCATCCAACAACAAACTGGTTGGGATCGTTGAGAGCTGATGTAGGGACGCCCAACAAAAATAAAACGGCTAAGCCGCTCGCGTATAGTTGCTTCAAAACGCGTTCGCAGGCCCAGAAACCGGGCCTGTTCACGCTCTGCCTGTTTGCCTATTGTCAACGTTCGGATTATGGCGCAAAATAGTCTGGTTGAGGTTTTTTTAATGAGGTAAATTGATGATTGTTATTCAGCGTCTGATCAAAGATCGGGTCCTGCAGATCACCGCCTTGTTGGTCGTCATAAGTCTGTTCATTGGCCGGCCAAAAGCAAGCGACATAAGTTTTGCCACATTATGGTCAATTCTCGCCATGATGACGGTGATTCAAATCTTCGAACACCTACATATTCTTGATTACTGGGCCTATCGACTGACTTCCCGGGCGAAAAACACGCGACAGTTAACGTGGTGGTTTCTTTTTCTTGCGATTTTTGCCAGCATGTTTCTTTCAAATGACGTGACCGTCTTGACCTTGGTGCCGCTCTATCTGCGGGTTGCCAAGAAGTATCAGTTACCCGAGATTCTCCCGGTAACCTTGATTGGCATGGCCGCCAACTTTGGAAGCGCCTTCACGCCGTTTGGCAATACCCACAATATCTTTCTGATGCACCAATTTCAAATCGACTTGCGCCAGTTCTTCGGCTGGTCAATTCCGTTACTTGCCGTTAGCTTTTTAGTGTTAGTATTGCTAAGCCTTTTCTTGCGTAATGTGCCTGTCCCGAATGTCCCAGCTGAACACATCCATATTCAAATGCGGCCGACCATGTTTGCCATTGCCGTTGCGTGCGTCGTCTTCGCTGGGGTCATTGGTCTTGTTCCTGCTTGGTTAGGGGCTGTTTTGGCGATTGCCTTATCCTTAGCACTGGACCCTAAAGATATGCGAGACGTTGATTACGCGGTGGTCTTAACGTTTGCTGGCTTTTTCATTATTGTCAGCGTCGTTGGCCAGATTCCATGGGTAATACACTTCCTTGCTGGTTTGGAAAATTCAGAGGAATCTGTTTATCTTAGTGGTGTTTTCACCAGTCAGGTTATTTCCAACGTCCCGTCTACAGTGCTGCTGGCACGCTTTACAGGTTATGTTGAGGCTTTATTTTATGGATCGAACATCGGCGGTGTTGGGACACTCGTTGGTTCAATGGCTAACTTACTTGTCTTCAAGCAATACATGATTTATGGTAACCGGCCACATACTCGTTTTTTTGTCGGCTTTACGATTTTTAACTTAATTGGTTTGATTTTGTTGGGTTGTGCCGGTTACTGGTTGACGGTTCGTTAAGAAGCAATGACCCACCTCAAAAAAGTCAGCCAATTCGACATGCTTCGTTAAAAATCAGGTCATGACAGTAGTCAAATATTACATAACACCGGTAATGTATGCGTTTTCATTGCTTTTCTCCGGCAACGTGCTAGAATTAGGATTTGCTAAAAGGAACAGCGACATTCGAAACGAACCACCGCGACAGGCTATTTATGGACCTGTCGCACTTTGTTTGTACATCAGTTGAGCTGTCCTATAATGCGTCTACCAATGAAGCAAGCTGTCTATCTGCCTCCTGATGTGATGATCAAATTTTAATCATCACATCAGGAGGTGTTGGCACCTTGTCTGCTAAAGATATTGGTTGACGCTCGCTCTTAGGAGGAAGTATTTATGAAGCGCAGGACGTTGTTTTCGATCATCGTCATCACGCTGACCGCAGGATTTTTTACCTTATTTTACGGTATGCATAGTACTTGGACAGATACCCGGTCAGCGCAGGCCGTTCAAGCCGCTACCGACCAAGTCAATGATTTGTTCAAGGATCAATCGCACCAATTACCTTCAGACCAGCTAAATAAGCAGGCTATAGCAGCTGCCGAGACCAAATTACAACAGGCTCGTCAGAAGGCCAATGATGCAGACCACGCTGCCGCACTTGCCAGCGCACAAGCCGATGTTGATGCCGCTAAACATATGCTGATTGTTAAAGATGCTGTCGCTCAAAATGCAACAAAACTGGATGAGCTAAAAACGTTGTCAGATGAGTCGCAGCAAGCATTAACTGAGCTTGCCAAGCAGAAGCCAACCTTCGTCCAGACCTATCAAAAACGTGTGGCACAGTTGTCTGATCAAGAAGCGGCTGTGGCAAAAATTGCCAGTCTTTTTAGTGACACTGATTTCAAGACTCCTAAGCCAAATCTGAGCTCGGCACAAGTACAGGCTGCATTGGCTGCCGTTGAAAAGTTGGACAATAAACAATTCGCCGACCAAGTTATGCCGCTAATCAGTACCGCTCAAGATGCCACTGCCGGAGAAGACAGTCGTGACACCGAACCGTCAGCATCGTCAGTACTGCCTAGCTCCGCCGATAGTAGTCAGCCAGCTGTTGCAGACAGCAGTAGTCAGGCTAGCTCATCTACCGCTAGCAGCAGTGAATCGGAGCAAAGTCAGGCATCTAGTTCAACCTCGACAGCAACTTCTTCATCTAGCCAGAATCCGTAATTTTTTGGATCACTAACCGATAATCAGGCAAGCGTTGCCTGTCAAAAAAATGACGATACCGCACACATGCAAATTTGTGCGGATCGTCATTTTTTATTGGCCACCGCTAAAAGTCAGTGCCAATTAATTTGCTGTTTTCGTCTTGGCCAATTGCGGCACTAACTGGGTCAAATAGTCGATAAAGCTCAAGTAATCAGCAATGACCACATTTTCGTTGGGACCATGGGCGGCAGAATGGGCATTGCCAATGCCGCATGAAATAATCGGTGCGTGATTGATATCATAAAAGTACTTCATCGGTCCGCTGCCTGGAGAGTTCAGCTCAACTTGAACATCATCATCCCCATAAGTCGTACGCGCCAGTTGCAAAGCCGTCTGAACACGTGGATCGTCAGGATCGGTTCTAAATGGCGGCTCGCCTAGGAAGTCAGACACCATCACATCGTCATAACCGCCAGCCGTCAACGCTTCTTTGACTAGCCGGACGGTCTCTGCCGGTGTCTGATCTGGCACCAAGCGCAGATCAAGCTTCGCCAGCGCGGTGTGCGGCAAAATGGTCTTGCCAATGCCGGGACCCTCATAGCCGCTGGATAACCCGTTGATGGTCATACTTGGCCGATTATAAAGGGCCGCCTTAATGTCATCGGCTGGCACCGTTGCCGGGCGGGTAATGCCGTAGTTCTTAGCAAACGCTGCATAGTCAAAGGCGGCGTCTTGAATTAACAGCTTTTGAGTAGCTGTCAGCGGCTTGACGACATCAAGAAAATGCGGAATCGTAATCTCATCCTTTGCATTTTTCAATGTTGCTAAAGCCTGAACCAACCGCCATGCCGGATTTTCTGTGATCGCCCCTAAACTGGAATGAAGATCAAAATCTGCCGTTTTAACGCTCAGCTGAAACGCGACGCCACCTTTCACACCCAGCGAGATTTGAAACTTGCCTTGCTCATTTCGACCGCCAGATTCCCATAGGCAGAAGTCAGCGGCTAACAGATCAGCATATTGCGCTAACAGGTAGTCTAGATTCGGACTGCCTTGTTCTTCTGCCCCTTCAACCAAGAACTTAATGGTACAAGGAAGACTGCCTTGCGCTTGCAGGCGCTGAAGTGCTGCCAAGCGTGCCGCCAGTTCACCTTTATCGTCATTTATCCCCCGAGCGTACAGATGGGTGTCGGTCATTTTCAACTGAAAGGGATCACTTTGCCATAAGGCTAGCGGTTCAGCTGGTTGAACATCGTAATGATTGTAGAACAAGATTGTGGGGGCATCTGCTGTCTGCGCCGGAAAAACCGCGTACACAGCTGGGTTGGTGCGGTCTGTGTGCAAGATGCGGCTTGTTGTTGCGCCCAGCTTGGTAAACTGGGTTCGTAGAAATTCGGCGGTTTCTGGAATTTCATTTTCCTCTGCTAAAGAGACGGAATGAAACTGTAAATACTTCGTTAGAAAATCCTGCATGGGTATTGTCATTTTTCGACCTGCTTTCTTTTGTCACTATTTGAAGTAAGCGTGCCGGTATTCCGCCGGTTGTAACATGCTGTAGTGAAGCCCGCCAACCTTAGTATTGATCAGCCGACTATTAGCACTTTGGAAAACGGGAATGTACCCCGCAACATCAATAACCCGCGCATTAGCGGCCAATTCTTCCTGATAACGTGCCTTCGCGCTTTGGCCATTGGTGTTATTTACTTTAGCCATCAAGGCAGTGAACTGGCTATCACTGAACTTAGAAAAGTTTGAAATGTTAGTGGCTGTGGCGGTATTGAGATAGTCGGATGGGTCTTGAATCGTTGAGTTCCAGCTCATCAGTACGGCATCAAACTTACCATCAAGTGAGCGTTGAATTCGGGTCATTTTTGGCAAGCTGCTGACGGTAACTTTTAACTGCGGTAGAACCTTGGTGAGCTGACTTTGGATGTACTCGCCGACTTGTTTATCGGTGTCAATATCTGAGGTCAGAATCGCAAAATTGATGCTGTCGGTATGCAATTCTTTCAAGGCTACTTTGAGATAAGCCTTGGCTTTGGTTGGTGAATAAGTCAGTGGTGTGTCAGCATCTGCGGTGAAATCTTTGCCAGTTGATGGATTCGTGGCTAAGCCTTGCGGAACAAAGGCCTTAGCAGGTTTGGAGCCATCCTGCAACACTTTAGTTGTCATGGCTTGACGATCTAACGCCGCAGAGACAGCTCGCCGCAAATTAACATTGTTGAGCTGTGGGTTCTTGGTATTGAATTGCAGATAATTCATGTTGGCCGCCACTGTTTTGGTCAACGCAGGATTTTTGGCTTCTTTTTGGATTAAGTTGCCCGACAACGGTGCATCATCGAGCTTGCCCGTTGCAAAAAGGTTATCGATCGTGCTGGAATCCTTCAAAACCGTCACATGAACTTTAGCGATTTTGACAGCCTTTTTGGCAAAATATTCGGGATCTTTCACATAGTCCCAGCTATCACTCGTGGTATTGAAGTTTTTAATTTTATATGCGCCATTGGTCACGATTTTATCCGCGCTCGTTCCGAATTGCTTGCCATACCGTTTCACAGCGGCTTCATTAGTCGGATAATAGCCAGTCATCTGACTAGCAAAATAGGGGGTTGGCTGGCTGAGCTGAATTTTGAGTACATATTTGCTTGGTGCCGAAACACCTAATGTATCAGGGGATTTCTTGCCAGCAACAATGTCCTGATAGTTAGCAATCGCATCGTATTGATATGCAAATTCGGTTTTCGTCTTAGGATCAACGATGCGCTTCAAGGAGTAAACAAAATCTTTGGCTGTTACCGGGGTACCATCACTCCACTTCACATCTTTGCGCAGCGTCAACGTATATGTTTTCCCGCCATCAGTTGATTTGACAACCTTTGTCGCCATCGCCGGAATGATCTTCCCGTCCTTATCATGGTCGTAAAGCGGCGTCATAATTTGTTCCAAAATACCGCCGCTGGTTGCATCAACGGCATGCGCCGGATCAAGTGAACTGGCCTCTGTGCTGACGGCAACGTTTAGCGTACGCTGGGTCGTTGCAGCCTTGGTTTGCTGTCCGCATGCAGCAAGTAGTGCGGTGATCCCGAATAAGCCTAAACCCAAGAAAACATGCTTTTTCATTTTTGTGCACCTCGTTTGGTTGATTTGTGTCGCGTGCTGCCATCAAGCATGTTTTGCTTGATGGACTAGCTTCCATAACGCGCTCGCCAGCCCAGAAACCGGGCTGGCGAGCGCTCACAAAAAAAGCCGTCCATAACAAACATCTTGTTAAGGACGGTTTCCCGCGGTGCCACCTTAGTTTGATCAAAGAGACTGCGCCTGTGTGATGGTAGCATCTGGCAGTGTTTGATCACGCTTAGCCCGAGGCCAACACCCCGGCGACAACTGACGTATGTCAACACGTTTCCCCGTACTCGAAAAACTTTCGGGGGAACCCTCAGTGGTCCATTTACTGACCTGCGTTCGGCCGGACTCGCAGCATCGCCGGCTCTCTGTGCGTGCACAATCAGCTTGATCTCCACTTCAAAGGTTTGCATGAACGGTTATTTGATTGACTCAAACACTAACCGAATACCTGCATGGTTGTCAAGCATCCCACGATTAAATAACAGGAAATGCTTCGCGAGGCTTATAAAATAACAGCTTTCCATTTCCTCAAAAAGTGTAGTCATGCTGATCCAGCAAATTTTGGCATCAAGAGCATTCAGTTCGGATTATCAGGAAAAAAACTAAACAGCATGAAAAAAGGTGCAAGTTCATTCTCATTTTTGAATGAACTTGCACCTTTTTAGTAAACCCCTTATATTACAAATACATTAATGTGTAACAAAAAGAAGTTGTTTCGTGACCTGTTTGCAATGGTCTTGTTAAGTCCGGCCCGTACCATTAGGATATTGGAGGTGCCATCAATGAAGCGAAAACATATTTTCCAAATCTTGATCGTAACCCTGCTTGCAGGTTACTTAACCGTTTTTTACGGGATGCGGAATACGATCGATACCTCATTTGAACAACACGCCGTCCAAGCGGCAACGCAACAAATCAGCCAACTATACTCGTCATCCAAGCGAACTTTCCCTGCGAAACACTTATCACGATCCATGGTGACCGCAGCTCAGGCCAAGGTCAACCAATTAGTTCATAACGTGGAAAATCGCGATCAAAAGAAAATTGTCGCCAAGGACAAACGGGATGCTGACGCTGCCAGTAACATGCTAACGATTCAAGAGGCAACTAACGCCCAGAGTAGTAATCTGGCGCAGATCGAATCGGAAGGTACCCGAGCCAGTGCAGCCTATAAGGCCATTGTCGCAATCAAACCGGCATTTGCAGCTGACTATCAGCAAGCTGTCACACAACTTTACAAGAAATCTTTAGCGATTGCGCAGATCAAAAAACTTTATAACGACCAGAATTTACAGCACCCAAAGGCCGATCTGAGCAGCAGTAACATTGACCTAGCCATCAACGCCATTGAAAATGTCGAAAATCAGGACTTTGCCAAAAACGTGTTGCCATTGGTCCAAGTAGCGAAGAAATCACAAGCTAACAATGATACGACCGTGGCAATGGAATCGACAGACACATCTTCAACCAAGCAAACCGCAACTACTGGTCGGCAAAATCAGCAAGACACTGGTGAACCAGCTAGCGGCGTGTCTGGGAATCACGCGACAACTGCAGGTCAAGCTTCTGATCAAACAAGTCAACCGAGCCAGAAAGCTCCGAGTCAACCGACTACTTCACCGAGTGGGACAAGTTCAAGCACCGACAATAACGCTGGTGCAAGTGCTTCCTCGTCAATATCAGCTTCGGCCAACAAAGCAGAGCCCATGACGGCCGTTTTGAGCGGCGGTTTGTATAAAACCTATGACGATGCAGTTGCATCCATCAAAATCCAAGGCAAAGCCGTTGATGACATGACGATCAGGTCTGTCACAATGAGCGACGGTTCCTTTCAGTGGACTTGGGGACCAAACGGCGACAGTGGTAGCAGTAGTTCAAAACCAAGTTCCTCTGCGCCATCTTCTTCCAATCCCACAGGGCAAGATGCAAACAAAAACAGTCAACCGCAGCATTAGACCTTTGCTACTTTCGAAAATCGCTGATAATGGCCTCTTCTCCCACCATCATCGGCGTTTCGCTACGTTATCATATGATTCAAACAACGTTTAAGTCTCACAAAAGACCCGCATCAGTTCGACAGCTACGTCGAATTGATGCGGGTCTTTGGGTTTTCTACTAGTTGATCTGCTGAATCTGTTCACGTTCAGCAGTTGCCCGGACAGGATCCACAAGTGCCTGCCGATGCAAGCCATTGCGCGCTCGCAGAGCATAGAGAATCGTCACGGTATCGACAACTTCTTGCAGCATTGCGCCAATAATTGTTGGAATGACACCGAAGCTGGCGATTAACATCAAACCTGTACAAATCGCAATGCCGATGAGGACTGCTTGCTTGGCAATGACCATGGTTTCCTTAGCAATTAAAGTGGCCGCAGCAACTTTCGCCAAATCGTCGCGCAGAACCACGGCATCAGCCGATTCGCTTGCCGCGGTTGCCCCATGTGCACCCATTGCAATGCCGACATCAGCAATCGCCAATGAAGGTGCATCATTGACACCATCACCAACCATCACAACTGGCCGGCCATCCTTAGGGACGTTATCCAAAACTTCAATCTTCTGTTGTGGCAATTGTTCCGCATAGACTTGGTCAATGCCGACCTGTGCCGCCACTTTATCAGCGATTGACTGCTGATCGCCAGAAATCATAATCAGCTTAGCATCATTTAATTCGTGCAGTTTCGTCATCGTTTCTTTTGCTTCTGGACGAATCTGATCGGAAAATGTGATCGCACCTGCGTACTGGCCATCAACATTCACATACACGGCAGTCGTATCAACCGTAGCCTTCGTCCCAGCAAACTCGGCTTTACCGACCTTGACTTTGCGGCCATCCACCGTGGCATTAACGCCAAAGCTAGTTGTTTCCGACACATCTGTCGCAGGCAGTCGGTCAGCTGTCGGCACAGCATCTGTCAGTGAACGCGCCAAAATATGAGTCGATTGACCTTCCGCACTTGCGGCTAGCTTCAAAAGCTGATCCTGTGAGAAACCGGCTTGTGGCAAAATCGTTGCAACTTTTAAAATACCGCGTGTCACGGTGCCGGTTTTATCAAAGGCAAAGGTTTTAGCATCACTTAACTTTTCTAGCGTAGTCCCTGACTTGACAATGATCCCGTTGCGGCTATTACGACTCATGCCGGAGACCATCGCAATTGGCGCGGCCAGAATCAGCGGACAAGGCGAGGCCACAACCAATACCTGTGCAAAGCGAACTGGGTCGCCAGAGAAGAACCAGCCAAGACCCGCAATCACATAAGCAATCAACGTAAACGGTACCGCATAACGATCAGCCATCCGAACAAAATGTGCTGGCCGCGCTTCGGATTCCTTAACCAGTTTAATAATCCCTTGATACTGACTATCTTCAGCCCGTTGCGTGACCTTGACAGTTAGGGCAGCGTCACCATTGACGGTCCCAGACATAATGTCACTACCTGCGTTTTTGGCAACCGGTTTTGATTCACCCGTCAAACTGGCTTCATCCACCAAACTCTCACCTGCCAAAACCGTACCATCAACTGGCACGACTTCCTGCGGCTTAACCAAAATCGTTTCGCCAACTTGGACGGCCTCAACTTCAACATCTTCAACGTGTCCATCAACCATACGATGCGCGGTTGTCGGTGCATTTTCGAGTAATTGCTTTAATTCACTGCTTGCTTTTGTTGCTGCGTAGCTTTCAAGCGCATCGCCACCAGTCAGCATCAATAACACGATCATCGCAGCCCAATACTGGCCAACCGCCAAGGTGGCAACAACCGCCGTAATGGCAAGCAAGTCAACGCCGAAGTTACCAGAACGAATTGTCTTCACCATGCCCCAGAACATAATTAAAGCAATGATTGACCCCATCACCGTGATCAGCCCTTGCGCGATCAATGGTTGCTTTAAACCGAAAGCAAAGACTAGCGCAATGGCACTTACAGCAAGCACCATCATTAATTGCCAGTTCTTTTTCATCACTGCCACTCCCTTTTTCTAAGTACCCCAATTATAACCATTACAATCTGAAAGCACAACCTTTTTTAGAACGAATATAATCTGTCCCACTTAGATGCTCGACATTCATGGTTTCTATTAATTGAGCCATGGCTAAACTCTTCTACCGAAAATTAACTCAAGTGTCCATCATCCCCAACCAGTACGCTTAAACCGGCAATGATTGACCCCGTTAATTTTATAGCTTCCCTAATATTCACTTCATATTATACGCTTCTCATATGATAAGGCTCACATAACTTGCTTTTTTAACAAAATAAAAGACCGCACCATTAAAATCGGTACGGTCTCTCGTATATAAATGAAGCTAGGCAAATAATTCGTAGATCAATCAATGTTGATCTGATGATTGCCCTTTTGGTCGCTTGTCATTTTTGGCAGATCGATCGTCAGGACACCATCATTGACCTTGGCGCTGATCTGACCTTCATTGACATTTGGCAGCCGATAACTACGACTCATGCGGCCATAGCTACGTTCTGACATTAACATGTTACCGTCGTTGTCAGCATGATCAGCCTGCTCCTCATGTTTAACGGCAATGCTGAGCACATCACGATCGTAACTCAGACTGATATTTTGCTTCTCAATGCCAGGCACATCAACTTTCACAACATACGCCTGATCGTTTTCCTGAATATCAGTCTTTAGAACCCGACTGCGATCAACATTTGCTGGTGTCAAGCTGTCAAAAAGATGACGACCCAAATCGTTAAAGAAAGGATCGCTCAGCCAATCATTACGACGCATCAAATCATTAGCCATATTCGAATACTTCCTTTCATATCGAAGGCATTTCATGTCTTCCCTACAACACCTTTAGTATACCACAAAAATTAGCACTCGCAAACGTCGAGTGCTAACTTTGTGGTCCTATTCAATGACTGGTTGATGCAAAAAGTGACTTAATAGCCCAGAGCTACCTTAGCAAATTTTGCCGCCCAGTTTTGTCATGTCATCCCGACGTTGTGCATCATTTTGTGGTAAGGCGGCGTCCTTATTCAAGGTCACAGCCCCATCAAGAATGCCGCTGTCATCACGCAGAGCCAACGATGCGTTTTTGAAATCAAGTGTCAGACCACTGCCGAAATAATCCGTTTCTGGGTCACCCGTTGTCAGTTTGAAACCAGCTTCGTTGTCCAGTGGCAGCGCATAATCTTGATCATCCTCATCGGCAACCACTAACTGATATTTATTTCCAATGGCACAAGAACCGCCAAGTTTGGAATATTTGCTTGAGCCGTCATCCAGTGCCAAGAATAACCGTTGATCCTGATTGACATGATCCTTCAAGTAAGTGACTGCTGCTGGTTTGATTGAGATTTGCATCCGAACCATCCTCTCTATTGAGTTGTGCACAACCTTTTACCTTCTTTATCGTACTCACATTTCCAAATGAAGTCAAATTCGGAGTTTTTCGCAACGACCAACAGGTTATCCACACGTCTTATCCACATGTTCATAACTTCATACGCCAAATATAGTATTAAGTATTCGAATTGACACCAAATAGGCGATTTAAAAAATTCAAGCAAAAAATTTTTAAAAAGAAGTCATCCACAGTTTTTGATCGTTCGATTTCACAAACTTCAGCTCACGCATCCCGTTCCAGCCGCTGGGAACAAACGTTTTGTCACAAGTTAAAAAAGTTTATCCACAGGTTATCCCCAAGTCAGTGAATAACTTAGTCACACCCCAGAATCTTAGTTATGAACAGTATCCACAGAGTTATCCACAGGTAAAGCATCAATTTTAGGTAAAAGTTACCCACTCTTGACAAATCTTTTTCTTGAACTTTTCCACAGGTTGGCCCCTTGAATTTTCGGATAAAAGCTCAAAACTGCAGAGAAACCGCTTGCCACTAACTTCGCAAGTGCATCAAAAAATCCTCGATCCAGAAACGAACATTTTCTGACTCGAGGATTATCGATTTGTGTGATTTAGTTCTTAAGGTCGCTTGTCGTTTGCGACAGCTTCACAGAGACTGTCTGCTGTTCTCCGGCACGATACAAAGTTAATTTAATCGTGTCGCCAACCTTGTGTTTGTATAGCTGTGTATGCAAGGCTGCTGTGTTTGAGGTACTTACCCCATCAAGGGCCGTGATCACATCATACTGCTTCAAACCAGCAGATTTAGCACTGCTGCCGCTGGTAAAGCCAGCAACCACAACACCATCCGTCACACTAGCAGGCAACTTCAGAACCGATTTCTGCTGTGTTGCAGAAACAGTGGATAAGTCACGAACTTCGATGCCAAGCGCTGGTCGAACCACTTTCCCGTTAGCAACGAGTTGATTGATGATTGAAACGACTTCATCACTTGGAATTGCGAAGCCCATGCCTTCAATGGTGGCATTACTGCCAGAGTTGCCGGATAATTTCATAGAGTTAATACCGACGACTTGCCCTGAAAGATTAATCAGCGGACCACCGGAATTCCCAGAATTAATCGCTGCATCCGTTTGAATAACCGTTGCCTGTCCGGTTGTGTTGCCACTATCATCCGTGACATCCACTGTTCGACTCTTCGCACTGACAATCCCTTGCGTCACACTTGTCGCGTACTGGGAACCGAGTGGAGAACCAATCGCTAAGACAGTTTGACCGGTAGCAATCTTGCTAGAATCTCCGAAGCTGGCTACTGTATTGACCTTGCTACCATCGATGGTCAGCACTGCCAAGTCAGACGTCGAGTCCGTGCCAACAAGACTGGCCGTTAGTTTCGTGCCATCACTCAAAATGACTTCCAACTTATCTGAACCACTAACAACATGGTTATTCGTCACGATATAAGCCTTGCCATCTTTCTTCTGATAAATGACACCCGATCCTTCGCTGGCCTCTTGAAGACTGGACGAACTGCTTTGCGAACTACTACTGCTTTGACTGTCTTGTCCAAAAATACCTTCGAGACCGCCAAATGTGTCTAGGCCGTCACTGTTGCTCTCGGCTTTTTGCATATTCACAACGGAAACGACAGCGCCTTTAACCTTCGCAAAGGCTTGTTCCGATGCACTGCTTTCATTAACAGAAACGTTGGAAATCTTCGTCGTACCGGCTTTCCCTGACGTATCGGTTACACCGAGACTTTGACTGTGGTTGATTGCCAAATAGGCAGTCCCGCCGCCAACACCGCCACCTATCAAGGCTGCCACAACAGCAACAATCGCAATCTGCTTCCAGCCGCTATTCTTAGGCTTTTTTGGTGCCCGCTGTGGCTGTTGCTCGTTTTGTGGTGTCTCTTGAAAGTTATGACTTCCATTATCCATAACGGAATTCCTCCTTTAAACGCGCTCGTTTGCCCAGAAACTGACTCATAAGACCTAGCCGTTTGGCTGAGGCCGCTGATACATTGGTTTTTACCTGGACTAGTTCGCGCTCTATGGGCAGTTCTAACTCGCCCTGATTACATTTATAATTGTAAGGGGCGATTTTGACGAAATTATGAACAACCTCGGGATTTTTTAATACAGTCTCAGACCCGCGGTATCGCGATATTAGTTCGTGGGGTTGCTTATTTTTTGCACCATCAATAAAAAATGAAAGGCAGTGAATATGCGACCGGATTTTTGGGTCGGGATATTCACTGCCTTGGGTAGCGTGTGGTAGCGTTGGATGACGGAAAATGCTTAAGACGCCACCGCTGCTGCTGCGGAAACGCGCTCGCAGTCGTAGAAACCGGAATGTAAGGACCTCAGGCGCAATGGCCAAAGCCCAGCCATCACGCCTGAGGCCACTTACATTCCGGTTTCTAAGCGCTCCTGCTCGCGCTTTGCTTTATACCACAAACAGCGGATCTGCAACTGCAGGATCGGTGTCGTAGATACGAAAGTCGTGATCGACGGCTAGGCCTTGTTGAGCTAATAGTGAAGCGACGGTTAGGTGTGCGAGTGGTTTATTATTGTTGTGCGGAGAAAGGTGTCCTAAATAAATGCGCTTGGTTCGCAGCCCGATAACATCCATCAAGGCATCAGCGCCGTCCTCATTGGAAAGATGGCCTTGGTCGCCTAAAATACGCTGTTTTAGTGGCCATGGATAAGGCCCCGTTCGTAACATCTCAAGATCATGGTTACATTCCATGACATAGGCATCTGCATCACGAATGGTACCTGCAACACGGTCAGAAACATACCCTGTATCTGTTAGAATCGTGAAGGTTTTCCCGTCATGATGGAACTGATAGAACTGCGGCGCCGCAGCATCGTGTGAAACGCCGAAACTCTCAACATCCAAATCACCTAATGTCAACGTTGCGCCCATGTCAAAAAGCCGCAATTGGTCTTCTGGAATTTTGCCAACACTTTTGGGCAGTGCCGCAAAGGTTTTTGCATTCGCATACACACTCAGTTTCGGATAACGTCGTGCTAAAACACCGACACCACGGACATGATCACTGTGTTCATGGGTGATGAAGACACTATCGACATCTGTCAGGTCGCGCCCGATGCTTTGCATCAGCGTCTCGATCTTTTTGCCGGACAAGCCGGCGTCAACCAGCACCTTATGACCCGGCGTTTCAATATAGGTTGCGTTGCCTGAACTGCTGCTAGCAAGGACACTGACACGCATCCCAAAATCTTCGCCCACGATCAACATCTCCCATCTTCTACCATTTAACTGATGAATTAACTGATGAACAAATTGATCATCCAGTTGTTATTTCATTACATTTTAACACTAATTGTCATTACGATTCTTCATAACGGTTCGGGTAATGGCATTCACGCGTTTAACCGTCACATTGCCGGTTGCACGGTTTTTAACACCGATATACCACGCTGGCACGTAAACCGTGCTCCCCTTTGCATCTAACAAGTAACTATAGGCCAATTTAGTAGATACAATCGCGGAATTGTTCGGAATATCGTTATCTCGATACAACGTAATCACCGCATCCTGTTCACTCATTAAATTTAAGCGGTCGCGCAAAACACTTAACTTTGCAAGGTAAGTTTGGCTATAACTAACCAACCGATCGTCAACTACATGCAAGGTCACTGCAGCCCGCCGATCATAGATCAAGCCAGCCTTGGGGTGCTGAGCAAAGACAACACGTTCATCACTGGAAAGCGCCGGCGCATATTCGTATTCGCTGCCATGGTAAATACTGTCTTTCACAAATGTCGTCAGTTGGCGTATTTGCTGACTCTTTTTCAAAGTGATCGGCGTGTCTAAGCTTGCCTGCAACTCTTGGTAATCACCTTCACTGATGCTGACCTGTTGCTTCACCAACTTGCTGTGCGCAGCACTTAACGCTGTGTTCGCCTGACTTGCAAGATAATCGCCTTCTGGTGTTTGCTTGCTCAAATGCGGCAGCTTAATCTGGTCACGCGTAATGTCGGTGATCGTGGCGGCATCTCCACTTTTGGTTGTTGCCAAATCGACCTGCTGCGCCTGAAAAAAGCTAATGCCTAAGAAAATATTCAGACCGACAAACACGACTAGAAAAATCCATTCAATGCGTCGAAAATCCACAAGATCGCCTCCCTCAGCGTGCCCGAAGCTGCGTTGTTACGCTGTTAACATGACTTATTGCGACTGACTTGAACCTGATGTGCTGACACTCGCGCTTGCTGCATCATTACTCGGTGTAGCCGTGCTGGCAGCTGTTTGTTCACTAGCAGCATTAGCCTGCTGATCTGTTTGGTGATTGATCCAACTCTGATAATCGCGGTATTCGCCTTTCATCTCAATATAATACGTCGGCTGCAAATCGACCACTTGTTGATCATTGCTGCTGCCCGTCCATTGATAGCCAATCAAAATATCCGTAATTTGATTGACGCGATAGCCAGCGGCTTCTAATTGACTCAGGATCGTCGCAGTTGCTGGCAAGGTCTGGGCAGCTTGATCGGTTGGGATCGGGACGGTCAAATTGGTGTTTGAGAAATTAATCTCTTCAGATGTCTGGGTATAGCGCACCGTAACATCCCCTTTTTGATAGCCATTAAAAATCGGAAAGCCCTGAACAAAGGTCTTATAGATAACAGCACTGCGACTTGCGTCATATTGAAAATAACGCATGCTGGCCAGATTGGTCATCTGCAAATCACTAAGTCCTTCAAACGTCGCATGGAAGAAATTAGCTAACCCAGTACTAGGAAAATTGGCCGCATAATTTTCAAACTCGATTGCCCCAGTGGATGAATCAGCTGTCATCCGCCGAGTTGATCCGGCGGTGTATAACGTACTATCGCCAATTTCTCGTGAATCCACGTTGCTGGCGGTTTTCGATGGCATTAACAGCGAAACATAGTAATTAGCACTCTGTTGATCCATCAGATAGGCATATGGCTGCAACTTAATTGGACGGGTGAAGAAAGCGACTTCGCTATTGCCCAAGCGTCTCTCCTCGACCGGAAAGGCCCCTGTAGCTTGTTTAGCCACCGCATCGCGTAACTTGTTGGTTGTAACGTTAGCCATTTTGGCCTCGTAAACCGTTCTTGTCGCGTCATTGATAAAAATCAGTTTATTGCCTGATCCATCTAAATCAAACAGGATCCGGTTAAAATGAAAATCAGCTGATTTTAGATTAGGCTGCTTGTTAAAGAACCATCGCTCAAAATGATTAAAACTCATCACGTCTTGGTAAACTAATTGCAGACTGCCATTTTGAGTCAAAAAGTTCTCATAGTTATTCTGCGAAACTTTTCCAATGGTTTTGATCTGTTGCATATGCCAACTTGCCATCTCTTGATGGACACGTGATCCCATACTGGCATTTGCCTGAAAGAGCATTTGCTTCTGGTCGCCATGCGTGTAGTACACCCGACTAGGAAGATAAACCGTTGCTTCCATCTTTTTAACATTGGGATCATTTTCAGTTGTGACCTGCATGCTTGAAGTGCTGCGCCGTTCCTGACGCGATGGATTACGCCAAATTAAGGATGTGAAAATAAAACTCAAGATCACCATGGCGATCAGGCTGATTCTTAAGATCCAATTACTAAGCTTCATCCCAATCATCACCTCCGTCTGTGATCGGTTCATACGGCAGTGAGATATAGAAGGTGCTGCCGCGGCCTTCTTGCGAATCGACCCAAATTCGGCCATGCAAGGCTTCAACAACTTCCTTCGAGATTGCCAATCCTAAACCGGTACCGCCTTGCTTGCGTGATCGTGCCTTGTCGACCCGATAGAAGCGATCGAAGATTTTGCCCAGATCTTGACGTGGAATGCCAAGTCCTTGATCACTAATCGATAGGATCACGTGGTCATGCGTCTGGAACAGCCGCGCCGTGATGGTCCCGCCATCCGGACTGTATTTAATCGCGTTGTTCATAATATTATCAATCACTTGCATAAACTTATCGGTATCAATTTCGACCCATAAGTCCTGATCAGTAATCTCGCGCTTAATCGAGTACCGTTTCTTTTGACCATCTGGCTGTGGCAGCGGTTGGGCCGTTTTGGCTTCACCCGTGTGTTCATTATCGGTTTTTAACATCATGTCAAAACGATCAAGCACATAATTGAAGAATTCGTTGAGATTAACGGTTTCCAAATTGAACTTGCTGGTGCCAGAATCAAGCCGTGACAAGCTCAAGAGATCATTAATCATCCGAATCATCCGATCCGTTTCTTCTTGGGTCACGTTGAGAAAACGTGGCGCCAGCTTTGGATCTTTCCACGCACCATCACTCAAAGCTTCAATGTAACTGCGAACTGATGTGAGGGGCGTCCGCAATTCATGTGACACATTGGAAACAAATTCTTTGCGATCACGATCAATCTTTTGTTGTTCGGTAACATCGTGCAAAACAGCGACCAAACCGGAAATAAACCCGGTTTCCCGCTGGATCAGACTAAAATCGACACGTAGAATCAATTCATGATCCAGTTGCTCCGAAAAGTCCAACAACAGTTCTGTTTGATGTTCCAGCAGATCGCGCAACGTATAATCCTTAGCGATGTTCAACAGCTTTAGAATTGAAACACCGATGACATCTTCATTCTTGGTGTTCAGGAAATTCAGTGCCGTCTGGTTGATGATGATAACATTCCCACGCCGATCAGTCGCGATAACACCGTCCGTCATGTGAGCCAGCACACTATCCAACCGCCGACGTTCCGCTTCAGACGCCTCTTGTGCTTCTTCAACGCGAACACTGAGGTTGTTAACGGCAACTGCCAACTGACCCAGCTCGTCTTGTCCATAAATCCGAACCTGTCCAGAATAATCGCCGCGCGCCATGCGAATCGCTTGCTTCTTCATTTCATCAATTGGACGAGTAATAGCCCGGCTGATGACAATCGATAGTAAAGTGCCCAGTAAGCCAGCTACTAAACTTGAGATTAGGAAAATGCCCACGATTTTATTGATGCTATCGTAGGCCTGTTCCATAGATGCCGAAATGGCAATGGCGCCGATCACTGAATTGTTGTCGCCTGTCGCATTCGGATTTTTGATCGGGATCACTTTATAATAAGTTGATCCCGTTCGATCACGGTATTCATAACCTTCGTATTGCTGGCCAGAATACAATGTGTTTTTAATGCTGGAGTTAGCTGACTTTTGCCCCACATTGGTTTGCGCATTAATATCACTGTCGCCGCGAATAGTGCCCTTCGCATCAACCACTTGTAAATCCGCTGAGTTGGCAATATCTGCCTGGCTCAACGTGCTTTTAATATCATCATTGGCGCCTTCTGTATCAGTCCGCAACAAATCCGCGGCCAGCTTATCTTGAATATAGCTGTCCACGTTCACACTGGTCTTAAACTGCTCAATGTTTTGCTGCTCAAGGGTCTTAACAAAGTAAGCCCCAATTAACTCCAACGTCACGACTAACAAGAGAATAAATACGATCGCAATTTTGAAGTGGATTGACTGAAAGAAGCGAATCTTTTTATTCAACAGTGGTGCTCCTAATTATTCAGCATCGGGATTCCGCAGATAGTAACCGACACCGCGTCGAGTCACCAGCCATTCAGGGTGAGACGGGTTGTCTTCGATTTTTTCACGCAGACGGCGGACGGTCACATCGACGGTGCGGACATCGCCAAAGTAATCGTAGCCCCAAACGGTTTGCAGCAGATGCTCACGGGTCATGACCTGCCCAAGGTGTCGGGCAAGGTAGTGCAGCAGCTCAAATTCACGGTGGGTTAATTCGATGTTTTCACCGCGTTTAGAGACTGTATAGGCATCGGGGTGAATCGTTAGATCTCCGACTTCTAATTCCTTGTTTGCTTCGTCTTCTTCATTGCTGGCAGCGTTGGATGATGCGGTTCGGCGCAAGTTAGCTTTGACACGTGCCACCAGTTCACGGTTGGAAAATGGTTTGGTGACGTAATCGTCAGCACCGAGTTCCAGCCCGAGCACTTTATCAATTTCTGAGTCCTTAGCTGTCAGCATAATAATTGGGGTGTCATGTTCTTTACGAATTTGTCGGGCGACTTCAAGCCCATCAATTTTTGGTAACATCAGATCAAGTAAAATTAAGTCGGGTGACTCTGCTTCGACTTTTTTCAAGGCTTCTTCGCCATCATAAGCGGTTACGACATCGTAACCTTCTTTATCCAAATTAAACTTGACGATATCAGAGATAGGCTTCTCATCGTCAACGACCAGGATTTTTTTCGCCATCATTGGCCCTCCTTGGTTTAAGATACACTACTATAGTATAACGGTTTTAGGGAAAGAGCGCGAGGGGCCCAGTTTGAAACCGAAGCATAAGCGGCCTTAAGCCTAAATGGCAGGACTTAGTTCATTTAAGCTTGAGGTTCTTATATGCAGGTTTCTGGGACCGCGAGCGCATTTTCTACAAGCACGTTAGGTCGCACTTCGATAGATTCCGGCTTGCATTAAATGCTGCTGCAAGCTGGCTCCGCGGCGATTGGGCTGGAACGCACTGGGCACGACTTTTAGCCAACGCGCAAGCCCGGCGCGCCGTCTAAAAGCTCGGCCTTTTCCTAAAGCGGGAAAACCACCCGCTTAAGGAAAATTTCAGTGCTGAGCCCATCGCCGCTCCGCCAACTCTTTGTTTTCTATCCCAGAGTTCGACTCCTCTTTGTTTATCGTACATTGAATTTTTAAAGGCAATGCAATTCTGTTTACCTTCCTGACATGTTGTGATGTCCTGCTCTGTAGGCTATCAATGGTATTCTTTACAACAAGTATCAGACGCTCACTTGCCAACAAGCATAAGAAAACTTTATCAATTAAACACTTCGTCATTCAACTCGTCTTCACACTAAACGCGCATCGCTATTCCGGTGCTTGCCGACATTTAATCACCCAATTATGAATTTTGGAGGTTGCTAATATGTTCTTTTATCATGATCAGCTCAGGCTTTACTATCAACGGCGCGGTTCGGGACCAGTGATCGTGTTGTTGCATGGGAATGGTGAGGACCATACGATTTTTGCTAACCTGATTGAGCAATTGGCACCGCTGTATACGGTGATTGCAGTGGATAGTCGCGATCATGGTCAGAGTTCGCGGACGAGTCGCTTGAGTTATGATGCAATGACGGCAGATTTAGCGGCCCTTATCACTGGCTTGGAGCTTGAGCAGCCGATTTTGCTTGGCTTTTCTGATGGCGCGATTGTGGCATTGCAGTTGGCGATTCGTCAACCCCAGTTAGCCGGCGCTTTAATTCTTGCTGGGGCGAATCTGACCCCGCAAGGCTTACGCTGGTATTCGCGAATTGCTTTTCGGGTTGCTGCCGGTTACCATCCATCACCTAAAATGGCAATGATGCTCCATGAACCGCAAATCACACCCGCTATGTTGCATCGGGTGGCCATTCCAACATTGGTCCTTGCAGGCAGTCGTGACTTGATTGCACGAAAAGAAACGCTCACCATTGCGACTAATATTCAAAACGCTGAGCTGCATATTCTTCCCGGTGAAAATCACAATTCGTACATCAAAGACAACGCGAAACTCTGGCAATTGATTCGGCCTTTTCTTGCTGGTTTAAACAGAACAGACTAAAGTTTAGTCTGTATTTTTTTTGCATATTTAACATTTTCCTTGCATATTCATATAAATGAGTATATATTCAATCCATAATCACAAATGAGGAGTGAAACATATGCGGGGAATCAAACATTGGGCCATGGCCTTCATTGCGCTGGTGGCTATGCTCGTCGGCTTCGCTGCAAATCAGCCGGTACCAACGGCGGCAGCAAGCGAGGATCTGGCGGCAATTCAAAAACGTGGTTACTTGGTTGTTGGTCTGTCAGCCGATTACGCACCACTTGAGTTCCATGCCACCCTCAATGGGGCCGATACCATTGTTGGTGCAGATATCTCCATGTCAAAACAGATCGCCAAAGACATGGGCGTGAAACTGCAGATCAAGGAAATGAACTTCACCGCCTTAATTGGTGCCTTGAAAACCGGCAAAATTGATTTGATCGTCTCCGGTATGTCAAAAACCCCTGAACGGGAAAAAGAAGTCAATTTTTCAACGCCTTATCTATATGAGACACAGGTTATGGTGATTCGGAAGGCTGATAAAGCCAAGTATAAATCGATCGCTGATTTTTCCGGCAAAAAGGTCGGGGCTCAAAAGCAAACGACGCAGGAGCAGCTTGCTAAAACGCAACTCCCAGGTGCCAAAATTTCAAGTCTCGACAAGGCCAATGATGTCATTGCTCAAGTCTCCTATAACAAGCTGGATGGTGCCGTTTTAGCCAGCACCATCGCTGATTCTTATGTGGCGCGGACACCAAGCTTAATGGTACTCAATCCGCATTTTGCTACCCCCAAAGCACCAACGGCCATTGCCGTCAGCAAACAAAATTCAGCCCTGCTCGCTCAGGTCAACAAGACAATCAGTAAGGTCAAAGGCGCCAAATACAAGACCTATCTGCAAGCCGCTTATAAACTACAGGATCAAAACCAAAGTTTCTGGGCTAAATATGGCAACTACTTCCTTCGTGGCGCACTCTACACTCTGATCTTTGCGGTTCTAACTGTTTTCTTCGGGACTGTGATTGGCACGCTGCTCGCCTTGATGAAACTAAGCCACAGTTGGTTTGCCAAGGCAATCGCGAACGTCTACATCGAATTCATTCGCGGTACCCCATTACTGGTGCAGGCTTTCATCGTCTTCTTCGGAACGCAAATTCTTGGTCTCGATCTTAGCGCATTCGTTGCCGGTGCCATCGCCATGGCCATCAACTCAGGTGCCTATGTTGCCGAAATCATTCGTGGTGGGATCAACTCCGTCCCGATCGGTCAAACCGAGGCCGCCCGTTCACTCGGACTCCATCAAGGTCAGGCCATGCGTTATGTCATCCTGCCGCAAGCAACAAAGAATATCTGGCCAGCGTTGGGTAATGAATTCGTCACCGATATCAAGGAAAGTTCCGTCTTGTCCGTGATCGGTGCCACTGAATTGATGTTTGAAGGAACCGTCGTTCAAGGTGCTTCATTCAAACCATTCTTACCGCTAGTTGTTGTGGCAATTCTCTACTTCATCATGACCTTCACTCTTTCACGCCTGCTGCGACTGATTGAAAAACGCTTTAATTAAGATCAAAGTAACGCTCAAATAGCACCTCAAAACTAAGGAGGATTTTTAACTCATGACAGAAAAAATCGTACTGGCATATTCAGGCGGCTTGGACACTTCGGTTGCCATCCCGTGGTTAAAAGACAAAGGCTATGAAGTGATTGCGGTGGTATTAAATGTCGGCCAGCCAAACGCCGACTTTGACGCCATTCAGCAAAAAGCACTGAACGTTGGTGCACTCGATTCGATTGTGGTTGACGCCCAAGATGAATTTGCCGATCACTATGTTGCCCCGGTCATTAAAGCTAATGCCTTGTACGAAGGCGACTATCCGCTGGTTTCCGCCTTATCTCGGCCATTGATCATTGAACATCTGGTGAAAATTGCCCACGCGCAAAATGCCACAGCGATTGCCCATGGTTCAACCGGTAAAGGCAATGACCAAGTTCGCTTTGAAGCCGCGATCCACGCTTTGGACCCGGAAATGAAAATCGAAGCCCCAATCCGTGATTTTCACTGGTCCCGTGAGGAAGAAATTGATTACGCCAAGGAGCATAACGTCCCGGTACCAATTGGTAAAAAATCTCCTTATTCCATTGATGCCAACCTCTGGGGCCGTGCAAATGAAGCCGGCATTCTTGAAAATCCTTGGAATCAGGCACCAGATGATGCTTGGGGTATGACAGTTTCCCCGGAGGCCGCTCCTGATGATCCAACTTTTATTGATCTCACCTTCAAGCAAGGCGTTCCGGTGGCGTTAAATGATGAACCCATGGCACTGGCAACGATGATCAAGGAGCTAAACAAGCTGGCTGGCGACAATGGCATTGGCCGGATTGATAAAATCGAAAATCGGCTAGTTGGCATCAAGTCGCGTGAAGTCTATGAAGCGCCAGCCGCTGCTGTCATTATGGCGGCCCACCACGATCTAGAAAACCTGACGCTTGAACGTGACGTTCAGCATTTTAAACCAACGATCGAAGATAAAATCACCAACATGATCTATGAAGCGCAGTGGATCTCACCGTTGTTTGATGCCTTGATGGCGTTCATCGACAAGACTCAGGCTGTCGTTAATGGCACAGTGAAAATGAAGCTTTACAAAGGCAACGCCACAGCCGTTGCTCGCAAATCCGCCCACAACTCGCTTTACGATGAAGATCTCGCGACTTACACGAGCGCTGATTCCTTCGATCAAGAAGCAGCAGCTGGCTTTATCAAACTCTGGACCTTGCCGACAACCGTTTTCGAGCAAGTCAACCATGTGCACTTCGAGGAAAAACAACATGACTGATAAGTTATGGGGCGGTCGGTTTACTGAAAAAGCGGCACACTGGGTTGATGCTTTTGGAGCCTCCATCGGTTTTGATCAGCAAATGGCCCAAGAAGATTTGGAGGGGTCGCTTGCACATGTCAAGATGCTGGGCAAAACCGGCATCATCCCCCAAGCCGATGCCGACACGATCACGGCGGGTTTGCAGCATCTGGAGAAGGAATTGGCTGCTGGCAAACTGCACTTCACGGTTGAAAATGAGGATATCCATCTTAATATGGAAGCCCTGTTGACCGCTGAAATCGGCCCCGTTGCTGGCAAACTGCACACTGCCCGCTCGCGCAATGATCAAGTCGCAACCGATCTGCACCTCTGGCTGAAACATCGCCTACCAACAATCAAAGAAGCTTTGACCAACCTGCAAACCGTGTTGGTTGGTCAAGCCAAGGTCCACGCAGCAACAATCATGCCCGGTTATACCCATATGCAACACGCCCAGCCGATCACTTATGGTCATTATTTGTTGGCGTATTTCGAAATGTTCCAGCGCGATTGGGAACGTTTCGACTTTACCCAAAAGCACACCGACATTTTGCCATTAGGGGCAGCCGCCCTCGCTGGTACGACCTTCCCGATTGACCGGACGCTGGTTGCTCAAGAGCTGGGATTTGACCAAATTTATCACAACAGCCTCGATGCTGTTTCAGACCGCGACTTTGCGCTTGAGTTTCTCAGCAATAGTGCCATTTTGATGCAGCACTTGAGTCGCATGGCAGAAGAGCTCATTCTTTGGTCCACTTACGAGTTTAATTACATTGAACTCGGCGATGATTTTTCAACCGGTAGCTCAATTATGCCGCAAAAAAAGAATCCTGATTTTGCGGAACTTATTCGTGGCAAAACTGGCCGTGTTTATGGCGCCTTAATGGGCTTGTTGACAACGATGAAGGCAATCCCGTTGGCTTACAACAAAGATATGCAAGAAGATAAAGAACCCATTTTCGATGCTTATAACACTATTCTTGGCTCTTTGCACATTTTCACTGGCATGTTAAGCGACCTGACCGTTCACGAAAAACGGATGGCAGAGGCAACCACGCATGACTTCAGCAATGCAACGGAGTTAGCGGATTACCTCGCGACAAAGGGTGTGCCATTCCGGCAGGCACATGCCATTGTTGGTGAGTTGGTACTCAAGGGGATCAAAACCAACACTGCCTTGCAGGAAATGCCGTTAAGCGAGTTGCAAGCAGCCGCACCGCAAATTCAGCAGGATGTTTACGCTGAATTAACATCAAAGGCCGCCGTAGATCGACGGACCTCGTTAGGCGGTACTGCGGTTAGTAATGTGTTGAAAGAAGTTGCTCGCGATGAGGAAATGATTGCTTCTCACTAGCGGCATTTGCTCGTTATAGCGCGGTTGCAAACGTTCTTTGCCGTGCCAAACTCCGCAATCTCCGGCCAGCTGGGGTGGCGACGCGCAGCTAGAGCGGAGACGGCGCTTCGAGCCCGCAAAGCCCGCGGTCGCGAAGTCGCCTAACAACATCAGCTCCAAGCCCGGTCGCTGTGTTGTTTGCACGGCTGAGTCCCATCTGGCCTACGATTGCTCCGCCTTGGCACTGGCATCTCTATATCTCGACAGACTATCTCTAACCAAATGAAAGACGGCCGATTTTCCGTGTGCACTCGGAAAACCAGCCGTCTTTATTTGGAGCTATAAATCGTGTTTCTACTCTTAATTTTTATGAATCGAAAAAAATTAAGGAATAATCATTAAGCATTCGTTTTTTCAAGAACAAATGTTGACCACGGGCGAATAAGATCCAGAAAGCCTAGATCATCAGCACTGACTTGGCCAATTTTATTGCGCTGACCGTCATCGGCAAATGGCGTTAGCACAATTTGAAGCTCGCCTTTGTAACGGCCATAAGCATCATTCACAACAAGGATATCGCCGCGTTCAAAGGACTGGTGATTGTCATGCGGTGCAATGCTTTCCTTGCCATACTTCACCCGCGGTTGTGTATCGCGCAGTAAGTAGGCTGAGGCATCGCCACGGTAGAGATGCGGCGCTTCAAAGGCAATCTTCGCCTCAATTGGCAACATCCCCGGCAGCATATCAGCATGCAAAATAGGATATGCTGCCACGAAGTTAGCAGCCACCTGTTGCAACTCAGCTTCACTAGCAAAGGCATTGCCGATGATGACATCATCAATCAAACCGGTCATGACTAAGTGGCTGGTTTGGCTGGCGATGCTTCGATGGCGATCGCTTTCCATTGTTGGCAGGCCATCATTGACCGCCCATGGACCGATCTTGCCAGTTGGCGAAGAGACAAACGCCGCTGTGTGCAGCCCATAATCACGATATTGCTGAGAGTACTCAGCAAAAATCTGATCACTTAATCCCGTAAAGGCTTGTGGATAAAAGTTATGACAGCCGAGCAGGTTGTCACGGTCCGGTTCATAGGCCATGATACTAGCCAAATAATTGGTTCCGCGACTCATATTCAGCTCAATCTTCAGCCCGTATGGATTACGCGTCATGCGCGCTTCTTCAGCACCGGTGAAACCTTCATCTAGTCGCAGTCCCCAAACATTGAGCTTTTTGAAAAAGCTCAGATCGTCATAGCTGATCTTTAGCTCTTTGAACAAGGCCGGATTGATGTCGACAATCGTTTGGAAGCCCAGTCGATTAGCATAATCAATGGTTTGGCTGAAAATAGCGAACAGATCCTCTCCGTCATCCCCATACATCTGCAATAACGAGGTGAAGATGCGGGTATAACCATATTGATGCGCCATTTCGAGATAGGCCTTGTTCTGATCAAAACTGCTTTGATCCGGATAGAGCGATATTCCTAGTCGTTTCATTGAAAATCCTTTCTAAGCCGTGTATTGTGCCGCCATCTGGCGAGACATCTTTTTGAACCGGTGCTTACGCTGCCAGTTGAGTAAAAAGCCGGCTGTACGATTGTTAGCTTTGCCTTTCGCGGTTTTGCCTTCAATCGTTTCCGTGTAATGTAAAGCCGTTTTGTTGTCACCAGCGTCGCTTAGCTGATAGTCAACCGTATAGTGATCACGATCAGTATCCAGTTCGTAAGCATAACGTTGGTTGGCAATGGCATGGGTTATCGTGAGTGTCCCAGTCATGCCATTAGCCCATTTCTTCTTGTAAGAGAAACCATTGAGACTGCCAGTTAACACCTCGCGGCCGGTATGGGCCTTGATGTCTTCCTGCGCGGATCGAATGAGTTGGCCATACATAAATGCTGCTGGCACCTTAAATGTCATTTGGATTTCCAAGTGAAAGCCACCTTTCTAAAAACGTTGTTCAGCTCAAAACCAGCGTGATGGGATGTTAGTCGAGTTCAGTCGGTTTGATCTTATTGGCTGCCTTAACAAATGGCACATAGATCAGGAAACCGATCACCATGTTGATT
Source organism: Lacticaseibacillus sp. 30 (assembly GCF_053819265.1). Classification (NCBI taxonomy): domain Bacteria; kingdom Bacillati; phylum Bacillota; class Bacilli; order Lactobacillales; family Lactobacillaceae; genus Lacticaseibacillus; species Lacticaseibacillus sp. 30. Next base: position 126,985 of record NZ_JBSOQX010000005.1, read on the forward strand.
AATTGTAGCACGGCAGCACGCCAGTCCATCGTTGCAACTAAGGCATTCAGGAACGGTGGCATTGACCAAACAATCTGAGCCTTAATCGGTGAAACCAAACCGTTAACTACGGCACCATAGGCAATTGAAACCATCACTACCGGTGCCAAAACAAACGGAATGAAGTAAATCGGATCAAGCACAATTGGCATCCCGAACATGACTGGTTCGTTGACGTTGAAGAAGCCTGGTGCAATCGATAATTTAGCAACCGCCCGCTGATCATCACGTTTTGAGAAGATCAGAATCGCAATCAGAAGTAGTAGAGTTGAACCAGCCCCGCCGATCCAAGCATACAGATCAAAGGAGTTCCGGGTCCACAAATATGGTAAGGCTTCACCTTTTGAAAAGGCGTTAGTGTTAGCAATCTGAGCCGTCAGCCAGATTCCATCAAGGATTGGTGCCAAGACGTTCGTACCGTGAATTCCGAAGAACCAGAAAACCTGAACCAAGATCGTCATTATCAACACGGATCCGTAACCTTGACTCAGATTCAACAGCGGTTCCTGCAAGACTTTAGCAATGAATTCAATTACTGTAGTGCCATATTGAGTGAAGATATAGTTGATAATACCGACAGCATACATAGCAACAGCAGCAGGGACAATCCCAGTAAACGCATTAGCAACTGCTGGCGGTACGGAATCAGGCATTTTGATGGTGATGTGTTTCTTCATCAGCCAGATATAGATGGTAGCAGCAATGGCCCCCATCAGCATCACCGTGAAGAAACCATATGCGCCAAAGAACTTACCAAAATTGAAGAAGCCCCACATGCTGACATCCTTGCCGGTAACTGCTGCCCCAGCATCGGTCAGTGACTTGATCGCTGCTTTACCCAAGCCGGTTTTAACCGTCATGGTGAAGTTTTGCGGCAAGCTCATGATGAAGGTACCAAGCGTCACGATCCCCGCCGTGACTGGTTCGACCTTATACTGAACTGCCAGTTGGTACCCAAAAGTGAACGAGAAGATCAGGCCTAAAATTGCCAGTGTCCCTGTCCAGACAACGGCGTTAATACCGATCAGCCATTGCATGGAATTAACAAAGCCCGTCCAGCCAAACTGGTTCGGGATATCACGAATCAAAGCGTTCAGCACCGTCGATACGGCACCAGCCATCATGGCCGGCATGATGGCAATAAAAGCATCACGCAACGCAACCAGCCAACGAATTGAGCCGATTCTGGCAGCGATTGGGACAACATGTTTATTGAGCCAATTAATAAGTCCGTTCATTTTTATAACACTCCTTTTTAAGTGGGCGCGAGCAGGCACGGCGTGAAATCAAGACGTAGCTAGCTTTGACGGTCATGATCTGCTTTTGATCATTGTTTTTAAGCTGACAGCGTCAGATTCCGGCAACTGCAAACGCGCGAGCTATTAATTTGAACTGAGGTCCCCGCCTCATTGGTCCAAATCAATGTTGGTCGTGTGGTAATACAGTGTGAGACCTGGATAAACAAAATAAGTTCGAGAAAAGTTGAAGACTTTGCCGCTGGCTAGATAGTTAATCCCATCCAGACATAAAAGATCGCCTTTTCCGGATGTGGTCATCAGGTCAGCATATTCAGCCGGCAGCGGCCGAGACTGAATATAATTTTCGGTTGTGCTTCCAACCATGTCATAGGTGTTGCGCAAATAGGTAAAGATTGACCCCGCAGCAATTTCTGCCGAGAGATGCGGCACAATGATTTGTGGAAAGTATGATTCTTCCAAGTCGTACAACTGCCCTTTTAAATAGCGCAGACGCACAACCTGATAAACCGGATCGCCAACTGCTACGTTGCCGCGGCGGGCCAATGCCGCAGTTGCTGGTATCAAAGCAAATTTGACGACTTTCGATTTAAGCGGACCGCCTTTGACCATCGCGGTTTGATCAAACCCGATTGACATATTCAAGACGGCGCTTGATTGCTCCGAATGATCAATGACGTAGTAGCCACTGCCCTGCACTCTGCGCACGAGTCCATGGGCAAAAATGACATCCAGCGCCTTACGAATAGTGTTGCGGCTGGCTTGATAGCGATTCATCAACACTTGCTCGGTTGGCAACTTCACTGGATACTTACCAGCCAGAATATCTTGAATCAATTGCTCTGCAATATCGTGATACATTTATGACCCCCTCCAAAGGTGTGGTTTTGAAAACGCTTGTAAAATTTGTACCTACGAATTATAATAGCACAAGAAACAGAAAACGATTACATTTTTTTAAAAAGGAGCCGAAAAAAATGGCAGAGAAAAAGATTATGTTGGTCTGCGCCGCTGGTATGTCAACAAGTATGCTGGTTGCACGCATGCAAAAAGCCGCCGAAAAAGATGGCGTTGAGGTCAATATTTTTGCAACCGCCGCTTCCGATGCAGACAACAAATTAGCTGAGGAAAAACCAGATGTTCTGATGTTAGGACCTCAAGTCCGCTATCTTGAAGGTCAATTCAAAAAGGATCTCGATATTCCGGTTGATGTGATTAACATGCAGGATTACGGCTTGATGAACGGCGAAAAAGTCCTCAAGGCGTCCTTGAAGGCAATTGCAGATGGTAAACAAGGAGAAGAAGCATAATGAGTGAAGAAGATCAGAACCTCGAAACTGTCATGGGCTTGATCATGAATGGTGGCAACGCCAAGAGTTCTGCCTTTGAAGCTATTCACGCAGCCAAAGCAGGCGATTTTGAAAAGGCCGACGAAAAGCTTAAAGAGTCCGACCACTTTCTGACTGAAGCCCACAACGTTCAAACAGGCATGTTAACCGCTGAAGCCCAAGGCGATCATGCCAAGGTTACCTTGTTAATGGTTCACAGTCAGGATCATCTGATGAATGCCATCACCTTCCGCGATTTAGCTGGTGAAATGGTTGATTTGTACAAACGATTAAGCGAGAAAGAAGCCTAGGAAAACAAATAAGCCTTCGCCACGCGATGACGCATGAAGGCTTATTTGCAGTGGCCATTGTGAATAAACGGCTGTTATGAAATCCCAAATAATCGCACCAAAAAGGCGACTCAGCAAATGAGCCGCCTTTTTAATACTATGTGTTATTTTTGCTGGCGACCTGCCTGCCATTCTTCCCGCAGAATGCCATACTTAACAGAGTCCCAGTAACGATCCTGATAATAACGAACTTGTCGGACACGCGCTTCCTCCTGCATGCCAACTGCATTAGCCAAACCGATCATCCGATCATTGCCTGACCAGGTGGTGATACCTAAATGCGGCAAGTTGACGAGTCCGAAGATGCGATCAATCCACTGATCCAGCGCATCTTGCCCATAACCTTTTCCCCAATTAGCCGAGTCATAGATAACGATGCCAAGATCCAGCCACCGCTGCAGATCGCCATCTTCATAATGGGCAGAGACGACCCCAATCAAAACGCCGTTTGACCAAATACCGTTGACAAATGGATTGGCAACCCATTGAAAGCCAGTTTGATTGGCCTGATTTTCCTGCAGTTCTTGTAGTGTCGGTACTTCTTGGTTAAAATACGGTCCGTCCCACTGATGCCATTCAGCCTTTGGATCAGAAAAAGCCACCTTCCACAGTGTTTCTAGATCTTCAGATTGAAAATGTTTTAGCGTCACTGTCATGCGTTCACCGCTCCTTTGATGTTTGTTAACAACATACCACAATTATTGCCCAGGAAATAATGCAATCGTCAACTATGTTAATGTCAGTATAGCGGTAAACGATTCGAGTTAATCTTAGATAAGGAGTGAATCTCATAGTGGCAGATTATATTAAAGATATCCGGACAAAGGTTGGTCATGCGCCCTTGATTATGGCTGGCGTGATTGGCATCTTGAATGATCAGGCTGGGCGCGTTCTACTCCAACAACGCAGCGATTTTACCGGTGAATGGGGCTTGATTAGCGGGACGATCGAATACGGCGAAACCCCTGCCCAGACGATGGTGCGTGAATTCAAAGAAGAAACCAATCTGGAGGTTGAAGTTGTCCGGTTGCTTGGCGTTAATGGCAATCTCACCCTCACCTATCCAAATGGCGATGTTGCCCAATGGTTGTGCCCGGTGTTTCTTGTGAAACAATTAAGCGGTGTGTTAAATAGTGACAACAGTGAGACTGAAGCCTTAAAATTTTGGGATCCAGCAGCCGCTCCTGACCTGTTTAATCAACAACATCGGGAAGTCTTGGCGCACTTTATCGCAAATGAAACGGGGTATTTTGATTGAATCGATTGATCATTCTGCGTGGCAATTCAGGCAGTGGTAAAACCACCACCGCAACCGCCTTGCGTACCCAACTGGCCAATACGCTGCTAGTATCTCAAGACGTCGTGCGCCGTGACATGCTCGCCGAAAAAGACAAACCGGGCAATCCCACAATTGAACTAATTGAAACGATTGGTCGCTTTGGATTGCAGCATCAGCGAACTGTCATCCTTGAGGGGATTCTGTCGGCAGCACGCTATGGCGACATGTTGAAAACACTCATTGCAGAAGCTGATCAAAGTCTGGTTTACTACTATGACCTCTCGTTTGATGAGACTTTGCGCCGCCATGCCCATCGCGCAAAAGCCAAGGAATTCGGAGCCGACGTCATGCGTGACTGGTATTTGCCCCATGATCGTTTAAATGTGCCGACTGAGCAGCTCATTTCTGCCGATTGGTCGCAAACCATGGTCATCAACCACATCTTGACCGATCTGGCTGGATTGAACAATACAGAATCTGTTAAACCCATTCACTGACAAAAGACAGCAACTCGCGGGCTCTTTTCCAAACTGATTTGATAGCGTCTTCTTGTCCTTAACGGCGGGCAAAATCAGCATTGGCATAATCGGGCAAAATATTATTGTTTTCATGGGTTTCGGACTAGAATGGGTTCGTAAAGGTTAGTTCATTATTAGTAATGGCTATAACGCGCTCGCAGTCGCAGAAGCCTGCACATACGGACCTTGAACCAGAATGGCCAAGTTCGAGCCATTCTGGTTCAAGCCCACTTATGCTCCGGCTTTTAAGCGCTCCTGCTCACGCTCGGTTCATAACGCGCTCGTCAGCACAGCAGCTTGCATGTAAGGACCCTGCTCGCAATGGTCAAAGTACGACCATCACGGACAGACCCACTTACACTCCGGTTGCTAACCGTGCTGACTCACGCTCACTAAAAGGAGTGATTTTTGATGACAAGTTATCCACGCCGTGACCCGGTTACTGACCGGCTGCTCACCCCGGAAAATTCTGCTTTGATTCTGATTGACTACCAACCGACACAAATTGAATCCATCGGTTCCATGAACCATCACGCTTTAATCCAAAATGTTGTGATGACGGCCAAGTTGGCTAAAACGTACAATGTGCCAATTGTTCTCTCTACTGTTAACGTTAAAAGCGGACGCAATAAAGACACCATCCCCGATTTAAAGAAAGCCCTCGGCGATATACCAAGTATTGATCGCTCTTCGATTAATGCTTGGCAAGATAAAGAGTTTGTCGAAGCAGTCAAGGCAACTGGCCGTAAGAACTTGGTTATCGCGGCCTTATGGACAGAAGCCTGCCTAACCTTCCCAATAATTGATGCTTTGGCTGAAGGCTATCATGTTTATCCTGTCGTGGATGCTGTTGGCGGCACCTCACAAATTGCTCATGAAACTGCTTTACGCCGCGTTGAACAAGCAGGTGCACAATTGACCACAAATGCCCAACTGGCTTGCGAATGGCAGCGCGACTGGAACCGAACCGACACTGTACCGGATTTTGTTAAACTGCTGCTGGGTGCAGGCGACTTTATCAATTTAGGCGACTAGCTTTTTAACAATATGACATGAACGGGGCTGATTAAAGCAGCCCCGTTTCGTTTCTTATCGCTTATGATGTGTACCTGCCCATGACATCGCATGATGCCATGAACAGGTACCTTATTTTATTGGTGAGCGTGAGCCAGAGCGATTAGTCACCGAAGCGTAAGCGGCCTCTGGCGTGATGGCCGGTCTTTGGCCATTGCGACTGAGGTCCTTACGCGCAGGTGACTGCTCTGGCGAACGCGTTATGGTTAGGGGGATTCAACATGCAACGTTCTGAAACGGCACCAAAACGTTGGTGGCTACTGGTCGCGCTGGGCTTTTTTGCCTTCATGACCAATCTCGACGGTTCAATTGTGAATATTGCCGTGCCAATTATGGCCAAGGATCTCAAAGTCCCCGCCAGTCAGATGGAATGGACCGTCTCGCTGTATTTAATCGTTTTAAGTGCGCTGCTATTGCCCTTTGGTAAACTTGGCGACCGCATCGGTAAGCAGCGGATTTTTAAATGGGGCACCGGTACATTTGTCTTAGGTTCCTTGATGGCTGGGATTAATCTCGGCTTTAATTTTTTGATGTTAGCCCGGATGATCCAGGCACTTGGCGGGGCGATGACTTTGGCGAATACGTACGGGATCGTCACCTCGACTTTCGCACTTGCTGAACGTGGCCGGGCAATGGGGGTTGTGAGTACCTTCGTCGCATTGGGTGGTGTCGCTGGTCCAAGTCTAGGCGGTTTGATTTTGGCCCATTTCAGTTGGCCAATGATTTTTCTCATCAACGTTCCTATCGGTTTAATCGCATTGGGTGTCTCCTTGTGGTCTATGAACAATGGCATCCCACAACGCGGTACGTACGATGGTTGGGGGATGATTTTGCAGGCAACAGCGATTGCAAGCGGTTTTTGGGGACTGAATCTTGCTCAGCAAAGCGGTTTTGACGATCCAGTTGTCCTCAGCACCCTTGCATTGGCAGTCGTTGCTCTCATCGCCTTTATCGTCTTTGAGCAACGGCAACAAGCACCATTGCTTCCTTTGCGTATTTTCCGTGTCCGTATTTTCACACTCGGTGTGGTCACTGTCTTCTTCATCTTTATGGTGCAGTTTTTCAGCACAGTGCTGATGCCGTTCTACCTTGAAGATGCTCGTGGCCTGACACCAGGTACGGCTGGCACGCTATTATCGCTTTATCCACTGATGATGGTCTTCTTCGCCCCGTTTGGCGGTTGGCTGGCCGATAAATGGAACGTCCCAGCAGTTGCTTTGCTCGGCAGCATTTTTATCGCTGTCGGCAGTCTTATCGGTGCCACATTGAAATTAAACGCACCGTTGACCATTTACATCATCAGTACACTCCTTGTCGGCATCGGCAGCGGTCTTTTTCAATCCCCAATTGGCGATGTGGTCATGTCAGTTGTTCCGAAAAATCAGCTTGGCATCGCTGGCAGTTTCAATGCGCTCGCACGCAATCTTGGGATGGTCAGCGGCACGGCGGTTGCGACAACAGTGCTCTTTGGCACGATGAGTCAACTTGCTGGCAGTCGCGTAACGAACTATCCAACAGCACATCCCGAATTCTTTATCAGCGGTTTACAAGTTGCCATGATTGTCGCTGCTGTGCTCGCTATTCTCGGAGCCATCGCCATCGGCCTGACAATCAAACCGTGGCAGGCACACGAAAAAAACTAGTGTCAGTTTTCATGACAGTTCATCCGTCAGAACACCTCATTTTCCAATGAAAGCAGACGATTGTTTCGCCGGTAAATCAACGTTCGTGCAACAAGTCCACTTTTCCCTTCGGCTCAAAAAGTGCTAGCATAAAAGTATTGTGTCCGCTTGCACAGCGTCAGCAGACGTGCTTAGGAAGCATAACCTGAATGGCCGAGTTTTGACTATTTATGACTGGCATGCTTACATGTAGGTTGCTGCGACTGTGGGCGTATTCTAATGACGGAGGAAAACAGCCATGAAAAAGAACCACACCTCGACAGCCTGGTTGACTTGGGGCATCATGCTGGTCGGTGCCAATCTGCGGCTGCCCATCACGATGATCCCACCGTTGCTGCCGACAATTAAGCAAACACTCGGCCTACCTGCATCCATGGCAGGTATGCTGACAACCATTCCATTGCTCATGTTCGCGCTGGCCTCACCGTTAATCGCCAAAATGGGTAATCGTCGTGGTAATGAATGGAGCTTGCTGGTAGCGCTGGTTATCTTGTTGGCTGGTAGCCTGCTGCGAATCATTCCCAGCTTGACAGCCTTAATTGCTGGTACTTTGCTCATCGGATTTGGTATCTCTGGCGGTAACGTTCTTTTACCGGCAATCATCAAGGACCAATTTCCCCACGCTATCGGTGCTAAAACCAGTCTTTATACCGTGACGATGGGACTTATTGCGTCCCTCGGTACTGGACTCGCAGGATTGCTAAATCAGCAATTCAACATGCAGATCACCCTAGCAGCTTTTTCGTTAGTCGGCGTCTTTGGATTACTCGTCTGGGCGTTGGCCTTTCGCACACTACCAAAGAAAGCAGCCCGGCAAGACGTCCAGCGCAAAAATATCGCCGTTTCGCGATCTATGCTAGCGTGGTGGATCGCTTTATTCTTCGGCCTGCAAAGCTTTCTCTACTATTCTTTGCTGACTTGGCTGCCAAGTCTTTGGCAAGCGGCCGGTTTCTCCCAAATCGCGGCAGGTAATCTGGCTACCATTTTTCAGCTGAGCGGGATGCCGGCAACATTATCCATCCCATTCATTGCTGAGAAGCGCCATGGCCTCTTATATAGTGTCTGGGGCATCATGCTAGGCTTTGTACTAGGTGCTTTGGGTATTCTTATCCCTGGGGCGAACTTTGGCTTAAACGTTGTCTACGCGCTGCTCATGGGCGTTGCTTCTGGGGCCGCTTTTGCCATCTGCATTGTCTTTTTCCAGAAGAAAACCGCCGATGCTTATGAAACGGCTAGTCTCTCTGGCTTTGCTCAAAGTGTCGGCTACTTATTTGCGGCGGTTGGTCCAGTATTATACGGCTTCATCCAAACGGCTACAGGTTCGTGGGATTTATTGTTGTGGCTGACAGTCGGGCTCACGCTGCTGATGTTTGTGGCAGGGCTGATCATCAATGCGAACCATCGGATTTTTCCATCAAAGGTGAATAGATAGCGCTTGCAAGTTTCTATTACTTTTTTTACACTAAGCATGAATGGCTAAGGAGGTCACAAAATGGCAATGACAACGACAATTGGTAAAAGTACGGTCACAACCGGGAAACTAGGTTTAGGCACCAATAAAGTCGGCGGCCACAACTTGTTCCCTAATCTGCATGACGAAGATGGCATCGCCGTCGTGAAAGCCGCGCTTGACCACGGCATTGACATGCTCGATACCGCTTATATGTATGGTTTAGGGCAGTCGGAAAAATTAATCGGTGAAGCCACACAAGGCTATGATCGCAGCAAAATTATTCTAGCAACCAAGGCAGCACAGGATCCGCACAATGATCTCAAACCAAATAACGATCCCAAATTTTTAACGCAGGCAATTGATGATGCTTTGTTACGCCTTAAAACCGATTACCTTGATATTTTCTATATTCATTTTCCTGATGACAAAACTGACAAAGCGGAGGCGGTCAATGCCATTGCCAATGCCCGCAAGGCCGGCAAGGTTCGGGCGATCGGCGTTTCTAACTTCTCATTAGACCAAATCAAAGAGGCCAACCAAGACAATCAGGTTGATGTCGTTGAAGACAATTACAGTTTGGTACATCGTGATGCTGAGCAAAACCTGTTCCCGTATTTGAATGAACACCAGATCAGTTTCGTCCCATACTTTCCACTCGCATCCGGCTTGTTAACTGGTAAGTATGGCCTTGATGATGCTGACAAGTTTAGTCGACGTTTCTCGGCAGATCAGTTCAAGACCATTCTTGCCGCTTTGCGAGAAGTCGATGGCATCGCTGATGCCCATCAGGCAACCTTGGCTCAGGTTTTCTTGGCTTGGTACATGAAGAATCCGGCCATTGCGGTTGTGATTCCCGGTGCCCGCCTACCTGAACAAGCTACAAGCAATGCTAAAGCTTTAGACGTCAATTTACGCGATGCTGAATATGCATCTATTGACGAGTTGTTCAAAAAATTCCGTACTGAATAATCGCGCATTGTTCTAGGCTACAGACTTCGCACAATCCAAAAAGCAGCCCGCTTCCAGCATGTCACACATGCGGAAACGAGCTGCTTCTTTTTATTATCAAAAAACGGATGGTGAGCAGGCATCACTCACTTTTTGCGTCTAAATGCCCGTTTGATAACCTGCCAAAACGTCAGTGATTGTACAATTTTATCTGCCGGGAAATGATTTCTGATGGCGCGCAAAACGCGTTTCGGATCTCTTGCCGCGAAGGTATATGTCCCATTTTTCTTCGTTTTGATTGCAAACCGTGGGATCCATTTGCCTTTAAAGATCACCGACGCAATGACCAAATCAATCTCATTCCACGGGATCTGATAGAAATCGCGCACGTTTTTTTCGTTGAAAAATTCAAACCCTTTATCGCCGATCATGATCTTGCCATATGTCGGCATCCCCATGAAGGCCGTGCCTTCGACCACTAATTCGGACTTCGTGTTGATCGATTGAACCATTTTCCGCCATCCTTTTAAACTCATCTTGAACGATTTTTTACTGATGGAGACGACTCGGTCTGTTCTCCAAACGCAATTACAGTTGCAGAAATCTCCTGTTCACGCTCTAAACGCGATCGCCAGCCCAGAAACCTGCGTGTAAGGACCTTGGGCGCAATGGCCAAAGCCCGGCCATCACACCCAAGGCCACTTACACTACGATTTCTAACCGCTCCTGTTCACGCTCTCCATTATAAAACAAAAGCCCAGACTTTGCGCCTGAGCTTCCGTGATTCTTTGTTCGTTTTAACGGTTGATATTACATCAAGCCGACAACGTGGAAGACAACCCCGACAACGAACAGGCCAAGGATAATCACAATTGGAGAAACCTTCTTCTTCAGTAACCACATGCAGAACAAGGTCAGCAGTAAGCCCATCAAACCAGGAATCAAGCTATCCAAGTTATCTTGCAGCGTTAAGACCTTATTCTTGGTCAGTGACAGACCTTGAGATTGTAATTCCAAAGCCTTCTGAATACCCTTGGATCCACTTGGTAGTGAACTCCAGTCGATGTAAGCACCCTTTTGGTTAGGTACGTCTGATACGACTGGTGTGAATTTAACAGAAACCCAACGGTTAACCAGCGACCCTAAGATAAACATCCCAAGAATCGTGGCACCCTTCGTAACTTCTTGCAACAGACCACCGGAAAGGTCTTCGGTAATCTTGCTCCCAGCTTTGTAGCCAAATTCCTGCGTGTACCACAGGAAAGCCATACGAATTGCATTCCAAAGCACGAAGTACAAGATTGGTCCCATGATGTTACCAGCCATTGCCAATGATGCAGCTAAAGCACCAATAATTGGCTTAACCGTGAACCAGAACACTGGATCGCCGACACCAGCCAGCGGACCCATCATCCCAACTTTGACACCCTGAATCGCCTTGTCATCAATTGGCGCCCCATTGGCACGTTCTTCTTCCAGTGCCATGGTAACACCAATAATTGGTGATGCCAGATATGGATGCGTGTTAAAGAATTCTAGATGCCGTTTCAAAGCAGCGGAACGGTCTTCCTTGGTATGATACAAACGTTTCAGTGCCGGAATCAGGGTATAAGCCCAGCCACCGTTCTGCATACGTTCGTAGTTCCAAGAACCTTGAATGAAGGTTGACCGCCACCAAACCTTGATTCGGTCGCTTTTAGTTAAATGAACTTCTTCAGCCATGTTTGTCAACCTCCTTCTTAGTAGTTGTCAATGATGTCGCCGACAGGATCACCGGCACCACTATTCGAGCTGCCGCCTTTGCTTGAGCCGCCGCCCATTTTGGACAGAGCCAAGTAAATCAACGCCAGAGAGATCCCGATGGCACCAAGGCCGATCAGGGTAATCTCTTTAACTGTTGCCAAAACAAAACCAAGCGCAAAGAATGGCCATACTTCACGGGTCGCCATCATGTTAATAACCATGGCATACCCAACGGCAACAACCATGCCCCCGCCAATGCCAAGGCCAGCGGTCAACCAGTCAGGCATTCTTTCAAGCAATGCCCGAACAGGACCAGCACCAACGGCTAGAATCAAGCCAGCTGGAATGGCAATACGCAGGCCTTGCATGCAGATCGCAATCCATTGCCACATATCAATCTTTCGGAAACTGCCTTCTTCAGCAGCTGCATCCATAAAGTGAACAATCGCGGTTGCCAAGGTACGTACCAAAGTGGTCAGCAACAAACCGGCAACAGCCAGTGGAACCGCAATCGCGATCGCTGAACTGATACCTTTTGTGCCCTGACCGCCAAGAACCAGAATAATAGCAGATGCAACAGATGCCAAAGCGGCATCAGGTGCGACAGCAGCGCCAATGTTGGCCCAACCTAAGGCAATCATTTCCAATTGGCCGCCTAGAATCAAGCAAGGTGCCAAATTGCCGGTCACAAGTCCGATCAACGTGCACGCGATAACTGGCTGATGGAAATGAAATTCATCCAAAATACCTTCCATACCAGCAAGGAATGACACGATGAGGACCAGAATGACTTGAATAAAGTTTAAAGTCATAAGTCTTCTTCCTCCGTTTCAAAAAAATTACTTCTGTGCATTCAGTTCGTCTTGGGCTTTCTTCAAAATTGCATCCATGTTCTCGGCATGGTCTGCAGGCACCTTGCGAACATCAAATTTGACACCGTCTTTTTCCAATTGATGGAAAGTGTCGATATCTTTTTGATCAAAGGCCAACACCTTGTTCGGCTGAACCTTACCAACTGAATGGGACATGGAACCAATGTTAAGTTCCTTGAGTGGAACGCCGCCTTCGATTGCTCGAAGTGCATCCTCAGGTGTTTCAAATAATAGCAATGCACGTTGCCCGCCGAAATGCTTATCGTCTTTAGCGATCTTAATCATCTGATCGATAGGAATAACATGCGCCTTAACGCCCGCTGGTGCAGCTTCCTTAATCAGATTCTTTCGCAAGTCGTCTTTAGCAACTGAATCAGAGACAACAATGATGCGTGTCGGGTTGGTTGTCTTGGTCCAGGTTGTGGCAACCTGACCATGTAGCAACCGAGAATCAACCCGCGCCAGAACATACTCAAGTGAGCCTGGCTGACCAGCATTCGAAGTAGTTGGTGCTGCTTGAGCAGCTGACTTCATCACTTTGTCCAGTGATTCTGGCTTGATCTTGATACCTTCACGTCCAGCATCGAGCAGATGTGCTGCAATATCCTGTGCAGAATCCATCGAAAGTCGTGAACCATACGCTTCAATCAGCATCGGTAAATTCAGTCCGGTCACGATTGCCCATTTATCCTTATGCGCCTCATAAATCGAGTTCGCTTGGTTAAATGGTGAGCCGCCCCATAAGTCGATCAAGAAAAGCACTTCATCGTCTGGGTCGAACTTAGCGATCGCATCTTCGAGGTGCTTGTGTAAGTCATCTGGACCTTCATCGGGCATGAAGGGGTCACAGCTTCGACTTTTTCTTGCTCACCGAAGATCATTTGACCGGATTGCTTGATGCCAGCAGCGAATTGGCCGTGACTAGCAAGAATAATTCCGACCATTTTTACGCCTCCTAAAAATTTGTGGTTGCCTTGAAAATAATATCTGCAATAAACGAAAATAATCTAAAAAACAAGGCTTCCCAATAGAATAGTATGACGTCCTTCGCACAGCTATGCAAGCATTTTCACTTGAAAAGGGTGCATAAAAAGAAGCGCATACATTCTCTATGCACTTCTGAAAAGCGATTTCGCTGAATTGGTCTATTGGTAAGTACCAATTTTGCCTATGTTGGATTAAGCCTTTTGCGAATATTGATCGGAATCGGTAAAGACTGGGTCCAAAATTTTAGTGCTCATCCAAATCAAAACCAAAAATAATCCTGTCGCCAACCCTGCCATAACGATCCAACTAACATGAGCACTAGCAAGGTTCGCAATCGTGAAGAAAATCACTTGTCCTACTGGCATGCCGATCAATGCTGCCAGGTTGACCACCCCTGCTGTCGTACCCATCTGCTGTTCAGGCACTTGCCGCATCATCACGGTGGCTAAACGTGGATTGATTTTGCCCATCAGATATGCTGTCACAAAGCTGAACCCCAGTGCCGCCATGATCGAATGGAGCAGGAAAAAGCTGCTGCTTAAACCCACTATGGCCGCCATCAGCAGACTTAGCAATTTGAACGTGCTCAAGCGCTGCAAACCATCCTTGGCAAATAAAGCTCCAAAGATAAGGCCGACAGAAAACACAACATTGATGATTGCAACGGTGGTTCCAAAGTCGCGCAGCCATAGGTCTGGCTCCTGCACAAGCGTGATATTCATCAACCCGTCAACGGATGAGCCAAGCGTATTGACTAACATCGCGAAGAGAATAACCGCGAATAGGAATTGATTGCCAGCAAGAAACTTAAGAACTGCCCGGATGTTACCGATAACTGGCTGTGACTTGCCCGTTGTCACTGGCGGTTCTGCTTGCTTCAATTGCTTTTTTCGGAAGACAAGCGTCACAGCGGCTAGTAAAAAGGTCAACGCATTGAGCAAGCCAAAAAGTGCATAATTGTGATTCAATAACACGATCAAACTGGCTCCAAGCCCTTGAAAAACCAGTTGCACGGTTGAACTCGTTGCACTTTGGAAACTTAAGGCAGTGTTAAGCTCTTTTGCGGGAATCAAGCGATGCAAGAGCGGCAGCGTCAAACCATTGCCGTACTGACCTAACGAATCGGAAACAATATTGATTAAAAGTAATGATAGAAATAGCGGAAAACTGGCCGGTAGTAAAATCATGACCGCTAAACTTAGGAACAACAACATTTGTCCCAAACGGGTTGCCACCATGTGCCGAGTTTTAGCATGTGTCCGATCTGCCAGACTCCCAGTTAAAAGCGACAGCATGGTCGGCACGCTGGTTGCCATGGCGGCTAACGTCACCGCCAGACTTTTGAATGGCATAGTTGCGGCATAAATGATGAACACAATATTATAGAGGCTATCACCAATCCCACTTAACAAACTGGCATTTAAAATCGCACGATACCCGCGATTGGTAAGATATTCATGCATCTCAATCTTCCTCCTCAAGGTGCTTACTGGTTTCTAGACACGCCTATGAGCTTTCAAAACGCGTTCACTGCCGCAGAAACCTGCTCATAAGGACCGCAATCTTAAATGGCCAAAACCCTGCCATTTAAGGTTGCGCCCGCTTATGCTCCGGTTTCTAAACACGCCAGTTCACGCTCTGCTTATTTGTATCTAGAGTGTACGCAGGGTAAAATCGGATTGAGGTGAAATTCCACTATGGTAGAAAAAATAAAGGCCACAGATGGTGCGGTTTTTCGGCAGTTGCGACATAATCATCAGCTAACCTTAGCGCAAGTGGCAGACGACCATAATTCGATTGCTTTTATCAGTAAATTTGAGCAAGGCAAGTCTAATATCAGCTTTTCGCGTTTAACCCATTTGCTGTATCGCATTAATATCTCTGTCGAAGAATTTGTTTTTATCCGTGATCTTCAATCCGGCGTTGTGCCGACATCGAATGATCCTAATTTTGTGTACAATACCTTAACGCATCGCGCCTTTGTCGAAGTGCTTGACTATCAGGATCGCTTTTCAACTCAGGAACCGACACCAGCAGACTATGCTTATTTCCTCAAAAAGGAGCAGGAATGGCAAGCTCGTTATGCCCAAGACCACAACCGCCAAACCCGCTTCGAGCTGATCAGCATTCAACTTTTTCGGCTAACCATGATTGATCGGGTTAAACAATTAAACCAACCATCTCCATTCAAAAGTGTCGCTGACGCTATGGCCCAGCTTCAGGCTTTGGCAAAGCCGGTCGTGAGTTATCTTTATTCGGTCGAAACATGGAACTACTTTGAACTCTATTGGTTTCGCCATCTTATGGTCGCCTTACCGACAGCCACGATTCAAAACTTACTGCCACTTGCCATCAAACGCTCGGAAAAGTATCGTGCTTTTAACCAAATCCGCAATATCCGAATCAGGACACTTTTTGCGGCCTTCTCCGTTTTTATTAATGATCGGCAGCTCACCGATGCGAAAAAAGCGCTCGATACTGCCAAAACTTTATTGCATGACAGTGACGATTTGACCAACGCTGCTATGTTACTTTTTTTACGCGGTTGGTATCACGTCATCGCCGATCAGCCTGAAATTGGCTGGGAGTTGTGCCATCAGGCTATTAGCTTGGCACACATCCTTGATCAGCCTAAACAAGAACAACAGTTGCGTTATTCATTAGAATTTATTCATCAAAATGTCAACAATCCGGAAAAAAGTGCTTTCTTCCTTTAAACTTATTTATCGGCAGTTGAAGTTTCACGTGGAACTTTTGAGCATTTGCAAGACACGCTTCTGGCAATCTTCTCACTAATGGCGTCAAAAATCGGTACTGGAAAGTGTCTTTTCTCAGTACCGATTTTTGCCTGCATGATTGCTGGCGCGGATCTTTAAGCTTCTTGGCTACACCCTTTTGCTGCTGCAAGCCGTTCAATTGCAGGAAGCCACGTCGCCGTCCATGCTGGTGCCCCCAATTGCGCCAGCATTTTTTTTAATTGCAAAAACTCTTGCCGTCCTTGTAACGCCACCACTTTGTCGGATGAATAAATCATAAGTAATCGTTTCACACAAGCAATCTGAAACTCAATGCCTAGATCACCAACAGTTGCTTGCCCGATAAGATTCAAAGCATTTCGTGCCTCAGTCAATTTACCCGCTGCCACATAGCGAAGCACAGCCGCTAGAAACGTGCGGTTAGCAAGATTAAAATGATCCTGCGGCGTGTTAGGACGTTGAATCTGATTTGAAAAAGCAGCTATCAATTGACTTAGCTCATCCAGGCCAATAATTTTAGCCAATTGGACGGCAATCAGTCGTAATAGTAACGACCAGTCAGCCGTCGTCATCAGCAATGACTGCGCTTGTGATTGCTCATGCGGTAAAATTGAAAAGCGTTCCGGCGCGTCATTATGTAAGGTCAAATGCAACAACAGGCGTTGATTAACATTGGCGAGTGGCAATTGACGTAAAATGCTGGCCAATTCCTGAACGTCAGCGTGACGCGCAGCCGCCAAATAACGTTGTAAAAAAGGTTGCTTATCCCTAGAACGAGGTTTTGCAAACACATCCCAATCTAAATTCAACTGATCCAACAACAAAAAGAAACGATCAGCAGCTAACTGTGAGGTACCATTTTCAAACTTTGACAAACTTGACACCGATAAAATGCCATGCGCTGCCATTTTTAAAGTCAGTCCTCGTTCCCTACGTAATAACTTAAATTGTCTACCAATCGTCATCTCGCAGCCCCCTCCTCCTTAAGAAACCGCTGCCAACTAGTTGTTAACAATTGAGCAAAAAATGGTGACTCTAATAACCGCAAACTGGCTAACAGTTGCTCAACCGCTGCCGTTGCTGCTCGATGCTTACCGCGATGGTACACCAATAATTGCTGCTGATACCGAAGCATCAATCGGGAATAGAGATCATCCGGCGGCACTGGCATACTGGTCGCAATGGTTAGCAAGCGAACTGCTTCACTAAACTCACGCCGATGGATCAGTAACGCAATGCTATTCGTGAGAATCGCCCACAAATATTGATCGCGCGTCCGGTGACTCTCGGTTTTTGGCATATCCAGTAACATCCCTGCCACTAAACTAACCAACTGTTTACTGTCGAAAAGCACCAACGTCGCCGCAAAAAGATCCAGCTCATAAAGTCCCCAGTGCTTAATTCGTTTTAAGTAACGCATAACGTCAGTCTTCATGGCTGGTGTTGTTTGAAAACTCGGGTCACTGAACCCGTTGTGCGCCATGATGTTAATCTGATTAAGTCGGTAAAAAATAAGCCCCGTTTCCCGCCATAACCGATACTGTCGCTTAGCCAATGCCAGTAGCGCCGGTTTCCCAGCAACAGTCGCCCGGTTCACCTGCTGGAAAAAGTTATCCTGATTCAAGGCGCGGTATCCTTGTTGAATGGATTCAACGTCTTGATCAAACCGTGTTAATAATTTTAAAACAACTGCCGCACTCAGTTGCGTCTCCCCACGTTCAAACCGCGACAAAGTTGCAGCTGTCGTAATCCCAGCTGCAATTTCTTCTAATGAATCATTTTCCTCGAGACGTAAAGCCCGCAAATATGCCCCGATTTTGACATGTTCTTCTGGCATCAGCACCCGACCCTTTTATGAGAACTTTATTAGACAAACTTAACACGTTTTGCCATTTTTTCAAAATATCTTACTACTTATTGCACCTCAAATTTGAATATTTTTGTTTTTAAACGCTGCCTAAACATGGGTTGCTAGTCCCAAGAATTTTTTACGCATTTTTCTGATAGACATCAGGCAGTAGCGAAAATTCAATGGACGCCGCCATACCAGCGCCTTAGCCTTGGCGATCGCTACTCCGAATTTTCACAAAACCAGTTCAGACTATCGAAGCCTGCCCAACAAGCATCAGAAGAGCGAATCCTTCTACTGTGCCATCTAAAACGTGTGAGCAGACGTAGAAACTGTACTTGCTCACGCGCTGCCATTATAAATTGACATCCATCCCTGACTCCGCTAAACTCAATTTTGACATTTAAATACACCACCAAGAAATAGAGGTTGCGGTGGGCAACGAAAACTGGGGAGTGCCGTATCATGTTGAACCAGTTGTAAGTGCCACCGCCGAAATGTTGCACGATATTCGGATCGTGCGCATTGGGCCATGGGTGCATAACCCATGGACTGTCGAAGCACTCGCTTCGGGGCGCTATGATTCTGGTTTATGACTAAAATCGATGGAATCGACCTTTATTGCGGTATCACAACACAATAAGGTCGATTTTTTGTTTCCAGCTCTATTTCCCACTACAAGAAGGGAGAAATGTCAGTTATGAAAAAGCATTGGGTTGCACGTTTAGGCGTGCTGGGCTTCGCCTTGAGCCTCTTACTAGGCAGTTTTGCTGCCACCCCGGTCAATGCTGCTAGTGATAGCGGCACGTTTAAAGTCGGCATGGAGGCTGGCTATGCGCCGTTCAACTGGACGCAAACCACCAGCGCTAACAACGCCGTCAAGATTCAAGGTAGTCAGGAATACGCTAACGGCTACGATGTGCAGATTGCACGTAAGGTTGCCAAAGCCTTACACAAAAAGGTAGTCGTCGTCAAAACATCTTGGGACGGATTGCCACCAGCTCTAACTTCAGGCAAAATCGATGCCATCATCGCCGGCATGTCACCGACACCTGATCGTCGCAAGACCATCGATTTCAGTAATCCCTACTACATCTCCAACTTGACGATGGTTGTTCGCAAAGACAGCAAGTATGCCAAAGCCAAGAGCATTGCGGATTTTAAGGGTGCTAAAATCACCGCGCAGCTCAGCACCTATCATTATCAGGCGATCAATCAAATCAAGGGTGTCGTCAAGGAACCGGCTATGAACGATTTTCCGGCTATGCGTGTGGCCTTGGAATCCGGAACCATTGATGGTTACGTTTCCGAAGTGCCTGAAGGGATCACGGCAGAACGTGCTAATCCTAACTTGATGTATATCCATTTTGCAAAAGGTCAGGGTTTTAAAACCGATGCCAGTGACACGAATCTGGCGATTGGCTTGCGCAAGAATGATCCGAATAAAGCAAAGATCAATGAACTACTTGCCACAATTTCAAGTAAAGAACGAGCACAGCTGATGAATGAAGCTGTCGATAACCAGCCATCAACTGAGAGCAATGGCAACTGGTTCATCGCGATTATGAAGCAATATGGTCCAATGCTGTTACGCGGGACAGGCATGACCTTACTGATTTCCCTTGTTGGGACAATCGTCGGCTTTATCATCGGGTTGTTAGTCGGGATTATCCGGACAACTCCTAAGCCGAAAAAACTCGGTCAGCGCGGCTTACGCGCCGTGATCAACTGGCTGCTGTCGTTGTACATCGAAGTTTTCCGTGGCACGCCAATGATTGTTCAGGCCGCGGTCCTATATTATGGTGCCGCACAAGCTTGGCATTTGAACATGGACCGGACCACCGCTGCCTTATTGATTGTTTCGATCAACACTGGGGCCTATATTTCCGAAATTATCCGTGGTGGGATTATCTCGGTTGACGAAGGTCAATTCGAGGCTGCCAACGCTCTGGGAATGACCCATCTGCAAACCATGATGAAGGTCATTTTGCCTCAAGCCGTGCGCAACTCACTGCCAGCTGTGACCAACGAATTTATTGTCAACATCAAGGATACGTCCGTTCTGTCCGTTATCTCTGTCTCCGAATTGTTCTTCAGTGGTGAGACTATTGCCGGACAAAGCTTCCAATTCTTCCACACCTATCTGATTGTCAGCGCCATCTATCTCATCATGACCTTCACAATTAGTCGCCTATTCCGATTAATTGAAAAACATCTCGACGGGCCAAAAGATTACAACGTCATGACCAACCAGATGCAGGTCGAAACCCCGAAAACTCGTACGGCAAAGGAGGGCTAATCCATGGCAAACGAACCTTTAATCCAAGTCAAAAATTTAAAAAAGGCCTTTGGCAATCACGAAGTTTTGACCAACATCAATCTGGACGTGAATGCCGGTGAAGTCGTTTCGATCATTGGCCGTAGCGGCTCTGGGAAATCAACACTTTTGCGAAATATCAACCTTTTGGAAACCCCAACTGGCGGGGATATCCTTTTCCACGGAAAAAGTATTTTAAGCGATGAAGAGAAACTAAGCACTTATCGCGCCAAAGTTGGGATGGTCTTCCAGAGTTTCAATCTGTTCAACAACATGACGGTGTTGCAAAATGTGATGGTTCCGCAACAAACGGTTTTAAAGCGCGATGCTGCCACAGCTAAAGCGCACGCCCTCGACTTGTTGAAGCAGGTCGGGATGGATCCATTCATCGCTGCAAAACCGGACCAATTATCTGGCGGTCAAGAACAACGTGTCGCCATCGCGCGGGCTGAGGCGATGGATCCAGAAGTGTTGCTCTTCGACGAACCAACCAGTGCACTTGATCCGGAAATGGTCGATGATGTCTTAAACACGATGACTGCTTTGGCACATACTGGTTTAACCATGATCATTGTGACCCACGAAATGGCCTTCGCGCGCGAAGTGTCCGATCGGGTCGTCTTCATGAACAATGGCGTTATTGCCGAAGCAGGCACACCGGATCAGATCTTCGGCGATCCACAGCAACCTGAAACAAAAGAGTTCTTGAAACGGTACTTGAACCGAATCTAAACCTATGGCTCGATTCTTGGGCAACAAGAGCTTGAGACATAATTCTCAGTCAAACGAATAAAAAGGAACAATTTTCCGATTGTTGTGGGAAAAATTGTTCCTTTTTAGTTTCTCGTGGATTATTTTACTGCGATTTTAAAGACCGTAGTGCCAAGGCGAAGCAATCGTAGGCCAGATGGGGCTCAGCCGTGCAAACAACACAGCGACTGGGCTTTGTCGCTGATGTTGTTAGGCGACTTCGAGACCGCGGGCTTTGCGGGCTCGAAGCGCCGTCTCCGCTCTAGCTCCGCGTCGCCACCCCAGCTGGCCGGAGATTGCGGAGTTTGGCACGGCAAAGAACTTTTAACCAAGTCCCTTTTACAACGATTTTACTTTTTTGACTGCTGCTCACGCTTCTGCTTGCGGTGTTCGCTCCACGTATCCAAGCTCACCACAATAAGAAACAGGAAAAAGCCGCCAACGACCGATTCTAGTGTCAAAATCAAATAACGCATGGCCAAGTAGCCCTTACCGCCTGTGACATCCCGATAGCCGACGTAGCCAAATGTCATGAGAATAGCCAGTCCTAAAACCAGCAACGTGTACATCAGCGTTCGTTTTAAAATGCGTTTGAATGTCGTCATGCGGTGACCTGCTTTCTAATGAGTCTTACTTATTATCTTTCAAAATCGTATCAGCTTGCTTCTGCAAATTCGTCAGTACTGTTTTGGGCTCAGCATTTTTTGAAACGGTTTGGTCCACAGCATCAAGCAAGTTATTGCGGTACGTATTGTAACCAATAAATGGCGTTGAGGAGAACGCATCGTCATAAGCATCCACTGCTGCCTGATAGGTCGGATTCTCTTTCAAGTAGGTTTGATACGCGCTGGACTGGGTTGCGGTCTTCACAACCGGCACATAACCGCTAGCCTTAGCCCATTGCGTTTGAATCTTGGTGCTCATCAGGAATTTCATGAAGGTAACCGCACCTTTGATCTGATCAGCTGAAGCGCCTTTGAAAACGGAAATCCCATTGTTACCCAGTACAGAACTGGCCTTGCCAGCAAAGCTTGGCATCACAGCGGTTCCCCAGTGCATGGACTTCGGCGCTGTTGCTGCAATTTGCTGAATAGTCGCACTAGAGCCAAACCCGGCAAAAATTTTACCTTGAACAAATGGCACGTTAAAATAATTGTCCAAGCCGGCAGTGACCGCCGTCTTATCTTTTAACATGGTCGTGATGGCGGTCATAGCCTTGATGCTGGCCGGTGTGTCAATTTTTGCCTGATACTTCGGCGTGATCAGGCGATTACCAGCATCATAGGCCAAGGTTTCAAATTCAAAATCATAACTTTTGTTGAATGCGACCCCAGTAATGCCGTCGTCTTTGAGCTGCTGACTCATTTTAGTCAGTTCTTCCCAAGTCTTGGGCACACTGAGATGGTACTTATCCAAAATATCCTTGTTATAGAACATCAATCGTGTCCCAGTGGCAAATGGAATTTGGTAATATTTACCTTCATACTTCAAGTTTGTCGCAATGCCCGGATAAATGGCTTTGAGCTCATTTGCGGAAAATTGTGACTTCACCTGACTGTCAATGTTAACTAACATCCCGTCATGCACGTATTCAGGAATGATCGTATCAGTTACCTGCCCAATGGTTGGCAACGTGCGAGATTTCGCTGAAGCCAGATACTTTTTTTGTAGGTTATCATAAGACCCTTGCGAAGTAGCAACAACTTTGTACTGCTTTTGACTGCTGTTGAACGTCTTGATATAACCTTCAAGCGCCTTGTTATAATTTCCTGTCATGCGGTGCCAGAATGTAATCGTCACTGGCCCCTTCGTACTCTTTTGCGCTGAACTGCCGCTACCGCAAGCAACCAGCAGGACTGCCATCAACACTGTCACAAACCCAAGCAACCAACGTCTCTTCATCATTTTCCCTCCATTATCGCGGTTTGTCGTGAACAGAGACAACTTGACCTATCCCTATTCGGATATAAGTGCGTTGTCGTCAACCACGAATAGTATACCAATACTTACCGGATCAAGGGGAACTAAAGTCTAAAAAAAGAAAGCGTATGCCTTCTTTTTTAGCATGAAGCTATGAGATGATGTCAGGCTTGTTCTTCGGTCAATTTTAGATAGAAATTAGCCAGTGTCATCGTGCGATATGGTATGACCCAAATTGACGCTAAGCCAAACGTAATCATTTCCAACAACCACCAACCTAGGAAACTGAGGAGCAAAACGAAGAACTCCCACTTATGGCCGTACATCAATTGACGGCTGCGCGTGACAGCCTCGGTATAGCCAATTGGCTGGCCAGCATCAATGGCATCACGATAAATCAACTGGGCTTGTGAATAAGCCAATCCTTTGACAATCCCGGGAACAACCAATAACAACATCCACAGGCTGACCCAAACGACTTGCAGCAAACCGATCAGCAAGCTGCCGAGAAAATATTCGCCACGTTCAAAAATTTTGAACATCTGCGTCCAGCTAAACCGGTGATCCGACCTACCGCGCAACCCATCAATCATAGCGAAGCTGACACCGATCATGAGCAGCGCTGTCAGCAAACCGATAAATGTCACTGCTGTCTGCCACATTGCGATGTTGTTCCAATAACCATTTGTCATCATCCGTCGGCTGCCATGAGCTACGACACGGATACCAGCTCGATGCATATTTTCATTAAGCGGGAATGGCACCAGCGCCACAAAGGCTGTCAATAATAATGCCGGTAAACTAATCCGTAAATAATAGCTAAAGTTGGGATTCAGCTCAGCCTTGGCCTGATCTTTTAAAGAAGTACGATCCATAGATATTCCCCCTCTAACTGTGACAAGTCATCACAATCCTTGGGGTTATCATAACAGAAAAAGACGGTTGAGTTATACAAACTTCAACCGGACATTGGGATCAAGTTGCGGTTCACCGGGAACAATAGCAAAGTGATCACCGCTGACTGTTAATTCTGTTTCTGCTTTAAAAAACCCACTCGTATAACTTTTGATCAATACCGGCCCCACCGGCGAATCAAGGTGTGCATCATACACATCGGGTACATTGGTACGCGGTAGAATCAATAAATTGAATTTCGCCTGTCCTGATGTTTTTGATGGCCGTGAATAAGGACCAATACCGTCATTAATATCAAGGATTAGCGCCTTATCGGCATGTAACATCGGCGCCAATCGTGAGGCGGCCACAGCAGATACATTAAGCTCCATATTTTGCCCCCAAAAGTAAAATAATCCTTGTCACCAATATTATGGCGCCCGACCGATCAAGATACAACTCTCTTGTAAAAATTTCACCAAATGCCTAAAATTGGGTTAAACTGAATTTAACCCGATGTGATTTTATTCAGCTAGGACGAGGTGTGCCATGAATATTTATTCGGCTTTAAAGTTTATCCAAATCGATCATGAGCCAGTCAATCACCTGCAAGTTGTCATCACTGATCAAAGCGGCAAGCCTGATGCCGGCATGACCGACTTATTGGCTGACTGCTTGAACAAAATTGACATTTTCGTTGACCTTAGCACAACCGATCGGGTCAGCGATGTGATTGATGACCTCAATCTGCTCACCCCGCTGCCCTATGATGTCCTTGAAGAATATCAAAAAATTCTTGAGCAGCCGATCACCGGCGTCAATATTGCGATGAAAAAGCAGTTGATCGAGTTGATTTACGCACCAATGGTTTAGGTTTGTTTATTTTATCATAATAGCGCGGCCATTTTTACCGGTGTCTTATCCCGGCGAAGATGACGCGCTTTTTATGTGCCTGCGGAATCCCTTCTTTAGTGAAAAATCTTGCCTGATTCTTGTTGTAACAGTTTCACTTAGGTCTATTTTCTGCTATTCTGACGAAAACGGAGGCGAGGAAATGGAACAAACGGGACAAGCGCTACCAGCAACCATTCAACGAATTTGGCGGGCAAGTGCGGCGTTGTGGGCGCTAGTGCTCATGATCATCGGTTTGGGACTCATTGCCGCTTGGTTTTTCTGGCATTGGTCCTTTTGGCTTGGGTTGGGTCTTATTGGCATTGCGATTATTCAACTGCTGTTCCGATTAGCACTTGTGCCGTATCGCTATCGTTTTTGGCGCTACAACATCACGCCAACCGCGGTTTTCTTGCAAAAAGGCTTTTTCTTCCAAAAAAATGAAGCCATTCCGATTTCGCGGATTCAAAATGTCACGTTAGAAGCCGGTCCTTTACTTCAGTGGCAGACACTGCAACAAGTCAACATCGAAACCGCCAGCACCGCCCACGTGATTGATGGTGTGACGCGACCAGTGGCCGACCAATTGCGCAATCAAATCCTCCAATTGGCTCAGGAGGCGCGCGATGAAGACTGACCAACCGCAACGACTCGCGCCTGTCGCGCTACTAATTATTTGGATCAGAGGCTTTATTTCGTGGTGGCCGTTATTTGTTGGCGGAGGGCTTTCAATACTGCGCGCAGACATGAGCTTCAATCAATTTCTATTGTGGGGCGGCCTAATTGTTGGCGTTTTGGTACTCACCCTCATCTGGTCAATCCTGCATTATTTGCGATTTACCTATCTTGTTGCCCCGAACGGTCTGACCATCAACAGTGGTGTGTTGATTCGTAAAGTCAATCACATCCCTTATGACCGTATTCAGACGGTACAACGGCAACAATGGTTTTTTCTAAAGCCACTAGGTCTCGAACAGGTTGCCATCGAAACAGCTGGCAAAGAATCTAAAAAAGCCGAAGGAATGCTCTCGGCCGTGCCAGTAGCCGTAGCTGATGCCATCAACCGCTACCGTCAAGGAAACGTTCAGCCAGTGACACCTGATGCGACTGATAATCAGGCTATCCCTGCTGCACCCGATCAAACAAGCACCACCGCCGCACCAGCCGCGCCTGTGGCAGATGCGGCCTATAAAATCAACGGCCATGATCTTAATCAATACGCGCTCACTTCACTAGGCTTCATCCCCATCACTTCCGGGATTCTTTGGTTAACACAAAAAGCTCAAGAATACCTGCCAGATAGCTGGTACAAGAATGCTGAGCATGCCATCACTGGCTTAGCGGTTTACCTTATTATCGGTCTGACACTTATTATTCTCATTCTAGGTTTCCTGATCTCCTATTTGAATATTATTCAAAAATACTACCACTTCACTTTGGACCGAACCGGTGACGAACTACGAACCAGCCGCGGCTTTTTTCAAACCAATACGGTCAGTGCCCGACTGTCACGCTTGCAGGCGGTTCGCTTTAAGCAGAGCATTTTGCGGCAATGGCTGCATCTTAGCACCGTTCAGGCGTTATTAGCCTCAAGCGCCGCTGATGACCAGCAAAATAATGATCTGGTCCTGATGCCGGTTATCCCAGAACGGCAAGCACTCAGCAGCATGCGGGCATTCGTCAGCTGGTTGCCGGAAACATCACCGAAACTACAGCCAATTCCAGTTAGCAACCGCTGGTACTACATGCGCAACATGGTCCTAGGTCATCTGACACTATTGGTGTTGCCGGTTGTGCTCGCAAGTGTGTTTTGGTTGCACGTCAGTTGGTGGCTGTGGCTGGTACTGGCTGGCTTGATTTGGTTAGTCGTCATGGCGTTGCAAGGTCAATATGCGGCAACCACAGCCGCCATTGCTATTGCGCCACCTAAGCAACTTATCATTCAAGTCGGTGAAATGTGGACAAGGCAACGTTATTTTGTCCGTAAAAAAGACATTCAGGCCATGACGATCAAACAATCCATCTGGATGAAGGCGCGTGGCGTTGCCCATTTAGAGGTGCATATTCGCAAAGGCAACAGCGATCAGACAGTCAACTCCCGCTATATGGCCGTTGATTTGGCCAAGCAGATTATGACTTGGTATCAGCCATTACCATCAGTGCCGCAAGAAGGAGACAATCATGCTGCTTAATCGTATCCAGTACACCCCACCAAAATCAAAAACCGCGTATCCATTCAACTTGCCTTGGCAAGCTTCCTTTCGTGACCTGACATTGTCGCAACCCGTCACGGTTTTGACAGGCGACAATGGTAGTGGCAAGTCTACTTTGCTGAATGCTATTGCTGCTAATTACAATGCAATCCTCATGAGCGGGGCTTCCCTTGATGAGGACCCGGAATATCAAAATAGCCGTGCCTTAGCCCGTTGCCTCAAGTTGACTTGGCAATATCGGACGAAGGCAGGCTTTTTCTTTCGGGCAGATGATTTTATCTCATTCATTCGCGCAACCCGTGGCCGGATCAAATACGCGCAGACACAGCTTGAGCAACTGGCACCCGATAGTTTGGAACGCTTGCCTTATCTCAATACACTCAGTGCCATTCACCATCTTTATCAAGTTGATCTCGACAAGCTTTCCCATGGTCAGGCGTTCCTTGCTTTATTTCGTGCTCGACTGCGTCCAAATGCACTTTACCTGCTAGATGAACCAGAATCACCGCTCACGCCGGAAAATCAGCTCAGTCTATTAGCCTTACTACATGATGCGGTAGAAAATGGCTCGCAGTTTATCATTAGTACACATTCGCCGATTCTCATGGCCTATCCGAATGCGCAACTACTGGCGTTGGGTGACACACTAGCACCCACTCAATATGATCAAATCGAACATGTCGCTTTTCTACGTCACTTTTTAGATGATCCGCAACGATTTATTTATCACCTGTTAAACGACTGACCCGTTGCAATCACGCACCTGGCTGTTCTAAGGTGGGGGCGAGCGATCTCCAGCGCGGGTAACTAGGCTGGAGATCACGTTAATGAGGAGGAATAATATGCTGACTTCATCTTGGATCAAACAATTACCGCTGACCGCCATCACGCAAGTCACCCCGGTTGGTGGCGGTGACGTCAATCAGGCATACCGGATCGATACGGCGACAAAGCCTTACTTTTTGCTGGTTCAACCGGGTTATCCTGCTGACTTTTATGCTGGCGAAATAGCTGGCTTAAAAGCATTTGACGAGGCACAAATCTTAGCACCGCGTGTCATTGCTAATGGTCAAATTGAAGGCGATGGTTTTCTGCTACTCAGTTTCCTTACCAGCGGCAATGGATCGCAACGCGATTTAGGGCGATTAGTCGCGCATTTGCATCAACATCATGAACCAAATGGTCGATTCGGCTTTGACTACCCTTATGCGGGCACCAGCGTCTCATTTACCAACACCTGGACCGATTCATGGGCAGATCTATTCATTCACCAACGCTTGGACAAACTCGCCGCACACCTGCTTAAAAAGGGGCTGTGGCAAGCCGACGATGAAGCGACCTTCCAACAGGTGCGCACCATCATCAGCAAAACACTGGCCCATCATCACAGCGATGCTTCCCTGCTGCACGGTGACTTATGGGGTGGCAACTACATGTTTACTGCCGATGGTCAGCCAGCTCTGATTGATCCTGCAGCAGTATATGGTGATCGCGAACTCGATATCGGGGTAACGACAGTTTTTGGCGGATTCACCCCAGACTTTTACACTGGCTATCAAGAAGTCTACCCACTTGATGCTGGTTATCACTTCCGCCTTGACTTTTACCGGCTGTATTATCTGATGGTTCATCTTGATAAGTTCGGCATGGGTTACGCTGGCAGTGTGGCCGCAGTGATGAATCAAATTCTCGATCATGGCTTAGCTGAATAAATCGCTTCGCTATGTATTTTCGAAACGAAAACTATTTCCCAGGAAATTAAAACAGCAAAACGGCCAACCCACTAGTTGATGGATTGGCCGTTTTGCTATCTTCTAAAAATCAATATTTAAGCGTTCAGCACCTTGTTCAGGAAGCTCTTGGTCCGTTCTTCCTTTGGATGCTCGAAAATGTCTTCAGGCGTGCCTTGTTCAAGGATAGTGCCATTGTCAAAGAAGACAACCCGATCAGCCACTTCTTTGGCGAAGCCCATTTCATGAGTCACGATGACCATCGTCATGCCTTGCTTGGCCAGCCGCCGCATAACACCTAGCACATCGCCGACCATTTCTGGATCCAACGCACTGGTCGGTTCATCAAACAGCATGATATCAGGATGCATCGCCAACGCCCGCGCAATCGCGACACGTTGCTGTTGCCCACCAGAAAGCTGAGCTGGCATCGCATCTGCCTTGTCCGTCAAACCAACAACTTCCAACATGGCTTTTGCCTGCTTGATGGCTTCCTCCTTGCTGGCGATTCCCAGCTCGGTTGGCGCCAAGGTCACATTACCCATCACTGACATGTTCGGGAACAGATTAAAATGCTGGAACACCATCCCGATTTTTTCACGAACTTTGTTGATGTTGGTGCCTTTATGGGCAATATCTTCACCATCAATCAAGATCTCACCGCTTGTGACGGTTTCAAGACCGTTGATCATGCGCAAGACGGTACTTTTCCCCGCACCGGATGCCCCGATCATAACGACCACTTCATTGTTCGCCACATTCAGATTGACACCCTTGACCACATCATTGTCACCGTAACTCTTGTGCACATTTTTCATTTCAACGCGATAATCGCTCATGCCTTCACCTTCTTCTGAACCCAGTTACTCAGCCAGGTCAATAACGTAATAATAATCAAGTAAATCAAGGCGACCATCGTCCAGATCTTGAACCCTTCCATGTTGCGGGCAATGATGATCTTCCCGGTTTGGGTCAGTTCCAGCAAGCCGATGATCGACAGGATTGAGGTATCCTTCAATGTAATAATAAATTGGTTGATGAAACTTGGAATCATGATTTTGATTCCTTGCGGCAAAATAACCTTCCGCATCGCTTTACCAAATGGCAGGCCTAGACTTCGCGCCGCTTCCATCTGGCCCGGATCAACCGCCTGAATACCGCCCTTGACGAAGGCTGCGGTGTACGCGCCTTCGTTTAAGGTCAAAGTCACAATCCCAGCAATGAATGCTGGTACTTTTGATCCAATCAGGCTTGGCACCCCGGTATAGATAAACAGAGCCAAAACCATCAGTGGAAGACCGCGGAAAATGTAAATGAAGGTCGTCGCGACCCCTTGTGCAAATTTATTTGGCAAGACGCCTAACAATCCAACAAGAATCCCAACCAAGGTAGCGAAGAAAATGGCGACAACCGTGAGAACCATTGTCTCTTCCAGGCCGCTCATTAAGGTGCCCCAGTTAGCCTTCAACAAACCGAAGAAAGAACGATCAGTTGTTTGCGCATTGCCAGCGGCAGTTTTTTGGGACTTTGCACTGCCGTTGCCAAGATAACGTTCAATGATCTTATCGTATTGGCCGTTTGCCCGAAGTTTCTTCAAGCCAGCGTTAAACTTCGTGATGAGCGCCCGATTATTCTTCGAAGCTGCGAAGCCGTATGAACCTTCACGGGCTGGCTTACCGATAATTTTCAAGGCCATGCCATTGTTGATCCCGTACTGCATCACCGGTTGATCTTCAAAACAAGCAGCTGAATTACCTGTGATGACGTCCTGATACATATTGTTCGAATCATCAAATGTCACCGTTGAAAAACCGTATTTGTCTTTAATACTGTTGGCATAATCCGCAGAATCAGTCCCGGTCTTAACCGCAACTCGCTTACCGCGCAAATCTTTTAGCGACTTGATAGTCCCTTTTTTTGCCACCGCCATGACCACGCCTGATTTGTAGTAAGGATCACTCATCAAAAACTTTTGTTGCCGCTCAGGTGTAATCGACATGCCAGCAATGACACCATCGATTTGCTTAGCTTCAAGTGCCTGAACCGCCGCATTGAATCCCAGCGGCTTGATTTCAACTTTAAAACCTTCCGTTTTGGCAATTGCCTTAATGAGATCAAGGTCAATACCGACGTACTTGTTATCCTGGTTCGCAAACTCAAACGGTGCAAAGGTCACATCCGTCCCGATTGTATATGTTTTTTGTGCCGCTGCCACTGACTTGCCGGGTAATAAAGCTCCCAGCATTAAAGGCAGGGCGATTAGCAGCCCTAGCAGCCATTTTCGTTTCAACCCTAACACCACGCTTTCTATGATATCCGATTGCAAACTCGTTTAGCTTGCAACAAATGCGCTTTCTGCCCACGATCAGGCTGACTTAAGCGACCTTAATTAAAAAAACTACTTTTTATGCTAGCGGAAAGCAACAGTCGCTGTCCAGTCCTGATGTTAGATTAATTGACATTTGTCACATTATTTTACGCCAACGGTCTAGGCCTCCATACGCCGTTGAACCCAATTACTGAGCCAAGTTAATAGCGTAATAATGATCAAGTAAATCAAAGCAACCATGGTCCAAATCTTAAAGCCTTCCATGTTGCGCGCAATGATAATTTTCCCAGTTTGGGTCAATTCAAGAATACCAATGATTGAGAGAATGGACGTATCTTTAAGGGTAATAATGAATTGGTTGATGAAGCTCGGAATCATAATTTTGATCCCTTGTGGCAAAATCACGCGCCGCATCGCTTTTCCAAAAGGCAATCCTAGACTGCGTGCGGCTTCCATTTGACCGTCATCAACCGCCTGAATCCCTCCTTTGACGAAGGCCGCGGTGTACGCACCTTCGTTTAAGGTCAAGGTGATGATCCCAGCCACGAATGCCGGAATTTTTGAACCGATTAGACTTGGCATGCCTGTGTAAATGAATAAGGCCAATACCAGCAGCGGCAATCCGCGGAAAATGTAGATAAATGTCGTGGCTACACCGCGAGCAAACTGATTTGGCAAAACGCCAAGCAAGCCCACAAGAATCCCGACAACGGTTGCGAAGAAGATCGCGACAATCGTCACAATCATGGTTTCTTTCAAGCCACCCATCAAGGTTCCCCAGTTCTCACGCAATAATCCGAGAAAACTGCGATCACTATCTTGAGTCTTGGCACTGGTTTGTTTTTGGGCGGCTTGTGTGCCATTGCCTAAATACTTGGCAACGATTTTGGCATATGTACCGTCAGCTTTGACTTTTTTGAGTCCGGCATTGAATCGTTGATCAAGATGATCGCTACGATCCTTTTGTGTTGCAAAACCGTAATAACTGGCCTTACTTTCTGGACCAGCCAGCTTGAGCTTCAACCCTGTGGCGATGGCATATTGCAGAACCGGTTTATCATCAAAACAAGCGACCGAATTGCCAGTGATGACATCCTGATACATATTGTTGGAATCATCGAAGGTCACCGTGGTAAAACCATACTTTGCCTTCAAACTTAAAGCATAGTCTGCGGCTGCCGTCCCAGTTTTCAAGGCCACACGTTTGCCGCGTAAATCCTTCAAACTTTTGACTTCGCTATTTTGCCCCACGGCCATGGCAACCGCCGTTTTGTAATAAGGCTCACTCATGGCAAACTTTTGCTGCCGCTCAGGAGTAATCTGCATACCAGCAATGACACCATCAATCTGATTAGCTTCCAAGGCCTGCACAGCTGCATTGAACCCCAAAGGTTTGATATCAACCTTGAAACCCTCGGCCTTTGCAATTGCCTGCATCAGGTCAATATCGATCCCGACATACTGATTATTTTTATCCGCAAACTCAAACGGGGCATACGTGACATCTGTGCCGATCACATAAGTTTTCTCGGCCGCCTGCGTTGACACCGGTGAGCCTAGCACGACCGCCAGCATCAACGCCATGACCCCAGCAACGCACCACTTCCAAACTCGTCTCATGAAAACACCATCTTTCTCATTTAGTTCCTGTTTCTTTCAAAAATTGCTAATGACGCATGCTACTTCAATTCATGTGTTTTGAGACCTGTAAACCCTGCTCCCATTCACAGCTTACAAGTGTACCGATTTTTCTAAAGGTTGTCTACGCGCAAGAAAAGCAAGATTGCTTTATACTAAGAGAAACTTAAAGAAAAATGTGGTGACCTTATGTTTAGCTACCTAATCGACTATGATTTGAAACTTTCCCTACCGCGACCGGAAATCGACGGTCCCCTTTTATTCGAACAAATTGAGACTAGCCGCGATTCGTTGGCTGCCTACTTGCCTTGGGTCGCAACGACACTGACTGCCGACGACGAAATCAACTTTTTAAATACAACACTCAAGCTTTTTGGTGCAAGGACTGCCTTGCATCTGACCATTTATCAAGCCGATGCTCCAGTTGGCATGATCAGTTTGAACACGATCGACACCTTGGTTCGCCATAAAGCCGACATTGGTTACTGGCTAACCATTCCCGAACGCGGCAAGGGCATTATGCACAAATCCATTGAAGCATTGGCCGATATTGCCTTCCACGATTACGACCTAAATAAGCTAACCATCAATGCCGCTGTGGCAAATCGCGCGAGCAATGCCGTTGCCGAAAAAGCCGGCTTTCATCTCGATGGCACTTTGCGTCAAGACGATCAACGAGCTGACGGCACCTTCTTAGATGTGAATACTTATTCGCTGTTGCGTTCGGAGTGGGCTTAATTGTTTCATGCGAAACAATTGTCACCTCCAGCTCACCACGCCATATGAAAACCCCGCTTGCAAAATCAGCATGCGGGGTTTATTTTTGCGCCCTATTTCTAATTAGGTCAATGTACAAGCAGTCGCAGCAACGCTGGCGTCACAAAGCCTTCGATTAAGGCAGCAACGGCAATCATCGGAATGATGATGCAAACATACTGTAGTGCAATAGCCTTCACATCTAACGACGACTTTCGATAATATGGATCGGCAAAAAAACGCTTGATTGACTGGCGAAGGGCCTTGTTGACTTGAGCAGCGAGCGCGACGCCGATAATCAAAGCACTCATCTCCAGAATACCATGTGGCAAAATGCCTAAGACAAACGCTGCCAAAGCTCCACCGATACCCAGCTTAGCGGCATAAATGCCTAGCACCAAGCCGACAGAAGCACAGGTGAGATAATACGAAATCCAGTATAGAAAAGGAATCGGAATCATACCAATGATCATGAGGCCAAAGGCAACGCGTTCGTTATTCACTAAAATGGCCCAAAATGCACTGAGACTGTCGTGAGTATTAGCAAACTTGCCAGAGAGGCCAGTAAAAATACCACGAACAAAATTGGGGTTCGCGCCCATGACCAGATATGTCACCAGACCAACAAAAATGGTGACACCAAAGAAAATGAGCCAACCGATCAATAGATAATGGCCAATAACATTCAAATTGTATCCAAGCCGTTTCTTCATAGGTTGCCCCTCTTTCCTAATAACAGATGCTAGGGTAAGTATACTCCAGGGTGGAAAGGGTGGCTATTTTGAGGGTTTGGCGGTATGTATCATTTTTCTTCTAATCAGGCCTTCTCCTATTATCCAAGCTGAGTGTCCATCAGTTCTCACTAGCCGTTACTTAATCCAACATCGTGCCACGAACTGGGACGTTTGGCGTCGCCTATTTTCTTGTTCTGCCTTAGCACTAAAATTGAAATGACGCTCTGAATAAATGCCTTTATAAACTATAAACAGCGTTTCACATTTTTCGCCAGGCCAGCCGTCAGTTCGCATGCTTGCTGTTTAGCTTTTTTTCGTGAATAATGACGGCATGGAGGTGTCATGATGGAAGTCAATGAAGCACAAGCCATTTTTGATGCAGCACGGGATCAAGTAGCGACGATTGTGGTGGGCAAATCAATGCCGATCACATTGACTTTCACCGCCTTACTTGCAGGTGGTCATGTGTTGTTCGAGGATATTCCCGGTGTTGGGAAAACCACCCTCGTTCAAGCGATGGCCAAAACCTTAGCGGTGCCATTTTCCCGCATTCAATTCACACCTGATATGCTGCCAAGTGATGTTCTTGGCACATCAATCTTTAATCGGGCCACTAATCAATTCGAATTTCAAAAAGGACCTATTTTTACCAGTATTTTATTAGCAGATGAAATCAATCGCGCCACGCCACGAACACAGGCCGCCTTGTTAGAAGCCATGGGTGAAGGACGGGTTACAACGGATGGTCATACCTATCAGCTAGCCCCTGACTTTTTTGTCATGGCAACTGAGAACCCGACTGATTATGCAGGGACTTACCCGCTTCCTGAAGCACAGTTGGACCGGTTCATGCTTCGCCTCTCACTTGGCTACCCAGATGCTGACGCGGAAAAAAGTTTGCTGCTAACGCCTGATCGTAAAACGATGATTGCTCAATTAACACCTAGACTAGACGCATCGTTACTAGCTGAAACCAAAAAACTCGTGGCTAACGTGACGGTCAGCGATGCAATCGCCAGTTACGTTCTCGCGCTAGTACAGGCAACCCGACACGACAACCGTGTTCGGCTAGGTATCAGCCCGCGTGGTGGCATTGCCTTGGTCACTGCCGCCAAAGCCTTCGCTACGCTTAACGGACGTACTTACGTTGATCCAAGCGATATTCAAACGCTACTCGATCCTGTTTTTCGTCATCGGCTCATTGCCAAGGATCCGACACTTTCGACGGCAACGATCTTAGCAGATATTCTGCAAAACACCGCCGTTCCGATTCGGGGGTGAGCACATGAACTGGCGCAACTTTTTTATCAATGCTGGCATTTTGCTTGTGCTCAGCCTGCTGATCGTTTTTGGCGTGGCATTTAACTCATCTACCAGCTGGTTTGCCAGTGACTTTGCTATCCTGATACTACTACTTGCGATACCGCTATTGTGGCCATTGAAAAACACACTGCGTTTCACAGCAGATAATCCTGACATGATCGCCGATAGACCGGTAACGCGCCTTTTCACGCTGACTCATGGCAGATGGCTACCTAATCTTTTTCTGCTTGACAGTGCCAAAACACATACATGGCATTTGCCAATCGGACAACGGACAGCCAAAATCAGTTTAACCTTACAGCGCGGCATTTATGATCAGTTACCGATGACCGCCACCGTGACTGATTTATTCGGCTGGTTTCGTAAAACACTACCCTTGCGTTTAGCCACACCGATCACTGTTGGCCCCGCACGCAGACCAGAAGCTGCCGCACGAATTGCAGATGACTTTTCGCAAAAAATGTCTGCTGCTGACGCTGGCTTGCCCAGTGACCGCATTAAAAATTTCCGCGATTATTTCCCGGGTGATAATATTCAACAAATCGCTTGGAAAGTCAGCGCACATGCCGATACGCTGATTGTTCATGACGATGAGCATGAAGGTCAGGCCAGCTGGACATTGCTGTTGCTAATAACACCAACGCTGTCACTCGAGCCTGCCTTGAGCTTATTCGCAAGTCTCATGGACACAGGCATCTTCAGCGGGAACGGCTATCTGCTAGACAGTCGGTTAACCTCCGTCATACAAGGACGGCAAAACACATCGCTAGCCAACTTTGAGCCTGACGGTACCGCCACGCCTGATTCTTTAGCTGTTTTGACCACCCCACAGCATCAGCATCGCGCCTATCTTATTTTAACTGCTGATACACAGGCCGCAGTGCCTTTCACACATGCACTGGCTCCGGCTGCTACAACACTAGTCGACTTGTCTGGAGGTGATGACCATGCCTAAATGGCTACAACGTCTCCTTACCATTTTGCTGACATGGTGGTTATTGGCGCTTTTTGTACAGCCTTTCTCGGTGATTAATCCGATAGCACATCCTCGTGAACTCGCAGGCTATGTTGTCATCATCAGCTTAATTAGTTATCTTGCCGCATTATGGCCACGGGCTTGGCCAATTTGGCTAACCACTGCTTTCTTGAGCATGATCGTTGGCCTTTGGGCAATACTGCCGCTTAAACAGCATTTTGGTATTACCTGGTTTAACACTTATGTCCAAACCTTCAATACCGCGACTAGGCGGTTTTTGCAAGTTGGTGGCGTGGATGTCCCTGCGACCCTCAGCATGACGTTGATTGTAGCTCTTGTCGCCTTTCTACTATTAATAACCGTTGTTCTCCAACTTTATCCTGGCGCAGTGGCCATTGTGCTCAGTTATTTACTTGCTGTACATGTTTTCAATGGCAGCGACCTGACGACACAATTTTTCCAGCTCGCTGTTGTCACCGGGTTGTTGGCTGTTTTGCACCTTTATCACACCCGCTGGCGAGCGTTTTTAATTGGCAGTCTTAGTATTGTTGGCTTAACCCTTGGACTCATGTGGCTCAGCACCAGCACTCCGTTGAATGACTGGTTAGCTAATATCTCTGTTCCTGCGCGCGAACGACTCAATCAGCGAGGCTTCTATGCCAGCCTTGAAGCTTACGCTAACGGCTCAGGCCGCACAGGATTCACCGAAAACAGTCGTGTTTTAGGCGGTCCGGTATATGATGATCCCACACCAGTATTCACCGCCACCAGTCGTGAAGCTCATTATTATCGCGTCGAGGTTGACTCCTTTTATACAGGAACGGGTTGGCGACCATCTGCATTTCAGACGCAAGCTGCTCCTTTAGACGGTGCTATTATGCGTGATCCATCGGCTCGAGTCGATTATGGTCAAGCAACGTCAGTGAAACTAGTTTTTAACGGCGGTAAAACCTTTTTGCCATTACCGTATGGGCAATTAACTTTTACTGGCGGTAAACCAGACCCCACGACCGATTTTTTGCTTAACTCAGCCACACAAAGGATAACTGCGAGCGATGATCAACGCTTCGAACGCCTCGATATTCAGGTGCAGCAAAAACAGTTTACCGATACGCAACTCGAAACTGCTACGAGTTCAACTCAGTTAATTTCATCTAATTATTTACGGCTTCCTAGTTCACTACCGCAACGAGTTAGAACACTGGCAAAAAGAATCACGGCTGATGCCAAAACGCCTTATGAAAAAGTCATCGCCATTCAAACTTACTTGCGCTCAGATCCGCGCTTCACCTATTCAAAAACAGATGCACAGCAAACACCGGCAAATCGTGACTATGTTGATTACTTTCTGTTCGATTCACCTATTGGTTACTGTGATAATTTTTCCAGTGCTATGGTTGTCCTATGCCGCAGCATTAACCTGCCAGCACGATGGGCAAAAGGATTTAATACTGGCACTTTTGAAGGCGGAAGTGGCGCGAACAAACAATACATCATTCGCAATAGCAATGCACACTCTTGGCCGGAAATTTATTTCAACAATTTAGGCTGGGTTCCCTTCGAACCAACACCAGGATTCAGCAATCCGGCCACCCCTGATGATCCTGTAATGCCTTCCGCGGCAAGCAATACAGCCTCACAATCAGCCAGCAGTTCAGCAGTCAGCTCAGCAGTATCTTCGTCAGAATCGCGTTCCATTATGAGCGCCTCATCTACTCAACCGAAACCGTCTTCTCGATCGTCTCTCGGCAGCTTTCATTGGACAGCTATCATTGTTTTGACTGTCGTCTTGACTTTATGCATTGTCTTAATCTGGCAACTACCAGCGCTGGTGGCGTTCACCATTAGTTTCAATTTGACACAGAGAAACTTTCCCCGCCGTTATCGTTTGTTACTTTGGTCATTACGGCGCGTGACACGACGCCAGTCAAGTCAACCATTGACAGTCTATGCACACCGCATTGATACACGATTAGGCGATCAACGACACTTCACCACGCTCACGCATGCTTACGAAGCTTGGACTTTTGGACATGTCGCAATTCATCCTGATCCGCTCACAACATCCCTAAAATCCTTGAGCACGCAGCTTGCCCAATGCGCACGACGCAAATTCCACGTGAAACAAAATTAACTTTACGCAATAATCGTTCCACATGAAACACAGCAGCATCTCTGCTGTGTTTTTTGAGTGTTTAACAAAAATACTCGGTTTTTACATACCACTAATGCCGGTACTATTTCCAAAAAAGTTTTCCTCACTTTCCTAGAAATTCTCGTTAAATTATTCATCCCTATTCATTGTCATAAGCACCGCCTGAAGGTTTCACATGAAACATAACACCTATTATTCATGGAAATGTCACAATTCATTCTTTTCCGGCTCGTCTACCCCGTGAGAACCTTGCTATACCAACATTTAACAGAAAATCCTTGCACTTACTAATAAAAAGCGAGTATGATAATACAAACAGTTTCTGAGTAGACCTTAGAAATTGTTTGGCCCCTACTGCTATTCTTTTAGCAGCCGTGCCTTTTCGACTGGACTCTGCAGTTAGATCGTGACGTACTCAGAAGAAAGGGGGGAGCCGCTGACTTTAGCGGCGAACACTTATGAAAGTTATGATCGTACTTGAAAACATCGTCATGGACGGTGTTAAACGCGCATCAACTGTTTTAGGAAATGATCTCGTTAAACACTATGATGTCAGTTTCTATAGTTTAGCAGATGCCCCTGCATATTTTGAATTGGACGCCCCGCTGCTTATTGCCCCGCGTCCGACAGATCCCAAGTTGCTTAACTTCTTTGGGAGCGACCCATATACACATTATCGTGATCAAATCAATGACTTGATTATGACGATTCGTGACCAGCATTTTCAGGCTGTGATTTTGCCTGCTGGTTTGACGACCAGCTTCGCACCGCTCATCAAGCAGGCATTACCAGAGGTCAATCTGATTGGCTGGATGCACAATAACTACGCAACGTACATGGAAGATTACTACGTTCAAATGCAAGCTGAGTTTGAAGGCGGCTTGCAAGCTGTTGATACCTTGGTCACCCTCACTGAAAGTGACCTAAATTCTTACAAGCGTTTCAATCCGAACACGGTTAAAATTTACAATCCCCTCACCCTCGTCCCAACTGGTGAGGCAAATCTTGACGCACACCGGATCGCCTTCACTGGGCGCATTGCGATTGCCCACAAAGGTATCGACTTCTTACTCGAAGCCGCCGCATCTTTACCAGATGACTGGCAAATTGCGATTGCCGGCTCAGGCACTGATGAAGATATGAAAAATTTCTACGATTTGATTGACTATTTCCATGTGGCCGACAAGTTAATCTACCAAGGCCCACTGAAAGACCAAGCCTTACGCGATCATTATCGTAATGCTTCAATCTTCGTATCGACCTCTCGTTGGGAAGGTATGCCGTTAGTTATCGGTGAAGCCATGGCTTCTGGCTTACCTATCGTAGCAATGGAAAATACTGGCTCACGCGAATATCTTGGCAACAATGACTACGGTTTACTCACAAAGGCACAAGACGTCCCTGATTTCGTTGATAATCTCAAAAAGATGATGTCACAGCCAGCATTACGGCATCATTATGCCCATCAAAGTCTCGAACGTGCCAGTCACTTTAGCCCCGAAACCATTGTGAGTCAATGGATGCCGATTATCGAACATCAACCAACCCGTGTTTCAGTTACTGGTTAACCAAGCCCCGATGCAAGCGCCTGTTGCATCGGCTTTTTTGTGAGCGCGTTATGATGATGCACGCACAATCCCAATTAAAAATCGTCCCATAACGACTCTAGTTTGGTCATGACAGCCAAGATTCGGTACAATGAGCTTATCTTAAGTATGGAGGCTCTAACCAATATGGAATCAATGAAGCAAAGAATGCTTGGTGGCAAACTGTATAAAGCAAACGATCCAGAGATCAGCGTTGAGAGTCAGCGAGGCAGTGATCTCGTCTGGCAGTTTAATCATTTAGCCCCTGATAAAAAAGCAGAACGAGCTGCGGTTTTAAAACAATTATTTCATGCATTTGGAGACAATAACTACATTGAGCCTCCTTTCTACGTTGACTACGGTGCTCACACGTCAATCGGTGATCATTTTTATGCCAACACAGATTGTGTTTTCTTGGATACCGCGCCAATTACCATTGGCAACCGGGTTTATTTAGCGCCTAAAGTGAGTTTATTTACAGCCGGCCACCCAATTGATGCCGCTATCCGCGGTGAAGATTTAGAATATGGTAAGCCTATCAAAATTGGCGATGATGTCTGGATTGGCGGCGGCGTCATTATTAATCCAGGTGTGACCATCGGCAGCGATGTTGTTATCGGTTCTGGATCGGTGGTCACAAAAGACGTTCCTGATCATGTCATCGTTGCTGGCAATCCTGCTCGCATGATTCGGCGAATTACTGATAAAGATCATGCCCAGTGGCAACAACAAAAAGATGAGTTCTTAACCTGGCAGCAACAGGCTGATGAAAGCCAACAATCAAAGCAGTCTTAACTGACCATTAACGGAGAGAACAATGTTCAAATTAATAGCAACAGACATGGATGGCACCTTTTTGAGAGACGACATGACCTATGATCGCGACTTTTTTGCGACGTTACATGAAAAAATGCAAGCGCAAGGCATTCAGTGGGTGGTGGCCAGTGGAAATCAATACTTTCAGCTGACTTCCTTTTTTGAAGCTTTCCCTGATACGATTTATGTTGCTGAAAACGGCGCCTACATTCGCGATGCTAACAAAGTGTATGCTTTAAGTTCTTTTGAAAACGGTACCATTCAACCAATTCTGACTAAACTAACTAGCATACCTGATCTCAAAATTCTTGTCTGTGGTCAATCAAGCGCCTATGCCCTGAAAAGTACTGATGCTACCCATATCGCAACGGCACGACAATACTACAAGCAATTACGTTTAGTTGATACTTTCGACAATCTCGATGATCGCATTTTAAAATTTGCCATTAGTTGTCCTCCAGAAAAAACCGCGGCTATTGTTGCCGAAATGCGCCAACTGTTGGTTGGCTTGGGAGAACCGACAAGCAGCGGCCACGGCGACATCGATATCATTCAACCCGGGATGAACAAAGCTGCCGGATTGGCAACACTTGGTCGGCATTTAAACATTCAACTTGCTGACATGTGCGCTTTTGGCGATGGCGGCAACGATTTAGAAATGCTACGGGAAGTTGGTCTTGGTGTGGCGATGGCAAATGCAACGCCAGCAGTACTGGCAGTCGCCGACACAACCACTAAGAGCAATCAGGAACAAGGTGTCTTGCAGTTTATGCATCATCTGTTATCTGAACCCTGAAGCCTTGTTGGAAGAAGCCACTAAAAAGGAGGCCGCATGCATCTCGATTTTGCGATGCATGCGGCCTCCTTTTTTGTGTTCCACGTGAAACTCACTCGAATACGCGGACGTTTCACGTGGAACTAGGCTTAACAAATCCCTACTTTTCAGCAATTGATAAGTCTGGCACTGTTTCTTGATTCGTCATGACCATCGGCGAAAACAATCGCGCGATCATCGCAGCCGACAGCTTATGTTCCGAGCGCAACAAGTCAGGAATAGCAACGTGCTGCTTCATGCTGTGCTGAATCAATCTAGCCGTCGCCTCATAACCAAGATACGGGCTTAAAACTGTGGCACTGATAGCCGAATGGTGAACCGCGGTTTCACACTGCTCACGATTAACCGTCAGCCCAGCCACACAGTTTGACGTTAAGGTTGCAATGCCGCGAGCCAAGTACCGCTCCCCTTGCAACAAATCACGGAAAATAATCGGCTCAAAAGCATTCAGTTCAAGCTGTCCGGCTTCGGCTGCCATACTGATCGTGACATCTTGGCCAATCACCTGAAAGGCAATTTGATTAACGACTTCTGGAATGACAGGATTGACCTTTCCTGGCATAATCGATGAACCAGCCTGTTTTGCTGGTAAATGTAACTCATTAAGTCCCGCCTGTGGACCACTGCTTAACAAGCGAAGATCATTGGCTACTTTTGACAAGTCAGTGGCAAGTCCCTTCATAGCACCAGAGAAGGCCACCAAAACGTCGCAGTTCTGCGTTGCATCAATAAAATCCTCAGCTGGCTTCAATTGCAGATCAATCAATTGATTAACCTGACGAATAATATGACTACGGTAATAAGGCGACGCATTCAACCCAGTTCCAATCGCCGTACCGCCTAAGTTAACCGCCTGTAAATCGGCCGCAGCCCGTGTCAATCGGGCTAAGTCTCGACGGAACAAGCTGGCATACGCGTGAAAACTGTGTC
This sequence comes from Lacticaseibacillus sp. 30, assembly GCF_053819265.1. Lineage (NCBI taxonomy): Bacteria > Bacillati > Bacillota > Bacilli > Lactobacillales > Lactobacillaceae > Lacticaseibacillus > Lacticaseibacillus sp. 30. The sequence continues at coordinate 169,912 of NZ_JBSOQX010000005.1, forward strand.
CATATGTTGTAGGAACAGCGTCTTGCAGTTGCGTGCGGCCCACTTTAACAACATCCGCAAACTCATGTGCTTTAGCGTCCAAGGTTTTGATCAAAAACGTTAATGCTTGTTTCAGCGGTGGCAATGCCTGTAATGCTGCCATCTTTCCGGCTGTTGGATAAGTATCATTGGTCGACTGGCTCTGATTAACATCATCATTTGGATGAACGCGAATCGTTTTGAGCTCAGCGCTGGCCAAATTGGCGACGACTTCATTGACGTTCATATTCACGGAAGTCCCAGCGCTGCCTTGAATCGCAGGCGCGACCAACGCATCTTGATGTTCCCCCATCAGCAAGCTGTTGCACGCAGCAACAATCGCCCGCGACTTTCGAACATCTAACGTACCTGCAGCTGCATTCACTTGTGCAGCTGCTTTTTTAATGATGATCAGACTTTTGAAAAGTAGCGGATCAGTCCGCTCTGTACTGATCGGGAAATTCGTTAGCGCACGGGTCGTGTGAATTCCATATAAGACATCCTCATCAATTGCCAACTTACCAATACAATCTTCCTCGATACGCATTGTGAACTTCCTTTCATATACCAATATTTACTTTATCAGTATAATCGGGTAAAAACGTGCGTCAACGTTTGTTGTTAGGTAGTCTGACAACACCTATAAAAAGTATACCAATTTAAAAAATCACTGTGATGAAGCTTAAATGCGTTAACCGTATTCATTTAACAGGTAACCGTCCGCCGTCACACCATTGCCCGATCATTTGCTGTGCTTGACAGGCGTTAGCAAACTTTGTCAGCCGTTGACGAAATAATTTAGGTTGGTGACTTTTGATTTGAATCGTGTCACAACGGACTCGTTGATACAAAGGCGGACACGACTGAAAATACTGCCACGCACCCGGACGACGTTTAAGTGCTCGAATAATTCTGGGATCAAACTTGAAATGACGCGGGTTCATATCAGGCAAAACAGCATACCCAGCTGCCGTCATCTTCCCTAAGTGAATCATGCGGCGACATCGTTCTTTATTCAATTCCGACCACGCGCTCCCCACTTTTCTTGGTACAAAGCGCTGCGATGCTGGTTGATCAGGTGCCAACTTTTTGTAGGTACTGTCGATCCAGCCAAAACACATGGCTTCTTCCACGGCGTCAACATACCAAAACGTGTCATCCTGTTTCGGTACACCACGCTTAACGTCTACCCAACATTCCGAGGCGTCTTGATAGTGAGCTGTTAACCAACTACGAAATTGGTGGCGATTTGCTACCGTTAGATGATTGACGATTTTTCTGGTCAATAAGTCCGCCTCCTCATATAGCAACTTTCTATGGCCATTTTACAAAAAAATCTACGCAACGTATTCATCCGCGTAGATTTTTCATCTAATTTATTGATGCTGAATTGCCCATCAATGTCCCTGATGTTTTTCTAAACGTTTCGCCTGCTTCTTCAAGCGAACCTCACAAGCGTGCTGGTCTTTCAGTTGCTTGCGTCGTTGCTTTTTCACCTGCAAATTTCGCTTGTGTGCTAGCTTCAAAAAAGTTGTTGCTTGGGTCCTTTTAGCGTTACGGACTTCTTTTCGAGCCTGACGACTACGCCTTTTTGGACTTATTGTCATCTGTAACTTGGGGAGAATAACATCCTGTGCGGCTACCCAATGTAGATCTTCCCATCGTTGTTGAATTAAATGTAACAACTCACTTGCTGTCGGGGCTTGTGTCCCAAATGTGACTTTAGCAACACGATACGTGTCTCCCATTGTTTGTTCGAACAATCCGCGATAAAAAGGTCGTTCAAAATAAACTGTTAGCTTGCCTTGAATTGTCAAACTAACACCTCCTTTAAGATTTTCACGCAATCTGGACATCCAAGGAGGAAGGATACTGACAGCCTAAGCCGCGTCTGGACTACCAACCAGACTGTGTTTTTGATAGCGCAATGTTATTGTCTGACTTTGATAAAGGTCCTGTCAAGCCAAGCTAGTGTATGACAATATCAATGTCTCTTACCAAGTGCATATAAGTCCGTTTAGCCTCACTACTACATAGGTACTTAGTCAGCTGTGGACTGCCTTGTCAGCCATCGATAAGTCACTACTTCCGTAAAAATAAGCAGTAGTATCCCAATAACCAGAATGAATCCTTTCATAGATACCAATTCATGTCCAGCATGTAGCCTCGTCATGGTGACAAGGCCGCCCAACAAAAGCAAATGCACGGGAAATAATCTCCGATATTTTTTTGAAAGCTTCATTTTTATGCAACAACTCGTCAGCTTTTAAAATTTTTGCTGTCACCCTATAGGACCGACATGCCAAGATTTCGAGTCATTTCTTCACCTCCTGCAGCATCTAGTGTAACGGACGACACGCATGATAACGTCAGAAAAAAATAAACGTTCTGCTTTCTATGATTAACGTCAATATTCTAAAAACCTCCCCACTAAGTTGACCCTTGCCAACCTTGTCAGGAGGTTTCAATATTGCTTTTAAGCTTCTGCTGTTGCTTCTGCCGCGTGCCGGACACTTTCCGCCACGACTTCCGCAACATCCCCGTCAAAAGCATTAGGAATGATGTTGGTGGTCGATAGCTCTGCATCCGGAATCAAACTTGCGATGCCCTTCGCCGCAGCGATTTGCATGTCAATGGTGATCTTGCGTGCGCGTGCATCCAAAGCGCCACGGAAAATACCTGGGAAAGCAAGCACATTATTGATCTGATTAGCAAAGTCGCTCCGCCCAGTACCGACAATATAAGCACCTGCTGCCAATGCCTCATCTGGGAAAATTTCCGGCTCTGGATTAGCCATCGCAAAGATAATCGGCTTGTCGGCCATTGTTTTGATCCATTCTGGCTTCAAAACATGCGGCGCGGATACCCCTACGAAAACATCTGCACCTTGCAGCGCATCTTCCAACGTGCCAGTCCGATTTTCATGATTCGTAATTTTCGCAATGGCGGCATGGTGTGGCGGTAGTTGATCGGCGTTCTTTTCAGCTAAAATACCAACCTTGTCGACCACCATAATATACTTGACGCCAGCGGCCAAGAAGCGCCGGGCAACAGATAATCCAGCAGAACCGCCACCGTTGACAACGACCCTGATATCGCCAATATCCTTTCCAGCGACTTTCAGTGCATTGTATAGCGCGGCAAGAACCACAATGGCAGTTCCGTGCTGATCGTCATGAAATACCGGAATATCTAGCTCCTCGATCAATCGCGCCTCAATTTCAAAGCAACGCGGCGCACTGATGTCCTCAAGGTTAATTCCGCCAAACGTTGGGGCCACTGCCTTAACTGCTGCAATAATCTCTTCAGTATCTTGCGTATCAAGCACAATCGGAATTGAATCAACTTTTGCAAACCGCTTGAACAGCGCGGCCTTGCCTTCCATGACTGGCATAGCAGCTTCAGCACCGATGTTTCCCAAACCTAATACTGCTGAACCGTCGCTAATAACTGCCACTGTGTTTTTCTTGGTCGTCAAGTCATAAACCAAAGACTTGTCTTTTGCAATTGCCGAGGAAACCGCACCAACTCCCGGTGTATAAGCAATACTGAGATCATCCCGCGTCTCAATCGGGACCTTTGAGACAACACTGAGTTTGCCGCCAAATTCTTTTGCCTGATCCAGTGCCAGTTGATTAAAATCTTTCTTTGCCATGATTCTTTTCCCCCTTGTTTAAAGTGCGCTCCCAAGTCCTGAAACTGGACTGGTCCACGCTCCACCTAAACGCGATCGCTGGCCCTGAAACCTGCGTGTAAGGACCTTGGTCGCAATGGTCAAAGCCCGACCATCACGCCCTAGGCCACTTACTCTCCGGTTTCTAACCGGGCCGACTCACGCTCTATCTAATTATGAAAGCATCCGTAGAATCGCGGTCATTGAGATAACAGTGATGGCACCACCCAAGCGTGTTGCGACCTGCGCAAATGGCATGAGGTTCATGCGGTTGGCGGTACTCAGAATCGCCACGTCGCCGGTTCCGCCCATGCCGCTTTGACAGGCTGTCACGATGGCCGTTTCAATCGGATTCATATTCAAGAACCGAGCCACGAAGAAGCCGGTTGAAACAACCGTCAACACAACACTGATCACGACGATAAAATATTGCCAACTTAGCATACCAACCACATCTTTTAGCGGAATGTATAAGAGACCAAGTCCCGCCATCAATGGGAAAGTGAAATTACTGGAAATAAATTTATACAATTGCTTAGCGCCACGTTGCGTTTCTCCTGGGATAACGTTGAGATATTTCAAAATTGCAGCAGCAACAATCATCAGCACTGGTCCTGGGAAGCCTGTGATGGACTGAAGCAACATGCCCAAGATGAATAAAGTACAGGCGGTCAAGACGCCAGCGCCCATCATTTTCAAATCAATTTCGCCGGTATCGTCTTTCATCGCATCGGCGAGATCATCTTCGGCCCCGTTTAATCGAACCAGCTGCCCTTGGCCTGACAACTCTGGCCGCTTTTCCCCTAATCGATTCAATAAACCTGAACACATAATCGCGAAAAAGTTTCCAATAATCGTCGCCGGAATAAGCTGAGCGACAAGCGCGCCGCTGGTCGTGCCTGTGATCCTGCTGTATCCTAGAGATAGCGGTAAAATACCTTCACCAATACCGCCTGCCAATACTGGCGTGACGATGAAGAACATCGTGTGTTTCCATTCCAAACCTAGTAATACGCCAACCAGTGTCCCGACACCCATTGCAAGAATCATGCCGAGCATCATTGGAATAATCATCCGCATCAATCCTTGAATCAGAATTTTACGGTTCATTCCCAAAATACTGCCGCAGACAAGACAGGCAATATAGAAATAAAGAAAGTTTGCTTGTTTCATGAGCATGTCTGCAGCTTTTAACACATTCGGATTCATCGCATTGTAGAAAACGAGAATCGAAGGTACCAACAGCGATAAAATCGCCGGACCGCCAAAGTTCTTCACAATCGGAATATTGGCTCCGATCGTACCTAATAACCAACCCAACGTCAGAATGACCGCAAACCCGCCGAGCATGTTAACTGGCAGTTGCTGCATCACACCGGCAAGGACGATGATCGCTGCCATCACGATATAAACTGGCAATGGTACCGACCCTACCTTGAAGTCCATCCACTTTTTCTGCGGACTCGTTGATTTGTTGGGTGTAACCGTCTTGTTCTCCATGTTTCCTTACCCCCAATCTTTTGTTACTTACAGCATATTGTAAGCGCTTCATCAGGGGAAGATTATTTAACTTATTAAACCATAAACCCATTTATTTAAGCGATTGTTTTACTATTCACAAGATGGTTTCTCTACTGAACAGGAGTATGATCATGAAAATAAAAGGATGGCGGCTATGGGGCTGGCTCTCATTAATTTTTACTTCCACCTTGTTATTAACGGTTCTAACTGTTTATGGTTTGACCATGCTGGAAAACCGTCAGCAATTTGAAAGCCGTGAAGGTCAATTGTTGATCTCAATTGGCCGTCAGTTAGCAAAGGATCCCCGTGTAACCGCCGCACTTGAAGCAAACAAGGCTGATTCAGCCACGCGCACCTACGCAGGGACTGTCGAGAAAAATTTTGATTTAGATTTTGTTGTCATCATGAATATGCAAGGCATTCGCCTGACGCATCCCGATCCCAAACAAATCAATCGACATTTTCAAGGTGGTGATGAAGTGACTGCCTTGCGCGGTCATGAGCATGTTTCGGTTCGGCGCGGAACCTTGGGACGCTCACTGCGCGGATTCGTCCCAGTGTATCGCCAAGGCAAAGAGATCGGTGTTGTGGCACTAGGCATTAAGGTCACCTCACTGCAAACACTCATCAAGACCTCGCAAGATGGCTTCCGGCTGGCGCTATTCGCCGGTACGATCATGGGCCTGCTGACAGCGTTTTTAGTCGCCTACTATATTAAGCATCAGCTTCATGACCTTGAGCCCAAAGAAATTGCTAGGCTGCTTGAAGAACGCAATGCAATGCTTGAAGAAACCAAGGATCCTGTCATTGTGATTGATTTGCACCAAGTCATCATGCTCATCAACAAAGCCGCCGCCAAGCTGCAAAATCACCTTATCACCGAAAGCGCCTTTATTGGCCAGCCATTGACGACCTTGATTGCCAACCCTGAACGTGTCAATCTGAATGTCAAAACCGAGCAGTTTTATCAACAGGATGGTCAGGATTATCTTTTCTCTGCCGCACCTATTATGGTGAAAAAACAAAAAATAGGTTACGTTATCTTTCTACGAAACGCTACTGAAGCGATCTTTGTCGCCGATCAGTTGGCCAACACCACCGCCTATGCCAACGCACTGCAAAGCCAGTCACATGAATTCATGAATAAGCTGCACGTGATTTACGGCTTGGTGGCAATAAAACAATATGACGAATTGGCCATCTACTTGCAAGATTTGTTAAAACCAGAGCAGGAATTTGCAAATCGCTTGGCCTTGCTGGTCAAAAATCCACTCGTTGCCGGCTTCATGATTGGTGAACGCGAAAAGTTTGCCGAGCGCAAAACGACCCTCGACTTTGAAATTTCCCCCGAACTACCACCTAATCCTAATACCCAAGAAACCAAAACGCTGTTAACATTAAGCCGCTATCTACATTTCGGGCTACTGCAGCACGATTTGCCGGACACCATTTTGATCCAGCTAGAGTACGCACAGAATCGTCTCACGATCGCCTATCATTTAGACGAACCAGCCAAACGAACGGACTTTATCTCGCTTATTCATCAAGACTACTTCCAACAACTGCTGACGGAGTTGAACGGCTCAGTCACCGTTAGCTCAACCGATCCGCTGACACTAACATTAACTGTGGACTACCACGAGGAGGCTCAAAATGACGAACATCCTAATCGTTGAAGATGATCCAATGGTGCAATTTATCCACCGCAATTATTTAGAAAAAATCGGCACTTTTGACACCATCTACTCTTCAGAAACCATCGCCGACGCCAAAAAACTCTTAGCCAGCCGATCCATCCAACTTGTTTTACTTGATATCCGCCTCAAAGACGGCAACGGCATCGATTTTTTAACCGACCTGCGCCGCACCAAACAAACCGTTGATGTGATCCTCATCACCGCGGCAAACGAGGTCAACATTGTCAATGATGCCTTGCACTTAGGCGTGATTGACTACCTCATCAAACCCTTCACGTTGGAACGCTTCGAAAAAAGTATTCAACGTTACAGAACCAAGCATCAAGCATTGGTAACTGATCAGCTTGATCAAAGTCAACTCGACACGTATTTCGAACCACAAACAACCATCGCTCCGACAGTCGATCTAGGCAAAGGCCTGAGCAAAGCCACGTTGCAACTCATTCAAGGCGCCATTAAACAACTCCCGCAACCATTTACCGTCGCACAATTAACGACAGAAACCGGTCTCTCGCATGTTTCTGTCCGGAAATATTTAAGTTTTCTGGAGGATCATCATTTTCTGAAAGGCGATACGATTTATCGCAAGACAGGCCGACCTTATAAAACTTATCAGATGGTCACGGCACCCCATGCGCTGTCGTAAACATCATTCAAATCTTTAAAAAGGCAGTGATCTTAAATAC
>NZ_JBSOQX010000006.1:0-136660 GCF_053819265.1 Lacticaseibacillus sp. 30
ATCCATGGGTGATTTTCTTCTGGCAATTAGCTTCACTGAACATCAAACTTGCGCTCATAAGCTAAAAGGAATAGTCAACATTTCTTGCTGGGCAGGCAGTGTTGATTTCGAAAAACGCCAGCGACAGTTAGACAATTTCGTCTACTGTCGCTGGCATTTTTTGTTGTTAGCATTTGCCAAAACAATCATCATCTTTTCCCTGAAACAAAAAAATGCCCAACCCTTATCAGGTGGACATTTTCTCTGATTATGCAAAAGTGGTTTTAATCTGCATCTGCTTGACGTCGGCCATCGTTTGACAACCGGTTAGCTGCATGGCGATGTTGATTTCCATCTTCATGTGATCGGCTACCGCCTTGACGCCTTCCCAGCCGCCGAGGGCTAAGCCATAACTGAATGGCCGGCCGATGCCGACAAGATCGGCGCCGAGGGCCAAGGCCTTCAGGACATGGGTGCCGCGTTGGACGCCACCGTCAAAGATAATTGGTACGCGATGATCAACTGCAGCCGCAATTGCTGGTAAGGCTTCAATCGCACCTGGCGCACCATCTAGTTGGCGGCCACCGTGGTTGGAAACATAGATGCCGGCTGCACCAGCTGTAATCGCCGCAACCGCATCATCAGGATGCTGAATGCCTTTGACAATAATTGGCAGCCCTGAATAAGAGGCCAACTTATCGATGGTTGCAAGATCCAGTTTCTGCATGGATTCTTTAAACAAACCGCCAGCGCCAACTCCCTGCTGCCCAGTATTGTAACTTTCAAGATTAGCTAAGCGGCCTTTGAGATGATAATGATTCATCACGTCTTTTTCCCGATAGCCGCCAAGTGTCGAATCGGCCGTCAGAATGATCGCCAATGCGCCTGCTTGTTTTGCCTGATCTAACAAATATTGGCAATACGACCAATCTTTTGGCATGTAAAGTTGGAACATATAAGGGGCACCGTCGCTGACCGCAGCAGTTTCCGCAATTGTCTTGGAGGCAAAGGTGCTTTGCGACATCATAATACCGGCTTCTTTTGCGCCTTTTGCTAAGCCCAATTCACCACTTGGATGTGCCAGCGTGTTCCCAGCGATCGGCGCAGTTAACAGCGGTGACGCCAGTTTTGCTCCCATAAAAGTCGTACTTTGATCCGGATTCTCCACTCCTTGGAGCACGCGTGGGAGCATTTGTACATCTGTAAAAGCGGTGGTGTTGCGGCGCATGGTGTAACCATCGTCAGAGCCTTCGCTGATATAGCCAAATTCACCACGGCCAAGAATTTTCTCCGCACGCGCCTCCAAACTGGCTAAATCCAACACATCAATCGCATCAACTTTGCCGAATGGATCGGTCTCTACTGCATCGACCATCGTAAACTTCCTCTCTATTTCTAAAAAATTAAACGTGCCCACTCATCTCGGGCAGTTTGTGCCGTCATATTAGTCCAAATAGTCAATCAGCTGCTTCACATCATAGCGATCAGTATGAATCGGCTTCTCAGCTGCTTTACCAATAGCCACTGCCATAACTGGCACAAAGCGTTTTGGATCAAGTCCCAATGTTGGAATAATCGTCTTGAAGTCGTAACCGGACCACGGATTGGCATCAAAGCCATGTGCCCGCGCCGTCAGCAGCAGTTGCATACCAACCATGGCGCCATCGATGGTGGCATCTAATGTCAGAAATTCAGGTGAAGCATTTTCATATAATGGCAGGAAGGTATTGAAAATCTGGTCCAACTTTTCCTTGCTGATTTTGCCGTCTTCATAAACCTTGGTCCAAACATCACGATAAACTTCATGAGACTGCGTATCGCCGGCGATGAAGATGATGGCAGAACTGGAATCGATCTGCGGATAGTTGAATTTCATGGCAGACTTTTTCAATTTTTCTTTGCCTTCTGGTGTATCAATAATGACAAAGTGCCACGACTGCAAGTTGCAGGCAGATGGCGCGGTGGTAGCTTCTTTAATCATTTCCTGAAGCTCGTCGCGACTGATTTTAACTGATGGATCGAACACCCGAACTGAGTGGCGATCAAACATCACGTCTGCGAAGTCATTATTAGTTAATTTTTTTGTTGCTACTGTTTCTGTCATTTTTATTTGCCTCATTTCTTAATATCAATATTAACCGTTTTCAATCAAATAATATAGGTCGTTGCCAGCGGATTCATCATGCTGCGATCGTAGCGGCCGGTGATCAAATAAGGGGCGGTTTTATCGGCATCGACTTGTTCCAGATGCAAAGTGTTGAACATGGTCGAAGTCGCAAAATGATACCACATCGCACCAAGCGGCTTGAGCACTGGCAATTCACCGAATGGATCATCTTCAGTTGATGCAAGTTGAATCGACAGTTTCCCTAGCTCAACTCGATCAGCTAACGACTTCATCTGTGTGGCGACCAGCTCAACATTTTCAAAGTGGTTCGCACCTTGTTTATCCTGTACAAGATCATGGGTGAAGAAGAAACTGTTCATTTCGGATTCTTTGTTTAAGGCAAATTGACTGCCAAATGTTTGCAAAATGGAAGGATCATTGACATCCCCGGCTTCCCAATCAACCGAAAGCAGCGTCTTGCCGTGACGTTCCACCGTGGCACTGGCACTGTTGTCATTGCGCCGCAGTTCGATGTGATCGGCGAGCTTCTTAGGAATACCTGCACCTTCACGACCTGCCACCAAGCCGGCTTCAGCACCAGGGCCATGCAGGAGCAAGGTTAGTGGATAGGAACCCATCATTTTGTCTTTGTAGCTAACAAGGGCAAATAACGTTTGTTCCAGATAAGGTCCGCCAAACGACGGCTTGCCCATGTGGACGACGTAGCCGCAGACAACTGGTGCAACCAACTTCAACGGTGCCGGAATCAATTTGGCCAAGACGTCTGGATCCGTGGCATAGGCAAAACTGATCCCTTCTTGATCATTCATACTTGGTAAATTCAGAAAGTTCTTCACGTCTTCTTGACTCACAACATAGCTCGACATTTTTGACACTCCTTCTCTGTGAACGCTCGCCAGCGCGGTTGAGGCACTGATTCGCGTGTTATCGAAAGTAACTAACTACATAATCCCATCCATCACATGAACATCTGGTGCACCATTTTTGACGATCCGATTGACCCGATCCAAAATCAATGGGTTGAACTGTGGGTGGGTCAAAATGTAAAACTGATCTTCTTCAAGTGCTTTGAAAACCGTCGCCGCAATCGTATCAAGTGGCATACCGTTGGTGATCACATATTTGGCAAACTGTTGACCTTTCAGGAAAGCCTCGCTTTGATAGTAAGGATCACTTGGATTGCTGTATTGCTTTGGCCGATGTTCTTCAGTGTGATAAAGATCCGTCTGAACAAAACCTGGGCACATCACATGCATTTCAATATCAGCACCGGCCCGCTGCAGATCATAAGCAGTTGCTTCACTCATACCGACGCTAGCAAACTTGCTGGCGTGATATGCAGGCATGCCTGGGGTATCGACCAAGCCAGCGATCGAAGCGACGTTTAAAATCGCCCCGTGCGTTTTTTGCGCCATCATAATTGGAATAATCCGCTTCATCGCATAAACCTGACTCATCACATTGACGTGCATGATCCATTCCCAATCACGGGTTGGTAATTCCCACATACGTCCTGGCAAAGCAATCCCTGCATCATTGATCAGCAAATCGATTTGCTTAAATGCTTGAAGTGTCTGATCAATAGCTGCGTTAACTTCGTCTTCTTTGGTAACATCAGTCGGAATCATCACAGCATCCGCCCCTGTTGCCACAACGATTTGATAAGTTTCATTCAAAGCCGGCTTGTCGATATCGACTAAGGCGAGCTTCATCCCCCGTTTTGCCCCTTCTTCAGCAATGACCCGACCAAATCCGTGGGCGGCCCCGGTGATGAACATGACCTTGTCCTTAAAATCCTTCATAATTGCTTGCCTCCTATGTGGCGTGAATCCACGCACGCAGTCATTCATGTGTGTGCTTATTCACAATTTCGAATACGCCTTTACGATAGCGCTTTCAAAACGTATGATGAAGGTACAGTTTGCACATGAATGAACAAATAAATTTGTATGTTTTTGCTAATTGACACGTGCCACCTTCACGTCACCTTCGAGGATAAATAATGAAATTAAATACTTTGCTCCAACGACTTGACCAAACAGTCCCATTAACCTTTGATACCAGTCTCCAAAACCCCGAAATAACAAGTCTGCAATTTGACGATGATATGACTCTTTCGCCACATCCGACCTCACTGTATCTTGCTGTATCTGCTGATCAAACGATTACCTTGAAAGGAGCTGTTGGCAAGACTGCACAACTGTCCCTGTGTGCTCAAACGCAGCTAAAAAACGAGTCGCAACTTGCTCAACTATTCGATCGGGCTGGTTGTCTTTTGACGTCCGAAACAAGTTTACAAGCACAGATTAATCAGCTTGCTATTAAAGCGATCACAGAGGACTTCGACACGATTCTTAATCAAGCCGCCCGGACATTAGGTAATCCCTTGATTGTTCTTGATCTTGTCGGGCAACCTGTGGCGCAATCCACGCAAGCGCCGGCCATTAGTGACTTGACAGCGCCAGCTATTACCTCTGTCCAGGTCCAACAGGCATTGAAAAAATTCAGACCCGCTAAAGACTTGATCCCGCAAGTTATTCTCATTCAGCAATCACAGCTGCCCTTGCTGCTTTTATGTCTGCCATTGGCCTATCGCAACAATGCCCTAGGCTACCTCGTCATGCCAGCCTGCGTCAGACCGCTCACCGCTGAACAAACTGCCTTCTTCAAAGCCGAAGCCAAAATTATCACCAGCTCCTTGATCAAAAACCGGATGATGCCGACCGCCGCCTCAAAACGCGATCAACTGCTCACCATGCTGCTTACCGAACAACAAAGTGGTACCTTTGCCGCTCAGTTTGCGAAAGAACATGCAACATTGCCAACAAGCATGGTTTTGATTAAAGGTGAGCCGCGTGCTGGACAATCTTTGGCAGCGTTGAAAGAGCGACTAAAGTATTTATTAACCCCGCTTTTCTCACAAACTTTGATCACACTTTATCATCATCAATGTCTAGCCTTAGTTTCTGTCGACTTGCCAACTTACAACAACCCTGAATTTAAAGCTGATTTAGCGACCATTGCCGATCGTGCCAACTGTCGTTTGATCGTTTCGAATCAATATACGCGGCCTGAAGATACCATCGCTGCCTATGCCGTCTGCAGTCGCACTGCGAAGCTTAAATCTCAACCAACTCACGTCACCATGTGTGAGGATGCCTTTTTTGACTTAATGCTGGCACAGGTCGATCATGCCGAAATTTTGCCATTTTTCATCAATCCGGCGGTTAAGGCATTGATGGATCATGATGCTGAGAATAAAACTGAGTTGTTGCCGACACTGGACGCTTATCTTGAATCTGGTGAAAACCTCACCCACACTGCTAGGCAACTTTTCATTCACTTAAACACGTTGCGCTACCGGCTCAAGCACATCAGTGACATTACTGGAATTGATTTAAAAGATGCTGAAACTTGTTTCAAACTTGGCGCAAGTTTTAAGGTGCGTCGATATTTGAATCACAATAAACTCACTTTTACTCGATAATTTGATGGCTTTAACGTCATTTTCCCTGCGAGACAAATCAGTTGCTTTTAACGCCAAATCAGCCTATGTTAACGGCGAAAGGAGCTGATCCTATGCAAATTCATTTTGATGAAGGTGCCACTGAAAAAATCCAACCGCATCTGGGCGATGACAAAAAGTTGCTGCTTACGTTTGAAGATGGGGTGGGTCCTTATTCGCAGCATGCGATGATCCATATGCAGGTCCAGTTCTCACTTAACGTCGTAAAAGCTAGCGATCCGGCAACGGATTATGACACTGAAATTGACAGTAACCTTGGGCCAATTCTGATCAAGGGTTATTCGCAAGAAGATTTGAATGCCCACATGAATGTCCACTTTAACAAAACGCTGAATACCTTGGTTTTGAGTGGTGACGGCGGTGATATTGATACCAATATGGGCTTTATTGACTTCACCGAAGCCAATGGTGTTCGAAATAACCCTGCTCGCTAACTGCTATTTTCAAGAAACGTAATCTCGGTGCATTCTTAACAACTCGTAACAGAAAAGCCGCGTCAAAAATCACAATTGATTTTTGACGCGGCTTTTTCTATGTTCTTTGGTTTGATCAACGCATACGCGGCTTATTTGGGAAGGTCGCGATGAAAAGTGCGCCATGAGGATGGACATCCTTGACTTCAATATGCCCGTGATGCATGGTCACAATCCACCGAGCAATTGCTAAACCAAGTCCACTACCACCTGTTTGGCGACTACGCGAGGCATCTTCTCGATAAAAACGTTCAAAAACGCGAGCTTTATCAGCATCCGCAATACTCGGCCCAGAATTGCCAACCTGCAACTGCCAATCACGTGGTGTCTGTGTCACTTCAACCCAGATAGAATCACCCGCCTGTGTATATTTAAAGGCATTGTCCAGTAAAATCACTAACAGTTGTTTCATCCTCGCCGTGTCAAACAGTGCATGACCGGCCTTGGGTAGCGTTGTTGTAAGGGACTTCTGCTGACTGACAGCAATATCTTGATAAGAAGACAGCTGTGGTTCAAAGGCCTTTTCAAAAGGTTGATCAACCAATTCAATTTCGATGGTGTTGCTATCGGCTTTGGCAATTGTTAGCAGATCATCGGTCAGCTGACGCAAGCGTTTCGTCTCACCCAACGAAGTCGCAATTGCCTCACTTTCGTCAATGATGGTCGCTTGTGGTTTCGTCAGCAGGGCTTCCTGCTTGCTTTGAATCACGGCAAGTGGCGCCCGCAACTCGTGTGCTGCGTCGGCAACGAAATCCTGTTGTCGCTGCCATGACCGGACAATTGGCCGCATAGCACGTGTGGACAACCAGTATGACAAGCCGAGTGCCAATGCCCAAAAAAGAATAATGGTGACAATCAGAACCTGCCGAAATGATCGAATCGCTGCTTCCTGTGCATCGGTATTTTGCAAAATTAACACATAGTGACCGGCATACTGAGGATCTGCGCTGTATTTAGGTGCTTTGATTAATAGCGTCCGGAATGTTCCAGTTGATGTGGTCAATGTCTGTAACTTGTTTTGCGCTGATCGATCCAGTTTTAAATTTTTAAAGTAAGCATAAAACCGCTCACCAAGCATGGCTTGATTAATGATGCGCCCTTTTTGGTTAAAGACCACCATGTTGGTCCTGAAAGGTGCTGGGTGAGTTACTCTCGTACCGGGTTGCTGCGGACCAAGCTTTGTCGTTTCTTCGTTTGGATTAAGAATCATTGCTTGTTGCTGCTCTAAGGTGTGATCAATGTCTTGATAAATTGAGCGCTCATATAAGAAAAAAACAATGATACCTAATACCACAAACAAGCCCGCAAAGCTCAACAGTTGCCCGATGAATAAGCGACGTTGCTGATGTTTAATACCTTTTTCTGCGTTCATTCACTGCCCTCCGGCTCCTGAAAAATATAGCCAACGTTGCGAATCGTTTTGATCCAATGCTCAACTTTTAGCGGTTTTAATTTTTTGCGCAGGTTGGACATGTAAACCTCCACCACGCTGACAGCTGTTTCAGAATCAAATCCCCACAAACGATCAAAAATCTGATCTTTGGTGATAATTGTTTTCTGATTTTGTAATAGATAAACCAACAGATCGAATTCTTTACCGTTCAAGGCCACTGGTTGATCGTTGATGAGCACCTCATGACTCGTCACATGTACCACAAAAGGACCAGCAGTTAAGCCATCATCGTCAAAGAAGTGACCGGTTCGCTTTAACAACGCCTTCAAACGCATAATGAGTTCTTCACGATGAAACGGCTTCGTCAGATAATCATCTCCGCCAAGTTCAAACCCGTGCAATTTATCGGTCAGCGCATCTTTGGCTGTCAAAATCAATACAGGCGTTTTAATTTGCTTTGCCCGCAACTTCTTGAGTACGTCAAAACCATTTAATTCTGGCAACATAATGTCCAAAATAATGGCATCAAAAATACCTTCCTCGGCCAAATACAGACCATCAGCACCGTTTAAGGCGGCTTCTGGGTCGGCAAATGCGCGGATAAAATCAGTAATACTCTCGTTTAAATCCGGATCGTCTTCGATCACAAGAATTCTCGGTTTAACTGTCATGTTCTGCCCCACTTATTTGTTGGTAACCTTATATCTGCTGGTCTGACCATATCATGATAACCATAAAGTCATCTTAAGAAATAGAATGCCCGACTTTAAGGTTAATTTATGCTGTAACTCTCATAATGATCCCATTCACCAAGAAGGGAGCGGTTTGATGCGTCAAAAGCTGAAACAATTCATCGGCTTCGGCTTGGTCGGTGGGGTCAATACCATTTTAACTTATCTCATTTACTTGACATTATATCAGCTGATCAACCCGACAGCCGCCATGGGGGTTGGCTACGGGCTGACATCCATTTTTGGCCTATTTCTTAATGACACATGGGTGTTCAAGGCAAAAGATCGACGCCAACTCAAAACGGTGGCACCGCGTTATTATCTCTCCTATGGCCTGACCTTCATTCTAAGTTTAGTTTTGACAAGTTTTTGGAATGATTTCTTACGACTACCCAAGCCGCTTGCACCTATGTTCGCATTGATGATCACTGTCCCAACGAACTTCCTTTTAAGCAAGTTCTGGGTATTTCGAGAAAAGGGAGTTGCTGCACATGAAAAAAATTAAACAGTGGACCGTTGATTGGTGGTTTATTGGCATTCTGATCCTAGCCGCCTTTCTATATGCTTGGAATATTTGGGAAGCCGGTAACGCTAACGACTACTACACCGCCGCTATTACCAGTATGATTCAAAGCTGGCATAACTTCTGGTATGGTGCCTTCGATCCCGCCGGCTTCATCACCGTTGATAAACCGCCAGTTGCCTTGTGGTTCATGGCTATTTCGGCAAAAATTTTTGGCGTACATGGTTGGTCCGTTGTTTTGCCATCCATTCTTTTCGGGATTGGCAGCGTCGCCTTGATCTACAACATGATCAAACCGCGCTTTAACATTTGGGCAGCACGGCTTGCTGCGTTGGCGTTAACGCTGACACCGATCGTTGTTGCTGATTCACGAACGAATAATATGGATGCAACCCTTCAGTTCTTCCTCTTACTCGCCAGTTGGTGCCTCATGAAGGCCATTAGCAATCGCAAGCCATGGCTCGTTGTTGTGAGTTTCGCGCTGATCGGCGTCTCTTTTAACATCAAGATGCTACAGGCGTTTATGATTCTGCCGGCTTTGCTCTTATTCTTCTGGCTGGCTTCCAATCAGAAACTTTGGCGGCGCCTAGGCACCTTGGCTATTGCCTTGGTTGCTATGGCCATCACCACCCTCGCTTGGCCAATACAGGTGGATTCAACCGCCACTAGTCAACGGCCTTACGTTGGCAGTTCGGAAACTAACTCTGAATTGGAGCTGGCTTTTGGCTACAACGGCACTGAACGATTACTCGGACAAACCACAGGAACTGGTGCTGCCTTCCCTGGTATGGGTACCAAATCCAAGACCGGCTCCACTGGCACTGCTGGCACCCCGCCAACCGGTGCTAAAGGCACGGCGCCGGGTGGCACGACTGCTAGGAAACCAACTGGAACGCCTGGTGCCGGCAACACAGGCAAAACACCACCTGCCGGAACAAAAATGCCCGGCACTAAGACTGGCGCGGCTGGGAAGCAACCCGCTGTGACGACCGAAAGAGGCGCTGGTACAGGTCGCAAAATGCCTGCCAACTTCAAAAAAGGGACGTTTAAGGGCGGTACACGTGGTCGTCAAGGCAGTCAACGTGGCGGTGCTGGTGGTGCTTTCTCCATCGGGACAGTCGGTCCATTACGCCTATTGCAATCTGATTTAGGTCCACAAATCAGTTGGCTTCTGCCAGCTGCAATCATTGGCTTCATCAGTGCCTTTACCTACTATTTGGACCGCAAACGGAAATGGTACCAGACAACCATTCAACAAAATCACTTGCTCTTTTGGCTTGGATGGCTCATCCCCGTTGCTGGCTTCTTCTCCATCGCCAGCTTCTTCCATCCTTATTACATGATCATGTTGGCACCACCAATTGCCGCCTTATTCGGCATCGGAACTGTCACTATGTTCAAACAATTCAAAACCGATCTGAAACATTGGCAAGCATGGCTTTTGCCAATCGCAATCGTGGTCACCACAGGCTTGCAGGCTTGGTATGTCAGTCTCTATTATCAATGGCAGCCATTCTTAGTCATCGCTGGCGGCCTGCTCGGTTTGATACTTCTGTTCATCGGCCGCACTAAAGCATGGCGTAAAACAGCGTTAGGCGTTGCCATCGCAGCAATCATGGCCGCACCAGCATTCTGGTCCTTAACGCCAACAATAGCTGGTTCCTCGGCTGGTATTCCTTCTGCCGGTCCATCACTGCTCTCCTCTAGCGGTAACGGTGGACTCGGCAACGGCACAGCAGATTCTGGCTTGCTAAAGTATGTTGAAAAACATCAAGGCAATTCCAAATACCTGTTTGCAACCAGCAACGCCAGCACTGCAGCCCCGTATATCATCAAATCTGGCAAAGCGGTCATGGCCATTGGCGGCTTTAACGGGACTGATCCAGCTATCACCCTGAAACAGTTCAAAGCGCTTGTTAAAAAGGGCGATATGAAGTATTACCTTTCCTCTGGCCGCTCAGGCAATTCGAAGATTGAAGCTTGGGTCACCAAAGTCGGCAAAAAGGTTGCCGCAAGTCAATATGGCGGCACTTCATCGTCCAGCACGCAAGGCTTTGGCAGCCGAGGCGGCATGGGCGGCGGCACCTTGTATGAACTCGATGCCAGCATGGTGAAATAAAGCGTCTTGATCTCTCTATGAAAGGAGTCCCCGATATGCGACAAGAAAAGAATCCATTCATTTCGATTGTGTTGCCGGTTTATAACGAAAGTGCTGGCATCGGCGAAACTTTAACGGTTTTGGCAAATTACGTTCGTGCACGGCCGGAACGATACGAGTTAATTTTCGTCAATGACGGCTCAACAGACGACAGTGCTGATCAAATCAGGGCCGCCATGGCCAAAAATCCGGCGATTCGGTTAGTCGATTTCTCCCGCAACTTCGGCCATCAGCTAGCAATCACTGCCGGCATTCGCTATGCCAGCGGCGATGCAGTGGTGGTCATGGACGCCGATCTGCAAGACCCGCCGCGTGTTATCCCAGAAATGTTAGCCCGCTGGCGTGAAGGCTATGACGTCGTTTACGGTAAGCGGCGCAAACGCAGTGGTGAAACGTGGTTTAAGAAGTTGACTGCCGAAATGTTTTATCGCTTACTCAAGGCTGTCACTAGCATCAACATTCCTGTCGATACCGGCGACTTCCGTTTGATGGATCGGCGTGTTGTCAATGTTCTCAAGCAGATGAATGAACAGGACCCATATGTACGCGGGATGGTCACTTGGGTCGGCTACAAACAAATTGCCGTTGAGTACGATCGTCAAGAACGGGAAGCCGGTGAAACGCACTATCCACTGAGAAAAATGCTTCACTTAGCTATGGATGGGATCACTAGTTTTTCCACAGTACCGTTAACTTTAGCTAGCTGGCTAAGCGGCTTCTTCCTGATCATCGCGGTCGCGCTCTTTGGGCTTAGTTTGGCACTAGGCCACCTCACTAGCTTAACCTGGGTCATGATCATCACCTTGCTAGTTGGCGCTGGTATTACCTTCACCATTGGCATGCTCGGCACCTACATCGCGAGGATGTTCGCTGAAAGCCGCCATCGACCGCTCTATATCGTTGCCGACACATACGGCTTCAAAACCCAAACGACGCAACAAACAAGTTATCCTTATCACGCATTACAAAACTAGCCACAAGCGCCACTATTTAAAATCAAGAAAGCCGCTAACCTGTTGTTTGAATGACGACATCAGGCTAGCGGCTTTTTTGAGCACAAAAGAATAAGCTAAATGCCACAAATATGTTTGAACTAGCCGATGGTGCTCATGTCTAAACTCATTTTAAATTTTACAACACCAATATTTTTATGTTACGGTTATTATAAGTAAGTAATGATCGTGTCTCTGACAAATTGAAAGGAATGAACTCATGACAACAACGACCAAGCACTTGACGCGCTTAACGCCAAGCGATCTGGCCGCTGAATTAACGACGAACACCAAAACCGGCCTGACTGCTAAAGAAGCAGCTGCACGTTTGCAGCAAAATGGCCGTAATCAGCTCACCGCGGCTAAAAAGCCTAGCTTGCTCCGGCAAATCGGCCATCACCTCAGCGATATCACCTCACTAATTTTGCTTTTTGCCGTTGGTCTCTCTGCCTATCTGGCCTTGACGACTGACAGTGACTGGACCAAAACCATTGTTATTGGCGCCATCGTCATTCTCAATGTTGTGATCGCTTTGTACCAAGAACACAGCGCTGAAAAAGCACTCGCTGCTTTGAAAGCCATGACGATCCAAACCGTCACCGTTGTTCGTGAAGGCAAGACGCAAACCATTCAGGCCGCCGAGCTTGTTCCAGGCGATTTGATTCTCCTCAAGGCCGGCGATGCGGTTCCTGCAGACGCCAGAATCATTCAAAGCCAAGAACTTGAAGCGGATGAAGCAATTTTAACTGGCGAAAGTCTGGGCGTGACCAAAACGGCAGAAGCCTTGGCCACTGCTCCTGATGATCTTGGGGATGCTGCCAATTATATTTTCTCTGGCACAGCCATTACCAGCGGCAAGGCAACTGCGATTGTGACGGCTACCGGCATGGACACCGAACTGGGAAAAATTGCTGCACTGCTCAATCAGACAAAAAAGCAGACGACGCCATTGGCCAAACGGTTAAACACACTTGGCAAGCGGCTATCCTTCGTTGCTATCTTGGGCGGTATCATCACCATTTTACTGGCAACCTTGCTTCATCAGGAAGGCTTTACAGATAGCTTGATGCTTGGTGTCAGCCTCGCCATTGCTGCAGTTCCAGAAACCTTGCCCGTCATCGTCACCCTCAGTTTGGCTCATGGCGTTCAGAAGATGGCCAAGCGCCACGCGATTATTCGCCAAGTCACCGCTGTTGAAACCATTGGGAACGTGAACGTGATTGCCTCAGACAAAACTGGGACCCTCACGCAGAATCGCATGACAGTTACCCATTTCTGGCCTTATGGCAAAGAAATTCATAAAGTCGCCAACACAAAGTTGTCAGCCAATGACACCCGCTTTTTCAAGTATCTCGGTCTTGCAACCAACGCACACTTAACTGCTGATGATGAACCAGATATCGGCGATGCGACTGAACTGGCAATTGTTCGGCTACTTGATCATTACGATCTGAGTCGGACCGAGGCTGAGCAAATCTATCCGCGTGTGGCTGAAGCGCCGTTTTCATCTGACAAGAAAACCATGGCGACTTTGCATCGCACGCCGGATGGCCACTATCTAGCGATTATTAAAGGAGCAGTCGACCGAATTAACTTTGCGCCTGAAAACTGGGAGCAAACTGCCACCGCAATCCATGACCAAATGACGGCACAAGCATTGCGGGTACTGGCGGCTGGCTATCAACAATTTGAAACCGATCCTGGGGAAAACTGGGAAACACAGCTAACCGCCGTACAACCGTTGGGATTGATTGGTATCATTGATCCGCCGCGCCCTGAAGTGCCCGCTGCCATTCGCGCTGCTAAACAGGCCGGCATTACAACGGTTATGATCACTGGGGATCATCTCGGTACGGCCAAAGCCATTGCTAAAGACATTGGCATCCTTGAAAGCGGCCAACAAGCAATCACCGGCCATGACCTCAGCCAAATGAGCGACGAGGATCTGGCGGCCAATATTGCTGATATCCGCGTGTTCGCGCGGACTACCCCGAGTGATAAAATTCGAATCGTCAAAGCTTGGCAAAAACAAGATGCGGTGGTCGCCATGACCGGTGACGGCGTCAATGATGCGCCAGCGCTCAAAGCTGCCGACGTCGGCATTGCCATGGGCATCACTGGGACAGATGTGGCCAAAAATGCTGCCGATATGGTTTTGACCGACGATAACTTTGCTACGATTATCGATGCTGTCGCACAAGGTCGAACCGTCTATCAAAATATTTTAAAAGCCGTTGAATTTCTGATTTCGGTTAATTTTGCCCAAATTTTCACGATGCTACTGGCCGTCCTCGTTGGCTGGGGTGCTGTGATGACACCTGAGCAGCTACTCATCGTCAACGTCCTTGCTGATGGTATTCCCGGCTTCTTCCTTAGCCGAGAGTTGGCTGAACCTGGCATGATGCACTTGAAACCCATTCCAAAAGCAGCCAGTATTTTCAGCAATGGCCTCGGCAAACGTGTGGCCGTGCGGACGACCACCTATGTTGGCTTGATTCTTGGCATCTACTTCGTTGGCCGTTTCGTGGTCAGCCCCGATGTGCCAGGTATCGGCATGACCATGCTATTTCTGACATTAGCCATCGGTTCGATGCTGGACATTTTCCCCATCAAAACCCGTGGTCGGCTTAACTGGTCAGCGATGACTGTCAATCCGATCCTGACTGGTAGCCTTTTACTGACGATGACAGTCATCGTTGCCTTAGCAACCATAGCGCCATTGCAACAAATTTTTCAGCTAGCGCCACTAACAGCCGGACAATGGGCCATCGTCCTCGGTGCCGTCTGGCTGCCAATGTTGGTTGTTGAAACTTACAAGCGCCGTCAACATCGGCACGAATTAGCGCCATGGCGTCAGGCCACCTTATCAGATTCGGCAGAATAACGTTGGTTTTGCTATATCATCGTTATCTGATATGCTTTAGTTAACTAATGAGCATGGCAATTCACCACCAACAATAGGTGGAAGAATACCATCCAAGGAGGCTTGTTCTATGCAAACATTTCAAGCATTGGTTCACGATGGGCAAAAGGCAACTTTTCAAACCCTGCACGAAGATGACTTACCAGCAGGCGATTTATTGATCAAGGTCGCTTATTCAGATATTAACTACAAAGATGCGCTTGCCTATCAACCGCAGAATCAAATTATTCGAGATTATCCACAGATTCTCGGGATTGATTTAAGTGGGACTGTGGTAGCCAGTCAAGATGCCAATTTTAAAGTAGGCGATCAAGTGTTGGCCACCGGTCATGGTCTAGGGGTCAGTCAAGGCGGTGGTTACGCTGAATATGCCCGCATTCCGGCTTCTTGGGCAATCTCGCTGCCATCAGCCATGACACTTGCTAGCGCCATGAGTTTTGGCACGGCGGGGTTGACCGCTGCCTTATGTGTCGCTGCTTTGACCGCGCACGGCATGACGCCTGAGCATGCACCGCAGATTCTTGTGGGTGGCGTAACGGGCGGTGTCGGCAGTGTTGCCATGCGCTTATTAGAGCAAGCAGGCTTCACGAATCGAATCGGTATTGTGCGGACACCAGATCAGCAAAAACAGGTTATGTCACTTGGCGCCACGGCAACATTAGCACTTGACGAACTGCCCAAGGGAAAGGCTTTGAGTAAGCAACGCTTTGACTTTGCCATTGATCCGCTCGGTGGATCGTTCACAACCAGTTTGCTGCCAAGTATGCGTTATGGCGGCGCAATCGCGTTATGTGGCAATGCTGCAGGAACTGCCTTGCCGCTGACCGTCTTCCCATTCATTTTGCGCAATGTCAGCTTGCTCGGTGTGGATTCCGTCAATGCCCCTGCTGCGGCCCGAGCAGCCGCATGGCAGACATTGGGCAAATTGGCGCCAATGCCTGTTGATACGGTCAAACTAGCTGACTTGCCACAAACCTTGACGAAACACTTTAACCACCACACAACCCGGACGATTGTGGACATGAGCTAATGGAAAAGTGCCAGCTGCTGAGTATCTGTTTTTACTGGCATCAGTTATGAATTAACCACTAATTTCGAACATGCTTGATTTTTTAACCATCAAAGTTGTCCTTCAACCAAACACGGTTGAAGGACAACTGATAGCCACCAAAAGACGACTGATTTTCCAATGACGGAAATCAGTCGTCTTTTGTTTTCTCATAGAGAATCTATTCACTAACTTCTTTTAGGCCAGCTTTAACTCAACAAAACAGCATCATCAGCAAACTCTTGTCCACTGCGTTCTTTAAACATCGTCAATAAGTCTTCGACGGTCAGGTGCTGTTTTTCCTCGCCACGGACATCAACAGCAATTTCACCATGATCCAGCATGATTAAGCGATCACCATATTTCAGTGCACTGGCCATGTTGTGTGTAATCATCAAAGTTGTCGTATGTTGCGCGCGCACCATTTTATCAGTCAAAGCCATGACGGTAGCGCTTGTCTGCGGATCGAGCGCTGCTGTGTGTTCGTCAAGCAATAACAACGCCGGTTCTTTTAAAGTAGCCATCAGCAAGGTTACTGCTTGTCGTTGACCGCCAGAAAGCAAGCCCATTTCGGCACCCAGGCGATTCTCAAGGCCCAATCCAAGGGTCGCCAATTTTTCCTTAAAATGTTGGCGATCACTCCGTTTGACCCCACTGGCCCAAAAGTTACGCCAAGAGCCGCGTTTTTCGGCCAATGCCAAATTCTGTTCGATTGTCAGCAACGAGGCGGTGCCGGAACGCGGATCCTGAAAGACTCGAGCAATTACCTTCGCCCGCTTAGCAACATTTTGATAGGTCACGTCCTTACCGTTGATCAAAATCTGCCCCTGACTAACAGGGAGCGTGCCAGCGATACTGTTCAGCAACGTTGATTTACCTGCGCCGTTGCCACCAATAATCGCGACGAACTCCCCGCGTTCAAGACTGAGATCAATGCCCTTCAGCGCGTGATTCTCGTTCACGGTTCCTTGTTCAAAATACTGATGCAGTCCATGCACTTCAAGTACGGCCATGGCTAAACCTCCTTTTGCTGATCACCAGCATGTGTGCGCATTGAATCGGTTTTTGCTGCTTGCATCTGTGCCTGAACGATGCGAGCTTGACGCCGATTACCGTGACGAATTGTCATGAGTTGCAATTTCTTTTTCAGTAACGGCAATGACAGGAAGATCGTTAACATCAAGGCGTAGAAGAAACGCAGGTAGTTCGGGTCGACACCAAGATCCAGCACAACCGCAATAATCAGGCGGTAGATCACAGCGCCGACAATGATCATCAACAACCGCGCCCATAACGGCACGCTGCGCAATAGGATTTCCGAAATAATGATGGCTGCCAAGGCAATGACGATGGTCCCAATCCCCATCGACAAATCCGCATAGCCATTGGTTTGCGCCATGAGACTGCCTGATAAAGCAATCAGGCCATTGCTCAGCATGTAGATGATAATTTTCATCGCATCATTGTTGATCCCGTTGGCCGCCGCCATGTTCTGGTTGTTGCCGACTGCCGCAGCAGCTAAGCCCATCTCGGTATGGAAAAAGAATACCAGAATACCTATCACAATGGCGACCACAATGGCACCGATGATGATGCCGGTGGTCGTGGCATCACCACTGTCAACCAGATTGAAAACCGTCTTAACAGTCCCAATCAAACTGATATTAGCCTTGCCCATGATGAAGAGGTTCACCGAATACAATCCGGTCATGGTCAAAATACCAGTGAGCAAGTCTGGAATATGCAACTTGGTGGTTAAAAAGCCTGAAACTGCACCAGCTGCGGCGCCACCGGCAAAGCCCATGAGCGTCGCCGCAATCGGCCCCACCCCCGTGACAATTGCATGAGCAGTAATCGCAGCGCCCAAGGGAAAACTGCCTTCAGCCGTCATGTCAGCAATGTCTAATATTCGGAAAGTCAGATACACGCCAATCGCCATGACCGACCATAGTAATCCTTGGGCAATACTTGATGTCACGATGTCCATAATGAAAAGCTCCTTTGTTAAGTGAGCGCGAGTCAGCCCGGGTAGGAACCGGAGTGTAAGCGGCCTTGGGCGTGATGGTCGTAGTTTGACCGTTGCGACCGAGGTCCTTACACGCAGGTTTCTGGGCTGGCGAGCGCGTTATGAGACGAAATCGGTTATTCGGCTTGTTTCAATGCCGCTTCTGTCAGGCCGAATTGTTTCATCCGGGCTGGATCAGTGACCAATCGGGTTTTAGCTGGTTTTTCAACAGCTAGCTCCTTAACTTTCTTACCCTTCAAAATCTGAATAGCCAGTTTGCCGGTCTGCCGGCCTAAGTCTTCGTAATTAATCCCTACTGTCGCCACCCCGGCTAATTTCACCATTGTCGCGTCAGCGGTGACGACCGGAATGTTTTCTTTCGTGCTGATTTTGCCAATGGTCGGCATTGAGGCCGCCATCGTGTTATCGGTTGGAATGTACACAACATCACTTTGTTTCATCAGTGCAGTGGCACTTTGTTCAACATCGTTGGTGGTCGCGGCGGTTTTTTCAACCGCAGTCAAACCTAGTTTTTTAATAGCTGCCTTGGCAAGTTTGATCTGAACCTGAGAATTTTCTTCGGCGGCGTTAAACAATAAGCCGATTTTTTTTGCTTTAGGAAAGGCTTTGTGTAAAAAGTTGATCTGACCAGCGACATCGACCATGTCTGTGACTCCTGTAGCGTTTTTGTCTGGCTTGGCTGTTGTGGTCACAAGACCAGCCGCTTTTGGATCCGTGATCGCCGTGAACAACAATGGGGTCTTGCTGTCTGCCTTCTGTAGGGCTTGGGCAGCCGGTGTAGCAATCGCCAAGTTGAGATCGTTTTTATCACGTTGCAAGCGCTGGCTCATCGTCTGAAGATTAGATTGATCGCCTTGGGCATTCACGTAGTCCAACTTGATCTTCTTGCCTTTGTAACCGGCTTTGGCCAGTTCTTCAGTGAAGCCTTTGCGGGCCGCGGTCAACGCTTGCTGGTCAATCAACTGTAAAATGCCGATTTTAACCTGACTCTTGTCAGCCGCTGCACTGGTTGATTTACCACAACCGGCTAAAACCATGATAGTGAGTGCTGCTGCCGCAATAGCGGCCATTCGTTTGATCTTCATTTTTCTTCCTCCTGGGATGTACGGGTTAAGGTGATGGTGCTTCACACTTTGTGCAAACGCGCTCACTGGCGCAGAAACCTACATGTAAGGACCTTGGTCGCAGTGGTCAAAATACGACTATCACGACCAAGGCCGCTTACACTCCGGTTTCTACCCGGGCTGACTCGCGCTCTTACAAAAATAGCCAGCCACTGGATTTTTCGTCCATGTGGCTGGCCATTGTTTTTTCCCGGAAAAAGAAAAGGCCACATGGATGAATTCGTCCATGTGGCGGTTAATTGCAAGTTAAACACTTACGGCCATCATGGATACAAACCTGATTGGCTTGTATCCATGAGATACAAACCATTATCCGAAATAGCCGTAATAATAAGAATGATTAAGTTGTGTTGTTTTGACTCGATCCATGATCAACACTCCTTCATGCAGAGATGTTCTCTCTGACTTGTCTCAAAGCGTATACTCATATTCTCATCTTGTCAACACAAACAAAAAACTTACATTCGGCTATTTCAGTTTTTGTATGGGGAAGAATGTCAAGGAACGTTACTATAGCAGTTATTCTGGTAATTTAACCGTTTGTTTGACGGCTTTTAGCATTGCCTCGTTGCGAACTGTTTCGACTTTTGCTGGTTTCTCAACTGGTAATGTTTTAACAGTTTTACCTTTTAGGAGCTTAATAGCCATTTTGGCCGTCTGCTTGCCAAGGTCGCGGTAGTTGATGCCTTTGGTGATCGTGCCGCCGTCTTGAACCATGGTCGAAGCGGCTGGGACGACTGGTATTTGCTGAGCCTTGGCAACTTTGCCAATGGTCGGCATAGCGGCAGCCATAACGTTATCGGCCGGTAAATAAAGGGCATCGACGCTTTTGGCTAAACTCTCGGCGGCCTGTTGCACATCGTTAGTTGTCGCCGCTGTACGAACTTGGTAACGCAAACCGAGTTGTTTCAGCCGAGCTTTGGCTTGTTTGATCTGATAAACCGAATTTGGTTCGCCAGCGTTATACATGAGGCCGACAGTTTTTGCTTCTGGGAAAGTTTGATGAAGCAGGTCAATTTGTTTGGCTACCGCAACTAAATCTGTCACGCCGGTTGCATTTTTATCTGGTTTTGCGGGATTGGTGACCAATCCGGCTGACTTAGGATCCGTGATGGCGGTGAATAACATCGGTGTCTTTTTGTCAGCTTGTTGGAGTGCTTGTGCTGCAGGGGTCGCAATCGCAAGATTCACATCATTCTTATCACTTGCCAAACGATCACTCATCGTTTTCAGATTAGCTTGGTCGCCTTGGGCATTGACGTAATCAATTTTGACGCGATCACCACTGTACCCGGCTTTGGCCAACTCGGCCACAAAGCCTTTCCTAGCCTCAGTCAAGGCACTTTGATCAATCAACTGCAAAATACCGATCTTAACGGTTTTGGAACTGGCGGCGCTGCTTTTTTTGCCGCAGCCGATCAGCGTTAAGCCAACCAGTGCTGCAGTAGCGATAACAAGTAGCCGATGCTTTTTCATAAAAAAATCCTCCTGTGAGCGCTCGCCAGCGCGGTTGCTGCGCTGGCGAGCGC
This sequence comes from Lacticaseibacillus sp. 30, assembly GCF_053819265.1. Classification (NCBI taxonomy): domain Bacteria; kingdom Bacillati; phylum Bacillota; class Bacilli; order Lactobacillales; family Lactobacillaceae; genus Lacticaseibacillus; species Lacticaseibacillus sp. 30. The sequence goes on from NZ_JBSOQX010000006.1 coordinate 20,554, forward strand.
GTTATCGATGAGTGACGAGTGACAATTCAGCCATCCGGAACGGTCAACATAGTCGCATGATGCAAAAAGGACCAGCCGCTGGTTTTCACCATGCGACTGGCCCCGAGATTTTTCGGTATAGAAAAGCCGCATGGATAATTGTTCATCCATGCGGCGTTGTGTGCACATTTAATGTGACGGCCTTATGGATGCAAACCACTGCTTGCGCGGTTTGCATCTCACTGCAAACCGCTATCCGAAAAAGCCGCCGAAAAAGTTATTAAGTTGTGTTTGCCGTACTAAGTTCATGGTCAACACTCCTTTAAACACGCGTTCGCAGTCGCATAAATCACGTCTGCTGACACGCTATCTGTTTGGTACGAGAATCAGCATACCGAATCCAATCGTCATTCGTCAAGAAAAATTTTTAATGATTTTACAATACATCTGTTATCTAAAAATCATTTTCACATACTGATGATTGGCCGCAGCTACGAGTCGATCAACCATGCTTAACTTTAATGCACCGCTGGCCTGTTGCGCCAAGCGAATGAGTGGCGTGTCCAATACGATTGCCTGCTGGAACTTCGCCTCGGGTCCTTGCTTGTCGATATAATCTTTAGTTCGAATTTTGACCGTGATCCACGCCACTAGCCGCAGCAACAATGAGTGTTTCTTCATTTCTCGCGGTGTATTGAGTCGAGTGAATTCGCCTGGTACAAATTCATGTGGTGCCGGTACTTTCTGGTCTGTCAACTGTTCAAAATCTTGAACACTAGGTTTCCCGGAAAGCGTTGTATACCAATTTGGAATCGTTGCAAAGTTATTAAAAGTTTCCCCTGTGAAGCTAACTGGTAAGACAGCATCAATATTAGTGACACTGGTACCAACAGCAATCGCCTTTTGAGCTTCAGGCAAGACCCATGTTTGTGTCTGTTCACGCCACTCCTTAAAGGCTTGTGCCTTCAGCTCGAGAGCAACATTAACGGTTTGTCCAGCTTTGACAAAAACCTTTTTGAATGCCTTTAATGATTTTTCCGGTCGTAATGGTCGTGGTTGTTGTTCTTGAACATAGACCTGGACCACTTCCGCACCATCAACCTGTCCAGTGTTGGTCACTTGCAGGCTAATGGTCAGTGGCTGATCATCGGTTACGTGATCACTTGAGAGCCGAATGTTTTTCAAGGCAAACGATGTGTAGCTCAAACCAAAACCAAATGGAAAGGCGACTGGCACTTTTGCTTTGTCGTAATAACGGTAGCCAATATATGTGCTTTCAACATACGGCACCGACCGAGGGTTTTTATCATAGACATCCGCTGAGGGCACGTCTTGGTATTTTAGCGGATAACTTTCAGCCAGCTTGCCGCTTGGATTGACAGCACCTGTCAAAACGTTGGCAGCTGCGGCCCCGATACGTTCACCGCCAAGTGACAGGTTAACGACAGCTTTGACTTGATCCACCCACGGAAGCTCAACCGGTGCACCGGCTACTAACAGGACAATCACGTTTGGATTAACTGCGGTCACTGCCTGCAATAAATCGTTTTGAACTTTTGGTAAAGCCATATTTTGGCGATCAAAGCCCTCCGACTCATAATTGTCGGGTAGCCCAGCAACAAAAACGACTTTGTCATGGTTGCGTGCCAAGGCTAATGCCTCGGCAGTCGCCTGCGAATCATCCTGATCGTCAAGTCGATAGCCAGCCGCATAATCAAATGACACCTTTTTTTGCTTAAGGCCATCCAAAACTGAAACGATCTCGGAAGCATTAATATGCGAAGACCCTGCCCCTTGGAAGCGTGTAGCTTTAGCCAGCTCACCAATGACCGCGACTGTATCAGTAGCCTGTAATGGTAACAAGGCGGCCTCATTTTTCAGCAGAACAATCGCACTTTCCGCAATTTTTTGCGCCAATTGTCCATTTGCTTGCAGTAATTGCTCTCGCGATCCCTGAAATTTGGGCCGTTGTTTGCGGGCAATTTCGGCAATCTTAGTCACCGCTCGATCTAAGCTGGCCAATTTCAGTGTGCCTTGTTGATAAGCCTGCAGCGCCTCACCATCAAATAAATGATCGTCGCCTGGCATTTCTAAATCCGTACCGGCATTAAGCGCCGCAACCTTATCATTCAACGCTCCCCAATCCGTGATCACTGCCCCGCCAAACCCAAATTGTTGCCGCAACACTTGGGTCATCAAATACAGATTATCACTTGCATAGGTGCCATTAATTTTGTTGTAGGAACACATGACCGCTTCTGGGTGGCTTTCTGTGACAGCAATACGAAAAGCCTCAAGATAGATTTCATGCAAGGCGGTCGGATCCACCAGCGAATCAGATGAAAGCCGGTCATTTTCCTGATTATTCGCTGCAAAATGTTTGAGACATGCAGCAATCCCTTGCGACTGGATACCATTAATCCACGCAGCGCCAAGTTTTCCGGCCAAGAATGGATCTTCACTAAAATACTCAAAGTTCCGACCGCAAAGTGGATTGCGTTTCATATTAACGCCGGGACCAAGTACCATATCGACGCCTAAACTTTGCGCTTCTAATCCAATCGCCTTACCCATTGCTTGAATGAGATCAGGATCCCACGCAGCTGCGCTAGCACTAGCTGTTGGAAAACTGGTACTAGGAACACTATCATTGATTCCGAGATGATCCGCTGCCAGTGCCTGATACCGCAGCCCATGGGGACCATCACTCATCCGAAAACTTGGTATACCTTTATCGGCAAGATGCTCAGAGGTCCAGAAATCTTTTCCAGAAGTTAGTTTCACTTTTTCTTCAGCTGTGATCTTCGCCAGATGAAAGTTAGATACTACCACCCCCATCAAAATTACCTCTTTTCCGGCAAAATTTTTGCCATGTTTTTTTGGAACACTTATTATACCTTAAGATAACGATATTAACGCTTAAAACGGTCGCAATTCATTCATTTAAGTTTCGCCCGAGAAATCAAGGCTTCAATCACAACAGCTTTTGTCAATTTATATAAACATATTTTCAACTAATTGACATTTTGACCATTTAAAATTCAATAACATTTGCTCACAATATCAAAAAGTAGCAAAGAACATTAAAAAACCACATTCAAAATTTTTCTTCCAGAACGTCATAAAAAATTCACAATTACAGATTATTCTTTTCTATGTAGCAAGGAAGTTTACCCCCTTCTTACTACTACCCCAACCCAACTTTTTTTCATTTTTACTCCTCCAAAGTAAAAAGAAGTCGGCACCACCCCCAATGGTGTTGACAGGAAACCCCGCGTACCCCCAATACGCGGGTTTTTTTGTGTAGCGCGAAAGCAGGTTTCTGCGAACGCGTGTGCGAGGGCCTGCAAAATTGGCGGAGTTTTGGTTGTTTAGGTTCAATGTCCTTATGTGCAGATTTCTGGGCTAATTTACCCGTTTCAGCGAAAGCAGGCTCGCTTACCATCTTTAATAGTCCACCAAGCAAAAATGGCAAAAGGCAACTTTGATCTTCCTAACATCGCCTCAGGAAGTTGCAAAGTCGCCTTTTTTAATCGCTGCACAAGCATCTAATCCGCATCGCGCACAACGATTCGATCTCGAATTGCTGTTGGATGTTCCAACTGATCCAGAATTGCCAAGGCCATGTTGCCGGTCGTAATGTGGCTTTGTCCATCTTCGCCTACCAGCAATGTATCCTTGCCAGCAACATAACTCGTTGCTGGCCCACTTGGAAAGGCTTCGCTTGGTGAAATACCAATCCAGTTCACATTCGCGTTCATTTGTAAAAACTGATATTCGTAATATTGGTAAAGGGCGCCATCATACCACGGTTGACTTGCGGCACTTTCTGGAAAGTCAAGAATCATGGGGTGATCCGCACCCGGCATCGCCAAGCTAGCACTTCCCAAAATAAAGACAGCCAGTGTATCGCTGTTGCGCAAGAGACTAACTAAGTGCGTGGCAAAGTCCAGATGTAAATAACCACGGCCCGAACCCCACGGCACACTCAAAGCATCTACCACTGCATCAACGCTATCCAAGTCGGCTTCAGTCAATACCAACGGTTCCTTCACCAACGTGGCAACCGTTGCACCAAGCCGATCAGCGGCCTTCTGCGGATCACGCACAACTGCCAGCACCTCATGTCCACGTCGCCGAGCTTCAGCGACAATGGCACTGCCCGCGCGACCAGTAGCACCCAAAACAGCAATTTTCATTTTGCCTACCTCATTTCATATTGAGCGCAGGTCAATCCGCCTACATGCAACTTGCTGGATTGACGAGCGCATTTATAGGAAGCAACGACCTCTCGTTCATATTCTAGCATGTATCCAGCATTTACGGCTGAATCTGCCTTCTGGGCTTGAAAAAGACAAGAAAACTTCCTTATATTGCCAGTTATGCGGTACACTTAAATCATTAGTATAGAATGTGAGAGGATATTAAATGTCAATTGAAGCTAGCCTTACTTATCAAAAGAAATTCTTCAACGATTTTACCGATGCTTGGCATAAAAAGTCACGTTATCGCCTTTATCAGGGACTAGATGCAACCGCAGAAAATCTGCGGCTAGACATCGAAGAAACGCCTGGTTATATTTTGGCTTATGACAAAAACGCACAGGCGGAACTGCATGATTTTCTGCAGATCGGTCTTATTGATTTTCTGCGCCAGCACATCCCCTTTTTTGAAGTTAATGATCAAGGAACCGTCTACTTTGGTAATTGGTACCACCGACGCGAGTTTGGCCATATTAACGTCATCTTGCGAGCAATCACGCAGTCAGCTGACGAACAGCGCCGCATCCTACCACAACTCGAAGCTTTTTCTGACGATCCCGACCATTATCTAGATCGCCAGTTGGATGCGATGCGCAAAGAGGTTTACCGTGACGTTGATTCATTGCACACCCAAATCGACAACTTGGAAGCCGAAAACGCCCCAGAGCGCGGCCAAGCAACCCAAGGCAACAGCGGTTTCCGCGGCTTGTTGAAAAACTTTATTGATCCGAGTGATGATGACCAAGCATCACCTTCACAACCTTCAGGAGATGCCTCGCGACTGAAAGCACAGTTCGACAAGGAAAAGCTTACCGCAGATGATATTTTCGACAAGCGCAAACGCGAACTTGAAGTTTCCGCAGCCATCACGCGCTATGAATTCCAAGCAGTGATGGGGACTTACAGCTCAGTCGCTGAATTTGAAAATATCTTAGCTAACTTGAAGGATGATTTCATGCAGTCATTAAAGCTTGAAGGAGGGCGCACGCATGCTTAATCTTAATGATGCACATTTGGCTGCCCTGATTACAAAACCACTCACCGTTGCTCAGGCACGCCAACAAATTGGCACAGCATATCAGCAAGAAGCCGATCGTTTAGCAAACTCGCCATTATGGGAATCAAATGATGAGGCATTGACCGCCTTATTGGCAAGCTACACGAATCTCTTGGGCAATAAATTATATCAGGCATTGCAAAACTTGACGTCAATCCCTACCCCATTTTTGCAGACATTGTGGCTGCAGGATACAACGGCAGATGCTCACCACAGCGAAATTGCGGTGATTCAGACGACGCAGGACGACAACAACACATTGTTAACAATTGTGGATCCCTTGAGTGACGATGCCAAATTAAAAGCGGTCAACCTACCGACACTTTTGCAGATCACCGCTGCTGACAGCAATGCCATGACCTACGATGCCGAAACCGTTAAGGCACTGTCTGCCTTAGCCAAAGCGCTCAATCAAGGCGGCTATCGCTTCACCACTGTTGATGAAACTGTCTTGCAACCCGTTAACGGACTAAGTTTCAAGACACGGTTTGATAACCTCAAACCACTCGTTGCAAAAAAGGCAGTCATCAAAGCCGGCGACTTTAGCATTGGTACGTCATTAGATCAGGATGCAAAAGTACTTGGGTATCAAGTCCTAGACGAAGATGGCCACGACTGGCAAGATCTTGGCTCTGAAGAAGTCAAAAATGACCGCTTTGAGTGGGCATCAACTACTGTGCCGCAAGAATTGGTCAATCACCGTCTCAAGCTCATTATTCGTGTTTCGGCAGGCAGTAATTCACCAGCATTGGATGAATTATTCGTCATTGCATCCAACAACGCTATCCTCATGCGACAAGGTGCCAAAGCTGGCGTTTACGAATTGCCACTACCAAATCAAAAGATCTTTACAGTGATGATCAATCCGGCTAATAATATGGTTTATCTGAAGTATCCTGATCCAGAAACGCAGATCATCGAACTTAACCATCAGTATCCATTTATCGGCGAATGGCTTAAAGCTGTCTTGCCGCAAAAACGGGCGTTTAATTAGTAACAGTATTGGCAAGTCATGACAGTCTTTTATCAGGAAGAGCGTAAACTGATGCGGTTAGAATCCGGAGCATAAGCGACCTCAAGCGCATTGGCTGAGCTTTGGCCAGTGTGCTTCAGATCCTGATGTGCCGGCTTCTGCACCAGTGAACACGTTTACGAGGAGGGAATCACGTGGCTAATGAGTTTCCACAAGTGATGACAATCGGCGGTACGGACAGTGACGGCAGTGCCGGTGTCCAAGCCGATTTGCATAGTTTCTTCATGCGCGGCGTTTATGGTGCTACCATTTTAACCGCGGCTGTTGCAGGCAATTCTTACGGGATTCAGGATAGTATGGTCATGCCATTACCGTTCATTGATGCCCAGTTCAAGTCACTCGCTGCTGATTTGCATATTCGCGCTGCTAAAACGGGCATGCTTGCCGATCGCGCACTGGTGCAAAATATTATCAAAAACTGGCAGCAATATGATTTCGGTGCCTTAGTTGTCGATCCCGTTATTATCACTAAACACGGCGCGATGTTGCTAGAACAAGACGCTTATGATGCTGTCAAAAATGAACTGATCCCCCTAGCAACGGTGGTCACCCCCAATCATTACGAGGCCGAGCATCTGACCGGTATGAAACTCGACACCGACGCTCAGACTGAAGCGGCCGCACATCAACTACAAGACTCCGGTGCCAAGAACATTGTTTTAAAAGGTGCCCATGATGATCCTACGCAACCAACTGTGCGTGATTTTGTTTTGCTGGAAAGCGGCAAGTCATTCTGGTTAAGTGAACCTTATCATGCAACCGACCGGGTTAACGGCACAGGTGACACGCTTTCCGCCGTCATCACCGCAGAAATTGGCAAAGGCAACTCAGTTGAGGAAGCCATTCGCATTGCTAAGCGTTTCACCAATCAAGCCATTGGTCATCCAATTGCAGTCGGTCATCAGTACGGCCCGATCAATCACTGGGCCAATAAGATTGTCTACCCACAATTCTAATTAAGACAACAAAAGCGATCAGCTCATTTTAAAAAGAGCTGATCGCTTTTTCATGGCGCCATCGATTCAGATTAATTATATGCAACCTGCTCATCGCCAACTTCACCGAAGTTTTCGTCAAGCGGCACCCGGTAAAGTACCGGTACTTCTCCTTGATAGCCTTCCAAATAAACCTCGCGATGACGATCATCAAATTTAGGAACGAGATGGTCGCGGTTGATCACTGTTTGAATACGCGCAATCGCAGGTGCTTCATCCGTCAGTGGTGTTGAATTAAAGCTTTGAATTTCAAACCCTTCTGCCAACTGTTCTAAGTGAAGCTGCTGGGCAATGGCTGGTTCAAAATGCAGCTGTGTCAGTGCAGCCTCAAACTGGTCTTCATGAATAAACAACGGTTGCTTCAACCACAATCGAAAAATGTGGCGCTTACTGATTTTATCGCCCCCTGACCAAACCGCCTGCAATGGATAGGGATGGTAAGCTTTAAAGTTCGGAATATCAATGCCAGCATCTGGTCCTTCGCTGATCCGCTCAGCAATTTGGGTGACCGCTGCTGCCAGTGACGTGAAGGCTTGATCCGTCACCCGATCTGGTGCCACCCCCATCGCTGTGATATAGCTGCGCGTTGTCAACTTCACAAAACTAGGTTCCTCAGACCGCGAATACTCGTCACGTTCAACTTCCCGCCAATCAAACTTGTGCATCATTTTTTCCTCCTTCAACGTGTTCTCCAGCCCAGAAAGGCGACGACTTCAGCCTTAAATCGCGTATAGGCCAGTTTCTAAGCACGCATGTTAAGCGTTGTCAGATCCTTTTGCACAGAGTGTAGCCATCTACTCGGTGGAATACAATTATTCTGCCTATCAGCCAGCAAAAGATCTAGGCAAAGAAAAAAAGCATTCCCCACCTTTTAGATGTCGAATGCTTTTTTTAGTGATTAGGCACGTGGTCGCGTAAAGAGTTGCAAAATGCCCATGACAACGAGTAAGCCACCAAAGAATGAGAAGACCATCATGACAGTTCTGAACGGATTCAAGGCCATAATGAAGCCCATGATAAGCAACACCACACCATAAATGACGGTCGGCCAAACCGAGACGTTCACAAATTGTTGTCGATTTCGAGCACTTAAAATTTTATTGACGCCATAAATCATCAAGACAATGCCCAGCAGCAATGGCCCGAGACTCATCAGTGGCCGAACGATGACCGGCACCATCAGCGCCAATAACAGGTAAAAGCCCCCTGTAAAAAGCGATGTACCGTAAGTGCCTGATGCTTTGCGGGCTGAAAAGCCGTCAATCAGCTTTGGAATTGCCGCAATAATCAAGACTGCAGCTACGATCCAGATAAAGCTGCGATAGACTTGGCGCGGTGCGATTAAAATCCAGGCACCGATTAAAATCATCAGCAAACCGCGCAGCCATGACCAACGTTGAAGACGATCAAACATTGTTTGCATTTTTTAGGCTCCTTTGTTTTGCTAACTTAACCATAGCATACGGTGAGTTATTTCCCCTCCGTCGTCAGACTGAACTTTCACCATTGTTCGTGATTCCAACTGCGGCCATCGATTTCACCTTCAAGACTTTCACGACGTTTTGCCTGCTGGGTGACGAATGCTTGTAGTGCCCTAAAAAAGGCGGCATTTTCATAAGATGTTGCCTGTTTTTCCTGCACTGCAGCAGCGTTCACTAGCCATTGTTCATCTGTTGTCATTCCGACTCGCCTGCCTTTAATTCGTGTAATGTCAAACGTAAGCGATCAATGTCATCCGTCTGCGCTGCTAATTGATCCGCCAACAATTGTGTATCAGCGTTGCCACTCAATCGATCAATAAACCACTGTGCCTGTTCATCTGGTCGGTCAGGATGGTCAAGCGTCAAATATTGCTGATAACGCACCAATAATTGTTGATGCTCAAGATCTGTTTGATTGGCAAATTGGGCAATTGTCAAAGGCGGCAATAACGTCAAGCCGGTTTTAGCCGCCAAGGCCGCGTATGGTGTCAAAAATTGGCTGATGCTAAAACCAACGCTACCGCCAAGCTGATAGGCGGTCGCCGGTTGACTGAATGTCACGACAAAACCAAGTGATTTGCCGTGTAACAATCCACCTCGCGCATCATAAACAAACTGTTTCAGCCAAACGTCTGTCAGCCACTGATGTAAGCTTGCCGGCGCCATATACCAATAAAGTGGAAACTGAAAAATAAGGCGATCAGCAGACGTGATTGCTTGCTGCTCCGCCGTCACATCAAAGGGTAGCCGACTATCTAAATGATGCCACACGACTTGCGACAAAGAAGCGGCACTCGCCTTTAGAAACTGCTGAGTGTCGCTTTTTTCAATTTCAGGATGACTCACAACGACTAATGTTTCCACGATTATCCTTTCAACAAATACTGCGCAAAGAACGCAACGGTACCCTGCCACGCTTCATCAAGATAGCCTTCAGCATGCTGACCGCCCGGAATCGACTGCAAGGTCACAGGTAAGCCAAGCTTTTCAGCGGCATGTGCCAATTGATAGATGCCGCTAATCGGAATAATCTCTTCCTGCGAATTAGCCAGATACAAAGGTCCTGCCTGAGCGGTCAAACGGTCAAACGGTTCAACTTCAGGGAACTTTGTTTCATCTGAATCAACATAATTCAAAATGAACCATTTGTAAAATGGATCATTACGACCACCTTGATCAATTTTCGCACTTGCCGTTTTCACAAAATCGGTTTTCGTATCCGGCTGAGCAACGACTGCTGGATGATCTGCGAACCACTGACGAATGTCGAAGATGCCCGACCAAGAAACTGTCGGTACCCCCTCGGCTAAGCCAACGTCAACTGACAGCGAACCACCGGCACTGGACCCAAAAACGCCAAGTTGCAACCCTTTAGTATGCTCACGCAACCATGAAAAGGCTGCTAAAACGTCATCACGAGCTGCTGGGAAGAAGGCTTCAGGTGCAAGCCGGTAATTAGGAACCGCCACCGTATAACCAAGTGCGGCAAACCTTTCAGCCATCTCACCTTCTTTATTCTTCTCACCGCGAAACCAACCGCCACCGTGAATGTCGAGGATCGCCGCCCCATTTGACTTCTCTGGTTCATAAAAATCAAGCTTCTGTAATGCTGCGTCACCGTAAGCGATATCTCTTGTTACATTAACTGTCAAAACGCTCACCTCTCCAATCAAATTTGCACTCAGTATAACCCGCTCAACGGCGAAATGTAAGCAATTGACTCAGGGCGTGAAGCGGAGCGGTTAGCTCGGCATAGCCGAGCTGTGCCTGTTCGCACGTTTCAGCCAGCGGGTGAGACGGCCCAGTTTCTGAGCTGATGAACATGTTTCAAAATCACTAAGCCACTCACCCAATACCAATTTCTAATTCATCCCCAGCGCTGCATTCAACTTCTTCTGCACCGTCGGCAACGCCAGCTCACTAAAATGATCCGCTTTCACCCACCGTGCTGGTAAAAAGCTGAGATCGCTCGCCGCAGTTTCGACCCCAATCAACGTCAACTGCCATTGCTGATGCGTAAAAGTATGCTTAACCGTTTTCGCGCCAAGATCCGCAAACGTCAGCTGCATCCCTGACGATGCCGCAAACAACGTGCTGACCTCATCTAACTGCGCACTCATCATGGTACTTTCAAGATCTGCCATGTCAACGAGCGGAAACATCCACAAATCAGCCAGCAAGCCAGTACTTGGCCGCTGTTCAAGTAAATAGCCTTTCTCCGAGCGAATGACTAACGCAAAGTAACGATGCAACACCGGCCGTGGCTTTTTCGTTTTAACCGGATAAGCCGAAACCACCCCATCTCGATAACTGGCATCAAAATCTCGCACCGGAGAATGTGCAGGGTCTGGGTGATTCGCCGACATGTAACTTGAGCCAAGATCCATGACGGCCTGATTAAAATCACCAGGTCGATCTTTTGGCATCAGTGGCTGAATCAAGTCAAAAAAGATCTGACGCGTTTGTGGCCGGGCAATATCCGCATCCACTTTAAACAACCGAGCGAAAACTCGAAAAGCGTTACCGTCAATGGCAGGCACAGGTTCCCCGAAACTAATTGACGCAATCGCTCCGGCTGTGTAAGGCCCGATGCCAGACAATGTCTGCAGTGTTTCTGAGGTCTGCGGCCAAACGCCGCCATAATCGGCAACAATCTGCTTGGCTGCCTGTTGCAGACGGCGTGCGCGGGAATAATAACCCAAGCCCTCCCACGCCTTCAGAACCTCTGCTTCTGGCGCCTTCGCTAAGGCTCCCACGGTCGGGAATTGATTCATAAACCGTTCATAATAAGGAATCACCGTCTGCACTTGCGTTTGCTGCAGCATGAGCTCACTAACCATGACATGATAAGGATCATGATCCTCGCGCCACGGCAATTGACGCGCATGTTGATCATACCAATTCAATAAGGCCTTTTGAAAAGCCGCCACTTTTTCCGGCGGCCAGTTCATTAATTTGTTTGTCATCATAACCACTAGCTTACCATGGACTTGAAAATCGGGAAATATTGAACTGCTTTTGTTGGTGAGTGGGAATCCTTGTTTCAAGCTGAAATGCGCGAGCAAGGTCCAGAAGCCTGTGCATAAGGACCTCGAACCTAAACGACCAAAGCCCTGTCATGATATTGTGGCTCGCCGAAGCGCGCAAACTGACCTAGAAACCTGCGCATAAGGAGCTTGAATCTAAATGGCTAAAGCTTAGCCATGATATTGTGGCTCTCTGAAACGCGCGAAAAGGCGCAGGAACCTGCGAACCTAAACGACCAAAGCCCTGTCGTTTAGGTTCGAGGCCGCTTATGTTCCGGTTTCTAACCGAGCCTTTTCGCGCTCTACAAAAAAATCACCCCAACGACCATACGTATCGCTGGGATGACTTTAACGACTCAATGATCACTGCAACTGCGGCAATTCTCATCGATTTTTGTTTGCTTACTCATGGGTTCTGCCCACTAACGGCAGAAGTGCCGCTTCTATTCATGCTTGCAATGCAGTCCGTAAATCTTGGGTCAACTGATGACGAACATTATTGAATTTCAATGTTGTGACCAGACTCCTTAGATTCAGTCAGCTTAGGCATGGTGATATTGAGGACACCATCCTGATAGGCTGCCTTGATGTTGCTTGCATCAACGTTTGGTAGTTGATAGCTCCGACTCATTGTGCCGTAGTTACGTTCGGACATCATGACGTTGCCGTTCTTATCAGCGTGGTCGGTGATATCGTCCTTATGAACGTTAATACTCAGAACACCATCGTGGTAGTTCATCTTGATGTTGTTCTTATCAATCCCAGGTACATCCACATGAACTTCGTAAGCGTCCTTGGTCTCCTTAACATCGGTCAGTAATCCGTTGACGGCCGTGCTGGTGATGGCAGGTGTTGCCCAATCCATCCAGTCAGATACCGGGCCGAAGAACCGGCGTGCCAAGTTGTCAAAGAACGGATCATTCACATTGTTCATCAACTCATTATTACGACGATTCAAAACTTCATTAGCCATAACAGATAGCTTCCTTTCAATATAGAGACATTGGCGATTCGGGAGAAACACATTTGCTCTGAAGCTCTTGTTCCTTCTCCCTCGCTCCACCTATAGTTATACCACAAACTAGCACTTGTGAACGCTAAGTGCTAATAATTTTTGAAAAAAGCTGATTAATCGGCTTCTTTGCATACTCTCACATGCGTTATAGCTTTTAATTTCTTTGTAGACCATTATTAAAAAAGTCTTAGTATTGCGGCAACTGCTCAATAGACACGACTAGTATGCGGCGTCATGGGTAAAAGCGCTAGCTTAATGGCGATAAATACCGTCTTTGCCATCATAGACAGTTACTGTCACTGGGGCGCAAAAGTTGCAGATCTGGCTGTCTCGAAAATGAATATTGGGCTATAGATCTTTGAAAACGCGCAAACTGGCCCAGAAACCTGCACATAAGGACTTCGAACGTAAAAAGACCAAAGCCCTGTCTGATATTGCTGAACTCCGAAACGCGCAAACCGACCCAGAAACCGAAGCATAAGGGCTTCGAACCTACACGACCAAAGCCCTGCCTGATATTGCTGAACTCCGAAACGCGCAAACCGGCCCAGAAACCTACGCATAAGGACCCCGAACCTAAACGACCAAAGCCCTGCCGTTTAGGTTCGGGGCCACTTATGCTTCGGTTTCTAAGCGGGCCGGTTTGCGCTCTGCAAAAAAAAGCCCTGAACAGTTAACTGTTCAGGACCAGCGACTCAACTAACATTAATTTTCGCTTTCAAGGCGTTCTGCTTCTTCGTCAATCGTTTCGAAGCCAGACTTCTTTGACTTCTTTTCGGGATGGTCTTGGCGCTCCTTTTCGACTTTAGCGATCAAAGCTTTTTTCTGTTCTTTGCTCAATGATGCCATGTGATGTCGCCTCTTTTTGGTGTGAGTTCGTAGGATTGACCCTTACAATCTCTGTTATACCACTTTCACGTAGACTTGGCACACTCAATTTAAAAGTGCTAAGCCGAGTGAAGGATCTTTAAGCGACTGCGGCCCGTACCTGCTGGCTCAACTTGCAACTGATCGGGAATATTATCCCGCAGCTCGGTCACATGTGAAATGATGCCGATTAGCCGCGATTCGCCTTCTAATGATTCTAACGCATTCATCGCCACATCAAGACTATTGGCATCAAGGCTGCCGAAGCCTTCATCAACAAACAATGCATCAATATTAATCCCGCCGCTTTCCTGCTGAATCACTTCACCCAAAGCCAGCGCCAAGCTAAGGGCAGCGATGAAGCTTTCACCGCCTGATAGCGTCTGCACAGCTCGTTTCTCACCAACCTGATCATCGTAAACATCAATTTCCAACCCAGAGTGGATCTTCTGCGTCCCCAAGCTGGTATGCAAAACAAATTGATACCGGTTATTGGACAAAACCTGCAGACGGCTATTGGCCACATTCAGAATTTCTTGCAAATAAGCCTGCAAAACGTATCGCTCCAGACTGAGTTTCTTGGGACCATTGCCATTCATCACAGTGGCCAGTGTTTGTAAATCCGCATAGGCTGCAAGCGCCGTTTGATTGGCCGTAAAGATAGTGGCGGCTTGTTTGGCCAATTTTTCAGCAGCATCATGCGCCTGACTAATCTTAATCAAAGCCGTTTGGTCGTTTGTTGCTGTCGTTTCCGCTGCTGTTGCTTCGGCCTCAAGCTGATCAAGCTGTGGCTGTGCTTGGGTACCAATAGTTTTATTGGCGGCATCTAATAACGTTTGTTGCTTGAGCTGTGTATGCTCATAAGTCTGAACCTGTTCGTTCAATAGCGGTAATTGTGATACCCGCAGTTGCAACTCGGCGAACCGTTGCTTGCCATCAGCACCAAAATACTGCGTGACTGCTATCGTAAAGGTTGCTTTTGCTTCCGCCTGTTCCTTGGTCAAAGCAGTCACTTGTGCCGCGGCGTGTTTCTCGTCTGCTTGCAACCCGGCTAATTGCCGATCCAAAGCATTGACCCTTGCCTGCGCCTCCTGAAGTTGAGCCTGATACGTTGTAATGGTTGTCTGCAGGGTTGTAGCTTGAGCAGCGACCGTCGCCAAATCCGTCGCTTCCGCGGGCAGGTTCTTTTGCATGGTCTTCAACGCACTTTGCGCTTCAGCCGCATCAATTCTAGCCGTGTTCAAACTAGCTTCGCATTGCTGAACTTTTGTCGTACCGGTAGTGATGGCCTTGTCACTCTTTTTTAGCGCAACTTGCAAAGCAGCGTGCTCCGTTTGCGCTTCCGTTAACTGGTGCTCGTTAGTTGCCGCCAGTGTTTTCAACGCCGTTAATTGTTGTAAAATACCAGTTTTATCCGCAACGCCTGCAATCAGTTTGGCCTGTTCTTGCCAATGCTCAGTAAAAGCCTGCCTTGCCTGTGCAGTTTTGGCCTTCGCAGTTTTCAGTTGGGTTTCAAGATTCGCCAATTGTGTCTCGACCATAGTTTTTCTTGCGGCAGCCTTTTGCCGTTCCTGATCGGCTTGTTTCAACGCTGCTTCGCTCACCAATGGTTCGTCAACCACAAGCGCCGGATGCGGATGGCTAGTACTGCCGCAAACAGGACATGGGCTGTCAGGCTCGAGCTTAGCAGCCAAATGTGCAATTTGTTGGCGAATCTGAGTCTGCTGAAGCTTGTTCAAATGCGAGGTTGTGGCTGCTACCTGCGTTTCGGCTTGCTCCAGCGTAACTTGGGTTTTTTTGATGGCCATAGACAACTGTGCAACATCAGCTTGAGCTTCCTGATAATTAGCAGCCTGTGGCACTAAGGCAGCCAATAAGTTGCGCTGAGTATTGACCGTGTTTATCAGCTCATCCAAGCCCAAGTTATCCAGACTTGTTTGCTGCTGTGTTTTAACGGTTTGGGCGTCTGTCAACTGCTGTTGTGCGTGCGTCAACGCAAGCTCAGCCTCATTAACAATCGCTGCTTGTTTAATCACCTGTTTATTTTGTTCGGCGATGGCTGTCAACTGTTGCTGAACAGCCTGTAAACTATTCAGTTGTTTCTTTTGGGCCTCAATCTGGTCTGATTTGGCCTGCAAGCGTGCTAAAGCTTGCTTGTCCAGAGAAAATTTCTGTTCGGTCGTCGTTAAAGCTGCTTGCGTTTGTTCAGACTGCACAATTGCCGCTTTAAGATCTTGTCCAGCCTTTTGAACACGTTGAGCAGCATTTTCATGTTGCTGTACCCATGTCAATTGTTCAATTTGTTTTAATTGCTTCTGATGGGTTTGTTTTTGCTCCGCCAGTTTTGCTAAAGCTGTGGCGGCTTGTTCTCGCTCTGTAAAAGCCTGCGCCAATTGTTGCCCCTGTTGCAGTGCCGTTTGTGCTTCCTGATATCGTTGGTGACTTTGCGCCGCGGTCGCTTGTCTTGCTGTCACAACTTTCGCTTGACTCGCCACCGTTGCTCTCATCAATGACAGCTTATCCGCCATCGTAGCATGCTCGTCAGGAGCCGTCTCGAAGTCAAACTGCGACATCAAAACGTCTAACATCCGCTCTTGGTCCTGAATGGCTGCTCCCTTGGCCTTCATCTGCGCCAACATAGCGGTTTGCCAACGTTGAATCAACTGAGTACCGAACAAGTCACGCAGTAGATCTTCTTTCGCATTGCTATCAGCATCTAAGAAGCGGCGAAAATCGCCTTGTGGCAACAAAACAATCTGTCGAAACTGCGAAGCATCAAGGTGTAAAACGGCGTCTAGCTGTTCCTGAACTTGATTTTTCTTACGGTACTCAGCCACCTGTTTTTCATCTGAGGAGATAGCTAGCAACACCTTAGCTTTGACTTCGGTTAGTCCATCGCCGCGTTTTTTACTTTGCAATTGCGGCGGTTGGCGCTCGATTAAATAATGTTTGCCATCATGATCAAAGGTGAGTGTCACCTTTGTTAAATCGCTGTTACCTGCAAAATTTGAGCGCATTTGCCCACCGTCACGCTCACCTGACGTTTCACCATACAAGGCATAAATCAAAGCATCAAAAATCGTGGTTTTACCACTGCCGGTCGGCCCGCTGATCAAGAATAAGGGACTGGTGCGAAAATCGTCAAAATCAACGACTGCATCTGCATACGGACCAAAAAATTGCATGTGTAATTGTTTAAGTTGCATTATGCCTGCTCCTTTTTAGCCGTCGTCAACCCTGCCTTCGCCCACTTAATCTGGGCGGCCGACAAATCATCTTGTGTCATATCTTTAAAAAAAGTCTGCAGCAAACTCATCGGATCCAAATCACGCTGCCGCTCTTGCAAAGGCTTGACGGCATTCACACCGTTCTCACGGCGCAGGCTAATAATCCGCGGATAAATCTGGCGTAATTGCGCCATGACATTAGGAATTACTTGCGTATCGGTCAAATCAATCCCAATATAGGCATCTCGATCCTGCTGCTGATAGTATGCTGGAGCCGTCAAGTCGGCATAACTAGCTTTTAACTCGATTAAATCGTGCTTAGGCTTCAACGGCACAAACTCACGATCCATGGTCTCAGTATCGACAATATAGACCCCTTTTTCTTGATGGGCCTCGCTGACCGCATATTTTAACAAAGCACCGCTATATTGAATCTTTGGTTCACCATGCAAAGCATGATGGTTGTGCAGATGCCCTAGTGCCACATAATCAAATGCTGCCAAATCATCCAGCGGTACCGCGTCCAGTCCACCAACATTAACTTTCGTTTCCGAAGCACTATGGTCAGTTCCAGCAGCGAAAAAATGACTAACCAGAATATGACGCATATCTGGCTTAAATAAAGTCTTCATTTTCGCGACAATCGGGCGAATTGCCTGAGCCACATTCGTGATTGTCTTATCTTGAAAATAGTCACGAACAGCAAAGGGTTCAAAATACGGCAGCAAAAAGAATTGCACGCCATCCAACTCAATGGGTGTAAAAGCTTCGGCTACTTGGGTATTAACAAACATTTTAGTAGCGGCATACCATGCCCGACCTGTGCGCAGGCGTACCGCAGAGTCATGGTTGCCTGAAATGACCAACAACGGATAGCCGTGGTCACGATTCAACTTAATCAACATGTTATCCAGAACGGAAACAGCAGCTTCGCTTGGCAAGGCGCGGTCATAGAGATCCCCCGCAATGATAATAGCATCAACTTTATGCGTCTCAGCCGTTTCCACCAGCTGCTCAAACACAGCTTGTTGATCCTCAAGCAAATCAAAATCATTAAGTTTTTTGCCAATATGCCAATCGGCTGTGTGTAAGAATCTCATCGTTATGCCTTTCCTTGTTATCGCTTACTTGCTACAATTATCTTTATTGGGAGGAATATCATGAACACTTTTATCTTCGACATCGATGGTACGCTGCTCGACAATGTAGAGGCGTATTTGTATGGCTTACAAAAAACATTACGCCGCCATGGCCGAGAGGTCCCCATTCATGAATTAACCTGGACCAATGGGCGTGCGGGCGTTGACAGCCTCGCGGAACTCGGATTCAGTGCCGCAGAAATTCCTGAAGTCCATGAGCAATGGCGAGAAGATTCGAAGGAATTCCTCACCGACATTGCTTGGTTTCCCGGTATGCAGCATGCGCTCAATCAGCTCAAACAAACCTACAAGCTTGGCCTAGTGACGTCAAAAGACAAGACGCAGTTCATTGAAGAAGACAAAAAGTTTCATTTTAGTCCTTACTTCGACGCGATCGTGGTTGCTGGCGAGGCCAAACGCAACAAACCCTTTGGCGATCCCATCACCCTCGCACGTGAACGTTTGGGCAGTGAGCCAGCATCAACGATCTACATTGGTGATACACCGACTGATGCACAGGCAGCTGCCGACGCCAAGGTTGCTTTTGCACTTGCAGGTTGGACCACGCCGCCAAGTAATGAAGTAATGCCTCGGGTTGCGGTGCTACAACAGGCAAGTGATTTGCTGACTTTGCCAACCTTAGCTTGACGTGTTGTTCCTATTATATACTACGTTAAAATGACGTTTATCCACAATTTCCAACCAAAAACCGCCAAAGGGTGCGTGCGCACATGCAACTATTGGCGGTTTTTTTTAAACTTACTTTTTGAATTTATGCCATGAATTTCTCATCTATACCAGCTAAAAAGCCATCCGACACAGGTCACCCAGCATAAGCATTTTTGTGAAACCGTTCGTGAAAACAGATTTATGTGTGTGTATGTTGTTTTCTGTTTGGTTAAATGTCGCATTATATTTGTTTGTTCATTGTAAACCGTTTTCTTGTGATCTCTATCAATTATCATCAAGGCAAATGAAATCTTAATAGACATCGTATTTATAGGCTTGACGAATATTGAACTCGGTGGTAACTTGAACAATGTAATAAGAAACAAAATCAAACAACAATGAACACACGTGCGAGGTGAGGATATGTTAAAAGACGAGCGCTTACTGACAATACGTAATTTAGTTGACCGCAAGGGTATTGTAACTGTCAACGAAATCGGGGAAAGCCTTGGTGTTTCAACGATGACGGTGCGACGGGATTTGGAAGAGCTTGCCGACCAAAAAGAGTTAGTCCGCATTCATGGCGGCGCCCAAAGTACCAACTTTAAACCGCTGACTGAATTATCCCGAAATGAAAAGCGATCAATTCATGTGAATGAAAAGCGAAAAATCGCCGCAACAATTGCCGCACTGATCATACCAGGCGACACGATCTATATCGGCCCTGGGACCACGAACGAAATGATTGCACAATATCTCAAAAAACCCGATGTGCGCATCATCACCAACAGTCTCCCTGTTTTTCAAAGCTTTCAGGATCGCGCGGATTTCTTTTCACTGCAACTAATTGGCGGACGGCTTCGGGCTCGATCTGGCGCATTTATCGGCAGCTTAGCAAACGAAATGCTAGCACATCTCACCACCACGAAAGCATTTATCAGTGTCAACGGTATTGCGGACAATCATATCAGCAATGCTAGCCCCGAAGAAGGCCAGACACAACGTATTGCCTTAGACAATGCGGGCATGAAACTTGTGGTCGCAGATCATTTCAAGTTGAATCGGCAAGACTTCTATAGCTTCTATGATCTTGATCAGACAGATGGCTTGATTACCGATCCGGGCATCAGTCGCGATGATCTTCAACATTACAACACGTTCACACATGTCATCACAGATAAAACAAATAAAGGAGAATAAGAACATGGATGTCATTATTGGCGCAGACAAAGATGGATTCGCAATGAAGGAACAAGTTAAAAAATATTTAGAGGATCATCAGTATCGGGTTAAGGATATGACCCCAGAACCTGCTGAAGATTTTGTTGATTCATCTTTGGCTGTTACAAAGGAACTGTTGAGCGGCGATGCACATAAAGCCATCATGTTTGACCGTTACGGTATGGGCTCAGCAATGGCCTCAAATAAAGTCAAGGGCATGGTCACCGCGGTTGTCGAAGAAGAAAACACCGCCCATATGACCGCCGAACACAATGGCGCCAAGGCAATTGCTATTGGCACTGGCATCACAGGTTATGATCGTGCACTTGTGATCATCCAACGTTATCTGGACACCGAATATGCAGGCGGCCGTCACCAAATCCGCCTCGACATGCTCGAAAAAATGATTTAGTCCCCTTGCCTACAGCCTAAAAGAAGAAAGGAAGCTTCACACTTATGATTATTGCTATTGGTAACGATCACATCGTCACGATGCAGAAAATTGAAATTTCGAACATGTTAAAAGATATGGGCTATACCGTCATTGATGAAGGTACCTATGACACCCATCGTACCCACTATCCTATTTATGGTAAGAAAGTTGCCGAAGATGTTGCTGACGGCCGCGCTGACTTAGGCATCGTGATGTGCGGTACTGGTATCGGTATTTCAACCGCCGCTGACAAAAACGACGGCATCCGTGCAGCTATGTGTGATGACGTGACCTCGGCTGTTTATGCACGTGAACAATTAAATGCCAATGTATTGGGCATCGGTGGTGCCACGGTTGGTATCCATATGATCCAAGATATTGTCAAAGCTTATCTGGATGCCACCTATAAAGAAACCCCTCAGAACAAGAAAATCATCGATAAAATTGATAACATTGCCAAGCCAAATCCAGAACAAAAAGACAATCCGCACTTCTTCGATACTGAACTCGAAAAGTGGGCTGAAGGCGTCTACCACGACTAATTATCACTTCGACACTATTTCTTAGGAGGAATTTCTACATGACTGTCACCCTTACTGCTGGCCAATACAAACATTTGCAACAATTGTCCGATGACAACAACATCATCTCTGCTCTGGCCATTGATCAACGCGGTTCCTTGAAAAAGATGCTTGCGGCAGCGGCCAACAAGCCTGCTGATGAAACCACCATCGTTGATTTCAAAAAGGCTGTTTCTGAGGAATTAACCAAATACGCTAGTTCCATTCTGCTAGATCCGGAATATGGTCTGCCAGCTGCCAAAGTCCGTGCCCCTCAGGCTGGCCTGCTGCTTTCATATGAAAAGACCGGTTATGATGCTACCGAACCTGGCCGTTTTCCAGATCTGATTGATGATCAAAGTGCGTTGCGCATTAAGAATGAAGGCGGCGATGCCGTTAAATTCTTGCTTTATATCGATCCAGACGAACCTGACGCCATCAATGATCGCAAGTATGCTTTCGTTGAACGCGTTGGTGCCGAAGCAAAGGCTAACGATTTGCCATTGTTCTTGGAACTGGTTTCCTACGATGGCACCCTCAATGAAACTGGGACGGCTGCATGGGCAAAGGTAAAGCCAGATAAGGTGATCAAGATCACCAAGGAATTCAGCAAACCACAGTACAATGTCTCTGTTCTAAAAGTCGAGGTTCCAGTTGATCAGAAGTTTGTCGAAGGCTTCACAGATGAAGGCGTGACCCCGGTTTACACCAAGGAGGAGGCTGCCAAGTATTACAAAGCCCAATCCGACGCCACCGACCTGCCATTCATTTTCCTGTCTGCTGGCGTTTCAAACGAATTGTTCCTCGAAGAACTGAAATTTGCAAAGCAAGCAGGTTCAACCTTCAACGGTGTTCTCTGCGGCCGGGCAACTTGGAAACCAGGCGTGAAACCATTTGCTGCTGAAGGCGAAGCTGCTGGTAAAGCATGGCTGCAAACTGAAGGCAAAGCAAACATCGATCGCTTAAACAAGGTCTTAGCTGAAACGGCAACTCCTTGGACGGACAAGGTCGAACACGCCTAATTCGCGTGAAGACGATAAAAGCCGACTCCTCAGGGAATCGGCTTTTATAACGTCTTCCGTGATTAGGTTTGTATCCGACCCAGCTCATCATCACATTTTTGGAGGAAAATACTTATGATTTTAACAGTGACTTTAAACCCATCCATTGACGTCTCCTACCCGCTCGAACATCTCAAAATCGACACCGTCAATCGGGTGAAAACGGTACGGAAAACTGCTGGCGGTAAGGGATTAAATGTATCTCGCGTCATTCATATGTTAAATCACGAGATTACAGCAACTGGCTTTATTGGCGGCTATTTTGGCAAGTGGTTGGAAAATCAGCTTGATCGCGACGGCATTGACCATGACTTCTTCCCGATTGATGCCGAAACCCGCAGTTCGATTGCTATGTTACATGATGGCGGTGAACAGACTGAAATTCTGGAAGCCGGACCAACAATTGCTGCCGAAGATGCCGAGAAATTTCTCAGCCATTTTGACAGCCTGTTAGACAAAAGTGATTTGATCACCATCTCCGGTTCCATGCCGCAAGGATTACCGGCTGATTATTACACCCAGATGATTGCCCATGCAGGTCAAAAAAACGTCAAAGTGCTTCTGGATACATCAGGTGCCACTTTAAAATCCGCTTTAGAAGCACCTGTGAAACCGTTGCTGATTAAGCCAAACGAAGAAGAACTTGGCGGCCTGCTCAACCGTGATGTTGACAAAACCGACTACACGGCCTTGAAACACGATCTGATGGACCCGATTTTTGATGGTGTCGATTGGATAGTCGTGTCCCTAGGTGCGGCTGGTGCCTTCGTAAAACATTTGGATAAGTTCTATCACGCTGCCATTCCAAAGATTAAGGTCGTTAATCCTGTGGGCTCCGGCGACTCAACATTGGCTGGCTTAGCCATGGGCATTCATGATGGCAAATCGGATGAAGACATCATGAAAACGGCGATGACAACCGGGATGTTGAACACCATGGAAGCAGAAACCGGCTTCGTCAATCCAGCTAAGTTTGATGAGTATTTTGCCAAAGTAACAATTGAATCCTATTAACATTCAGAAAGAAGTCCATCTATGTCAACCATTGATCAGCTAAGAACCCTTAATCCAGATAAAACCATCCACAGCTTAGATGAGGCAGCGTTTGCCGACTATGGTGTCACCTACGCCCAGTATGACGTCAGTGAGCTCAAAACCTTCATGGATCAGCATGTCACCATCCCCGCCCCTAGCGAAGCCAATCTCTATGTCCCGTCAAATCCCGACATGGAAAAGATTCCTGTGGTGCAGCAAATTGGTCGTGATGTTTACGCCGGCTTGCCAATTGAAGCGGGAGAATGTGCTGGCCACGCGGAAGCTTTGACTGCGGTTGAATTCCATCAAGGCAGTGAAGTGAACGTTTTCTTCACCGATGTTGTCATGGTGATCGGTAAGCGCGGACAGATGCACGACGACCAATTCAATGCCGAAAAAGACGCGAAGCTTTTCTTCGTCCCGGCTGGAACGGTTGTTGAATTCTTCAGTGACACCCTTCATTACAGCCCTTGCGAAGCACATGCCAGCGGCTTCAAGTTTATCGTGATGCTTGTGCGCGGCAGCAACCAACCATTGCCAGCCGACTATCACACTGATAACAAGCTAATCGTTAAGCAAAACAAGTTTCAAGTCGTCCATGCAAGTCGGACAGACAAGATCAAGCAAGGTATTCAAGTTGGCGTCACCGGCGAACTCGTTCGGGTGAAGCATTTAAACTAAGTTACAATGGCCGAATGCGCCTATGTTAACAACTCAGACAGCATCCAAAATGTGCCCTGTCACTTTAACGTGTCCACCAGCCCACGTCGACATCGCACTCACGCCATTCATCGAAAGAACGTGGTTAGTCCCCCCATTGAGAATGGAGCAAGACTTTAATTCAATTTATTAGACTGTAACAGCTTTATATTTTTCAAGTAAACAGAAGCCCCGATTGCGTTTTGTGGATGCAGTGGGAGCTTTTTTATTTTTCTTTGCTTTTAGTTCTCCGTGCTTTACCACTTCAATGCAAGTGATGCCTATTAACCCGCAACCTTATTTAGCCTCAATAATACGAGCTGTGTTGCCTGTTCGATATTGTTAATTTTAGTTCTTTTTTGACTAGTGTTAGCGCTTTAGCTGCGGTATAATAGAGTTATTCAAAAGCCAATGGAGGTAATCTGATGACGGCACGTAGAAAAACTTACTTACTGTGGTTGGCCCTTGTGACATTCGTAGCAATCATAAACGGTATTTTTAAAAACTCATTGACACAAGTATTAGTGATGGTCACCGCCTGCTATGCCCTCTATCAGCTACTCAAAATGGACCATGTCTTTGATCGTAAAAAGCGTCGTGAAAACCGGGCAAGCCGGTAAATCAATTCAGCCATTTTTTTCAATCAGCACGTAAAGTTGCGAAAGCCATCGCGACTTTTTTTGTGCCTCTTTAAAATGTCCTTCTACTTGTTTCTCAAAAAGTAATAACGTCTATTTACCATTGATGAAACAAAAAGAGCCCCATCAAAAACGATGGAGGCTCTTTATGCATCTCATGATGAAGCTGTAAGTTAAAAGATTTAAGAATTTTAGTCCGCGGATCCTGCAGCACCGTGTGTTGCAACGAACTTAACATCGTCAGCAACTTCTTTACCGTCATCAGAGTACTTCTGATTCCGTTTCATCATTTCGTGACGATACCAGAAGAACAATGCGGTATAAGCAATCAATGCCAGTGCAGCGTACAATACCATCATCATTTCGCCCTTGGAAGCTTTACCAACAAGAACAGCGATGAATTGTTCGATTGGACCTTCCTTAGTTGAGGAAGAGAAGAGCCCTGTTGCAGGAATACCAGGCGCGTGTAGTGCGCGAGCTGTGTGTGTGATAAATGGTGCAGAGAGGGTGCCTGCCCAAAGGAAGAGCGGCAGTTCAATAGCACCGATAACGATCATCCGAATAATCTTACCGCGAGTCACAACCAGCAGGGCTGGGGTAACACCCATGGCGATGATCCCGCCTAAAGGCAGAATGCGGTTGCCAGGCAATACCAGTGCTTCAAGCAGCATGATTGGTGCCAAAACGTTAGCAGCGGCCCAGATTTCAGCACGGCCTGCCAAGAATGGCCAGTCAAGCCCGATATTCAACATACGTCCGCCAAGACGCTTGTTGGCAAAATCAGTAACACCTTGTGACAGTGGTTCAACAGCAGCGATGAACCATGAACCGATTATACTAAACAGCTCCAAGCAGGTAGCGGCCATAAAGGCCAATGTCGCGATTGACTTGATACTCTGATGAGAAATCAAACCAATAAAGATCCCAAGATAAATCCCAATGGCGAAACGACTGCCCCAGAAGCCAATCTTTTCGTTAAGCTTTGCAGCGTCAAAGTCGTATTTGTCCAACCATGGGAACAACTTGTCAAATAACTTATCAAACACCATGATAACTGGATTCATCATGTAGTTTAAATGAGTGGTTGTCATTGGGTTTTCCCAATCGTCAAGTAAGTCGTTAAAAGTTGGCTTCATGAGATCAGAATTGATGATCTTCAAAATGCCGATAAAGATAACCAAAATGGTAGCAATAAACAGGTTCGCTCCAAAATAAATAGCCAGTAAACCAGTAAATGATAAGTGCCAGATATCAAAGATATCAACATCCAACGTGTTTGTCCGATTCAAGAATAAAAGAACTAAGTTGACGATTACCAAAATTGCTAGGAAGAATAATGTGTATGGTGAACCCCAAGTAATCGTAGCAAGCGGTGCCCAACCTAAGTCAGTAATTGAAAGATTGATCCCTGTAGACTTAACGAAAGCATTTAACGCCGGCTGGTAGGTGGTTGTCAATAAACCGATAACACTCCCGATCGCAGTAATCGCAATCGCAAGTTTGATGCCGCCTTCCAACGCATGAAAGAAGTTAACGCCAACCGCCCAAGCAATTAAGGTCAGCACGATCAGCATAATCGGCGCTGCCCCTAAATCAATAACTGGCTTGAAGACCGCATTGGCCAAATCAATAATGGTTTGCATGAATTTTCTCACTCCTTATATGTATCTGACGGTTCATCGCCATCAGACCATGAGACTATTTCAGATTTTCCTTCTTGATAACGCCTTCAATTTTGTCGTAAACAGGTTTCGCCATTGCTGGCATCCGATACAAGATTGGGCCAGCGTTAATAACTGGAATTGCTGGGGTGAAACCCAAGTCCGTCTTAGCAATCGGTGTAAAGATGTCATAGTTCTTCATCATATCTTCGTTAACATCCTTGACCATCACTGCATCTGCCTGAACGTTATAACCACGCTTCTTAAATTCCTTTTCAATTGCATCTTTGATTTGGTGGCTAGAATTAACGCCAGCGCCGCAAGCTGCCAAAATCTTAACTGTCATAACAAACTTCCTCCTTATTTTTTAAAACTGGTTGCCAAAATGTTGTAAATCGTTGCCGCATCATCTGCGCCGAACAATTTTGCTAATGTTTCCGCAGACGATGTTGTCAGGAAATCCATAATCTGAGCCAAGACGTTGGCTTGGCCTTCAGGATCATTGTTCAAAATCATGAACAGAAAGCTAACTTTGAGTTTTTGATCAGGTGCGATCATGTTCGCAAATTCGATCGGCTTTTTGAGACGGATCGGAACGATTTTTCTGACATTGACGAATTCACCTTCTGTATGCGGAATCGCCACATTCGAGTACTCGGGATTCACAACGCTCATATCGATGCCGGTCGGACAGCTTTTCTCGCGTTCGCTAAGATGTTGATAAAAGTCCGGTTTAACGGCACCCGCTGCCAACAATCGGTCAGAAACTTGTTTAAAGATTGTATCCTGATCCTCACCATCCTCGACAAAAACTAATTTTGAATCAAAAAGGTCATTCTCAACCGCCTCAGCCATTCTCTTCACTCCTGTTAATTAATGTTTATTTCTGTTCACTCTTTATTATATTCAAACGCTTTCAGGAGTCAAGAAAATCTTTGACAGGTTGGCAAATTAATTTATAAAAAATCAGCCTCCCTCTAATCCTCGTTGCTATCCACCTTTAAGCCGACAGGATGACTTTGCAAAGTCGAAATCTCTATCAATACTATTTTCCTTGGATACAACATAAAAGAACAATTTTAAACAAATAGCCGACAATTAGATTGTCGGCTATTGATTTTGAAACTTATTTATTTATATATATTGCAATTTTTATCGGCTACATTGATTCTTCGCGATACTGAATGTTGATTGTTTTTTTCCTAATAAAAAACAAACTTAAGGAAATGAGCGCCATGCCAATCAGCCAACTTGGCCAAAAAGGTACGACCCAAGCGTCTTGGCTGAGACCACCGAACAAGAACGTATTTTTTAAAATGGGCGCTCCTTGAACGGTGAACTGTAGATGCCATATGACATAGAATGACGCGCAAAGAAGTGTAAACCAGCAAATTATTCTGAAAACTTTCCCTTGTCTCGAACTGTAACGTAAAATCTCACCATACAACCGAAATGCACCCACAAATAGAACTGTGAAAACTAGTAACCCCAGTGTTACTAAGGATCGTTCAACAACCGACAAGCCGTTTAGCCCAATTATCGGCGTCCAGAAAGTTGCGATAAAGACGATTGTAATTGCAAATACCCATATTGGTACGACCGCTCGCAGCACCGGTTGAAGCGTATGAGTTTGGTCATTTAGTCTGACAACCCGATAGATCGCGTACCACGTGAGAAAAAGAATGAACCAGAAAATGAACTGTAACCAGTCAGCTGTTACAACACCATCTACTCGAAACATCTGCGGTACAAGTGGTGGAAAGGGGATTGGTACTTCATTTTTTGCAGTCGGAGTGTTATACAGCATGAATGCTATAGCAAGCAAAAACCAGATGGCGCCTAGAACGATGCCTTGTAGTGCAATTGGTAGGCGTTGCAATTTCATTTTCATGAGAAAGTCTCCTTCCCTAATTGCCGCCCAATTAACATTTTTACGCGTTCAATATTAGTTACGTAAACGGTTCATATCGCTATCTAAATTATAGTTGAAAGCGTTTACTTTTACAAAAAGCGTGTTTTTTTAAGGCTTGATTGTTCATCTTGGATAGTTGGTTCGCCCGACTAGGTTGTACGCTTGTCAGCAGTTAGACCCCCTCAATCTTTTTGCTGAGTTGTGTGAGCACGGCCGGTCTCTCTATTTTAGTGAGAATCATCCGTCATTCGAAGTCGACGAAAAGTGTGCCACCAAATAACCGCCGTTAATAGTAAACCTAAAAACCAGCTTGGCCAAAATGGCAGTGTTAACCATGTACGTCGTCCTAGATCGTCCAAGCTAAAGGAGCTGCTGGCAAACGTAAATTGAAAGTGGCTCATAATAAATCCAGCTCCAAGGAAAAGCACTGCCCAAAATAGAACCTTAATGACATTATGTACCCGGCCAACCGGCACCCAGAAGTTTAACCAAAGCATGTAAGAACTAAATAAAGTAATATCAAGAAACAGTATTGCAATCGTGAGTACTTGTCGATCAAAACTCGAAAAACGAGTCATCCCTGTTTGTGGTAGCCAAAGATTTAATAAGAAAAATACTACGATTATCACCAACCAGATGGGCCACAAATTCTGAAGTACATAAAGGCCTTCTTTAGTGTCACAGTTTCTACTTTTAATATGCTTGACGACATAAAGACTCACACCGGCCGTCACTGCACACGCAAACGGGAACCATTGAGCGGTCACCTCACCTTGCATATGAATCAAATTCGGTGCAAGCCAATAGGCGGTTGTTTGAAAATCCTGATCACTTGTTGGCCAGCGATATAGCATCACGCCAATCCCGACCATTAGCCAAATCAACGTTAAGAAAAGTCCTTGTTGATAGACCGGCAACTTAAGAAACTTTGTCTTCATGCTATCGACTCCTTTTGTCACATTGCATGTCTTTTGACCGCGTAACCATTTATGTATTAACTTGAAACTATTTGTTCACAATGCTAACCAAAAAAGCAGCTTAACACAAGAACTTCTAAACTTTTCTCGTTGCGTCAAAAAAGCCTTTCAATGATTTGGAAGGCTTCTTTCTTTATAAAGATTAGGTTCGTTCAGAACATCCCGAGGCATTAAAAAGTTAAGCTGCCTATTCAAACGCCCAACTATTCACCAACGTAAATGGTTCGCCCGGCAATAATGTCATCGCCGAAAGATCATCGCCGCTGACCGGAGCAAATTGGCATTCAAGAGCCACGCCATCAAATTGATCAATGTTGTGAGGAATACCGGTACCGTCAAAGTGGTTGGCGGTGTAAACGACGACGGACGGCGCAGTGGTTGCCAGGGTCATAGTATGTTTGTCAGTCTGGAGTTTGGCCGCGAGGGTTTGGCCGTGTTTCAGTAGGAATGGGTGATTAATGCCCCGTTCTGCAGTGATTTGCGCTGCTCGAGTGTGAATGACATCGCCAAGCTTTTGCCCTTGGCGAAAATCAAAGACCGTTCCGGCAACTGGCTGCCAGCCTTGATCTGGCAGATGGTCTGCATCAAGCGGTTTGTAATCGTCGGCTGGAATCGTCAGCGTGGTGGCATCAATTTTGTTTGGCTGGTCAATCGCAAAATAGGTATGGTTAGTTGGATTGAAGAGCGTTTCTTCATCGCTAACTGCATCCAGACGATAATGCAAGGTATTCGTATTCTCCAAGGTATAAGTCACTTGCAGCTTGACGTTGCCCGGATAGCCATTATGCCCTGCTGGATCAACAAAAGTAAAACTAGCACTAGCTGTGGTAGCTGTCTGGTCAATACGGAAGTTATAAACTTGCCGATCCAGTCCGTCATCGCCGCCGTGAATGTGATTCTTGCCTTCGTTCATTGGCAGATCAACTTTCACATCGCCATGCTGCCAAACATGACCACGAATACGGCCAACAATTCGACCCACTGTGCCACCAAGGAAGTTGCGCTCTTTCGAGTAATCTTCCCGACTTGGTAGTGACAGAATCATGTTGTGCAAGCCATCAGCTTCTGGTAACAACACTTTTTCCAAGGTTGCACCATAATTCAGCAACTTCACAACCATGCCTTGATCATTGGTCAAGGTCAGCTCATACAAATTGTGGCCTTGATACTGACCGTATGGTTCAACTGAAACGTCCATCTTGTCCTCCTTTATAAACGAGCGTAAGCCAGCGCGGTTAGAAACCAGAGCATCAGCTGACCTCAAGTATGATGACCCGCTTTTGGTCGTTGCACTTGAGGTCATTATGGACAGGTTTCTTCGCGGGGGAACACGTTATGATACCGTTCCTACAAGCTGCTGGCTCGCATAATAAGCTCACTTTTGAAGTTAACCTGACGTGGTACGCGTTTCGGATCTTTGATGCGTGCCTGCAACAGTTCGACCGCGGTTTGGCCCATTTGGTCAGTGGCAGCATGCACCGTTGAAAGTGGCGGGGTCGTGAATTTGGCGACCGCCACATCGTTGAAGCTGATCACAGAGACGCGTTGCGGCACCTCGATCTTGGCCTCGTTCAAAGCGCGCAACGCCCCGACTGCCATCGTGTCGTTGGCCACAATGAAACCGTGCGGTAAGGTGTCACCGAGTTTGGTGATCGCTTGTTTCATCAGTTCGTAACCTGAATCAGGCGTGAACGCGCCAATAAAACGAAACGCTGGCTGCATCAAATTCTCTGCGTACATCACCCGATCAAACGCGGCTGTCCGCACGTCCTGAAACTGCTCGCGTCCGCTGCGACTCGTTTCAACGCCACCAAGAAACCCGATGTCGTTGATCCCTACCGATTGAAAATGATGAATAATTTGCTCGATAGGACCGGCATAATCGCTGGTGACCGAATCGCAGTCAAATGCCAACATATTTTGATCCACAAAAACAACTGGTTGCGCCAAGGCTTTGATCGTTGCCACTTCGCCAGCGTCGTACTTACCCAACGCAATCACACCTTGGACGTTTTGTGTCGTCTCGGCTCCCAACTGCTCCAAATGCAAGCTCTGCAAATGATAGCCAGCTGAGGCCGCCCGTGCCTCAATAGCATATTGAATCTGTAAATAATACAGATCATTCAACTCTTCTTGCTCGCTGCGCCACTGAATCAAGGCAACGGTGGTTTGCGGGGACACACGTTTACGTCGACGTGGTTTGTACGCCAGCTTTTCGGCTGTTTTCAACACGCGTTGGCGCGTTTCGGGCGTGACAGCCAACGTCGTATCATAATTTAAAATACGCGAGACAGTCGCAATTGAAACCCCTGCCGCCTTCGCAATATCGGTAATCGTGGTCATCGTTTTCTCCGTTTCCATTGACTCCTTGCCGGCTTCAGCAACGTAGCCTGTTGCTACAGTGCCCGACAGAAGCGAGCAAATGCTTTTTGACCAACTTCATCGCGTTTGAACACACCAGCATCTTCTAAGACCCTGGCAAATACACGACCAACCGCTGCCTGCATTTGTATCTCTGCATTTGCTGGCGTCCAATCATATTTTGCTTTCAGTTGGTCGGCCCATGCTTGATGCATTGGTTTCATCGTGTTGGCTTCACCCAAAAGATATTTCTGGACTTCAGCTAACTCCGACTTTAATCGTGCCGGTAAAATGGCACGTCCCATCACTTCGATCAAGCCAATGTTTTCCTTCTTGATATGTTGCACGTCTTGATGCGGATGGAAAATACCATCCGGATACTCTGCACTAGTTTGATTGTCGCGCAGCACTAAATCCAGCTGGAATTCCGAACCAACGCGCCGAGCAATTGGGGTCACCGTATGATGCGGTTTGCCATCAACAAATGCGCGGACGTCAACTGTTTCATCGGTATACTGATTCCAAACCTGCCGAACATGTTCGGCTGCATTTATCAACTCGTCCGAATCAGCACTCACTAAGCGAATAACACTCATCGGCCACTTGACGATGCCAGCGAAAACATGCGGATGTCCGCTAATTTCAACCTGCGTCTCAATTGGTGCTTTGGCCATTGGAAATGTATGGCGACCGCCTTGGTAATGTTCATGCGTCAGCATCGAACCGCCGACAATTGGCAAGTCAGCATTTGAGCCAACAAAATAAGTTGGAAACATTGAAACGATGGACAACAAGTTGCTGAAGGTACTTTGGTCTATCACCATGGGTTCATGGATAGCATCCAGAAAAATCGCGTGCTCGTTGAAGTAAGCATATGGCGAATATTGGAATCCCCATGTTTTACCGCCAAGCAAAAAGCGAATAATGCGATGATTGGTTCGCGCCGCAAAGTCAGTTCGACCGGCATACCCTTCCGTTTGTAAACACAAGGCACACGCCGGATAGCCAGACTGGGCGGCATGTGCCGCAGCAGCAATGTCTTTCGGATCTTTTTCCGGTTTAGACAGGTTGATGGTGATTTCGAGGTCGCCATATTCAGTTTTAGCTGGAAAAACAACATTCTTAGCAATCGCTCGCGTTTGAATATAATTATTCGCGCGACTCAAAGCAAAGAACCAGTCTGTTGCAACCCGTGGTCCCGCCTGATACTTATCCCAAAACAGTTGATTGATCCGACTTGGTGTCGGGGTAGCAAGGTCCATCAGCTGCGCTTCCAAAATCTGACGTGCTGCCTGTGAATCTGGAATTTTACCATTCTCCTGCGCAGCTTTCACCATCAGATCAAGGTTCGTCAATGGATCAGCATCACCAGACAGGTCAAGGGCAGCATCTCCGATCAAATTCAACAATTTGTTGTTCAGATAGACTGCATCCATCTGGGTGTAATCGGGATTGAGTTTCACAATGGTACCAACGTGATTGCTAATCGCGGTCAATTCCGGTCACCAAATCCTTCTGGGTGATTTTCGTGCCAGTTCCATGCGGTTTCGATAATCTTGTCAATATCGTCATAGTTTGGCTTCCAGCCTAAAATGTCACGAGCCTTTTCTGAGCTAGCAATCAAAGTGCTTGGATCACCGGCACGCCGCGGGCCCATCGTGGCTGGAATCTCTTGGCCAGTCACCTTACGCGCTGCATTTAGAATTTCAAGGTTGGAGAAACCATGCGCAGAACCAATGTTGAACGCGGATGACTTATTGCCGGCATCCAGATACTTCAAGGCCAAAATGTGGGCATCAGCAAGATCGACCACATGAACATAGTCACGCACATTGGTACCATCCTTAGTTGGATAGTCGTCACCATAAATTTGCAAACCAGTTCGCGTACCTGCTGCAACCTGCAAGATAATTGGCACAATATGCGTTTCTGGATGATGGTCTTCACCGATGGAACCGTCTGGCATCGCACCCGCAACATTGAAGTAACGCAAAGCCACGAACTTCAGCCCATAAGCCACATCAGCCCAATGCATGATCTTTTCCATGGCCAACTTGCTTTCACCGTAAGGGTTGGTCGGTACTTGCGGATCAGTTTCTTTAATTGGGACCTGCTTAGGTTCGCCATAAGTTGCTGCCGTAGATGAGAAGACAATTTTCTTGATGCCGAATTGATTCATGGCTTCAAGCAAGGTGATCATGCCGCCAGTGTTGTTATCAAAATACTTCAACGGATCTTTCATGGATTCCGGCACAATTGAGAACGCCGCAAAATGGACAATCCCGTCAATCTTTTCCTGACTGAACACTTGGCTCAGAAAATGATAGTCGCGGATGTCGCCTTGATAAAAACGGGCGCGTGGATCAACCGCCTTACGATGCCCAGTAATCAAGTTATCCAAAACCACAACATCCTCGCCGGCAGCGAGTAATTGTTTTACCGTATGTGAACCGATGTAACCAGCGCCGCCTAAAACTGCAATTGTCATAATAAAATATCTCCCTTTTTTAAAACGTGTTCGTCAGACTAGAAATCGGTCTGGCTCACGCTCTACTTTATAACACTTTTTCTATTTTAGCAGAGTTAGTTCAGTTGCTTAGCACCATCGGCAATATCGGCCACATAGAAATGGGCGTCATAGCCGATCTTTTCACGATAAGTCTTGCCAACATTATCAATAAAGTCTTCAACATCAGCACTGTTGACAATCGCAATGGCGCAGCCGCCAAAGCCAGCACCGGTCATGCGAGCACCGAGCACACCCCGTTGCTTCAAGGCATTGGTCACAAGGGTATCAAGCTCGATGCCAGTGACTTCGTAGTCAAAAGCCAACGAAACTCCAGAAGCAGAGACTAGTTTGCCAAAGGTCTTCAAATCGCCATCTTGCAGTGCTTTCGAAGCCTTCAATGTCCGCTGATTTTCAAAGACGGCGTGGCGCGCGCGTTTGATCAGGATTGGATCGTAAATGAGATAAGTATTCTCGTCGAATTCGTCTTCACTCAGTTGGCCCAGACTTTTAACTTCAATACCTTTTTGTAGCATTGCCAGTGCTTTTTCGCATTCACTGCGGCGTTCGTTGTACTTGGAATCAGCCAACTCACGACGCTTGTTGGTATTCATGATGACAATCACGTTATCGCCCATCTCAACTGGCAGGTACTCGTATTTCATCGTGTTTGTATCCAACAGCGTTGCTTGATTTGCGCGACCCATTTCAATCGCGAACTGATCCATCACACCGGAGTTCACGCCGATATAGTCGTTTTCGACTTTAACGCCGAACTGAACCAGCTCCAACGGTTCAAAGCCGCCATCAAAAAGATTGTTCAGAATCGTTCCGACCAGCATTTCCAGAGAAGCAGAACTTGATAACCCAGCGCCATCAGGTAAGTTGCCGTTGATGTAAACATTGAGGCCATGCGTGAAGTTCGCACCCGCCGTCTTCATCACCCGCGCCATACCTTGGAAGTAATCTGTCCACAAGCCGCGCTTATCTTGGAAAAGATCCGAGAATGGGATGTCAATAATGCCAACCTTTGGGAAGTTGGCCGAGTATAACCGAAAAGCGTTGTCCTCATTGGTGCCAACCGCTGCATAAGTGCCCAGCGAAATGGCACACGGGAAAACGTGGCCACCATTGTAATCGGTATGTTCACCAATTAAATTAATGCGTCCTGGTGCGAAGAAGGTGTGCTCCGCCTGCTTACCAAATTGTTCCGTAAAACCTTTCGTGACATCTGTACTATTCACCGTCAATACCTCCTAATTGAAGTTAAGCTTATTTATCCGCTACTGATTTTTGTAACCGTTTTAATTTTACTAAAAATAATGACGGATTGGAAGCGCTATAGCCAAATTTTTTTGTTTTTGTTTTACCGGTCATTTAAAAATCGCTGAATTTAAAGCAACTTCCTTTTACTAAAAATTCTAGCAGGTTCAGAATGTCCCTTCCACATGGCGCCGATAGTTAGCATTCCCCATGTCAACAACCCAACTTCATACATGAATCATTTTGATTGACGTCACCTGTAATTTGACGATAATGATCAAAACGAGCTTCAAGGAGGCAATTATGTCGAACTTAGATTTAACCATCGTTGTGCCAACTTACAATTTAGGTCATTATCTGCCTGAGACATTAAAAAGTATCCAGCAACAAACAATTGATTTTGAACTTTGGCTCATCGACGATGCCTCGACTGATGGTACCGCTCAGACAGTGGCTGATTTTGTTAAAGGTATCCCTAATTTTCACGCGACCGGTTTTAATCACCATCGTGGCATCGGTGCTGCGCGAAACTTTGGCATTGATCATGCCACTGGTCAAGCTGTGGCGTTTGTTGACGGTGACGATTTAATCGCGCCGGCCTTTGGCGCAACGTTATCGCATGGGTTCACATCGGGTGTTGTGGCCACTGCGGTTGGTTATGATTGGTGGCATCGCAGCCGCGGCGGGCCTAATCGCTTTCAATTGTTGTCACAGCGTGAAATGTTTGATCAAGTCTCACGCCACGGCTCCGAAGTGGGCGGTTATATTTGGAACAAGGCTTTCTCTCGTGATGCC
The DNA here is from genome assembly GCF_053819265.1 of Lacticaseibacillus sp. 30. Classification (NCBI taxonomy): domain Bacteria; kingdom Bacillati; phylum Bacillota; class Bacilli; order Lactobacillales; family Lactobacillaceae; genus Lacticaseibacillus; species Lacticaseibacillus sp. 30. The sequence goes on from NZ_JBSOQX010000006.1 coordinate 56,426, forward strand.
TTAACTGCCGGTAATATTCGCTATGATGAACAATTGCGCATTGCGGAAGACTATTACTTCACGGCGGATTTTGTCGCGCATACGCCTGGCAAATATGCTTATAATCCAACCATTTTGTACACGAAGGTCAATCGCCGAAACAGTACGATGCACAATTTTTCTTGGGCTGATCGCCGTCAGGAAGACCAGATTTTTGAGCGGATCCATCGCATGCGCCAGCTCATCCAATAGCAGGTCAGATGATCCTAAGCAAAATACGCGCGGCTAATGAAAACGTTCATCGGCCACGCGTTTTTTTGTTCAAGATATCTCATTTGCAGCACAACCTCCATTTCCATCTCATTTACAGAATCTTGATCAATTTTTTAACTTTTTAAAATAACTAATGATACACATAAGTTTAAAGTTGACAGGATGTCACGAGGTACGGTATAACTATTTCTGGAAACGTTTTCATTGTGTGCAATATTATTTCACAGGGGGTAGTTATTTGTGACAAGTGATCAGAAGTACATTCTGGCGATTGATGAGGGTACCACGAGTACACGGACCATCATCATCGATCACAATGGTCAAAAAGTTGTTGATGCACAGCGGGAATTTCCGCAGTATTTTCCGCATCCGGGATGGGTCGAGCATAATGCCAATGAAATTTGGAATGCCGCTTTGTCGACCATCGCGACGGCGTTTATTGAATCACAAATTCAACCACGCCAAATTGTCGGAATCGGGATTACCAATCAACGGGAAACCACGGTTGTATGGGACAAACAGACCGGGTTGCCAATCTACAACGCCATCGTCTGGCAGTCGCGGCAAACTAGCGAGATCGCTGACAAACTTAAGGCAGATGGCCACAGCGATATGATTCATGATTCAACCGGTTTGCTAATTGATTCGTATTTCTCAGCGACTAAGATTCGCTGGATTTTGGATCATGTGCCTGGCGCGCAAGAACGGGCGGAAAAAGGCGAACTGCTTTTCGGCACCATCGATACTTGGCTTTCTTGGAAGCTGTCCGGCGGCGCCATTCATGTCACCGACTATACCAACGCCTCACGAACCATGTTGTTCAACATCCATAAACTAGCCTGGGATGACGAGATTCTCCAATTGTTGAATATTCCTAAGCAAATGCTACCGGAAGTTCGCAGCAATTCAGAAATTTACGGCAATGCAGCAGCCTACCATTTCTTCGGCAGTACCGTGCCGATTGCCGGCATGGTTGGTGACCAACAAGCAGCACTTTTTGGTCAGCTGGCGCTTGAGCCGGGTATGGTGAAAAACACCTATGGCACAGGTGCATTCATTGTGATGAATACCGGCGAAAAACCGACCTTGTCCAACAACAACCTGCTCACCACCATCGGCTATGGACTTGATGGCAAGGTGACCTATGCACTTGAAGGTTCCGTTTTCGTTGCCGGCAGTGCGATTCAATGGTTGCGGGACGCCATGAAGTTGGTCGAGCGTTCAAGCGACTCCGAAGCCGCCGCACGAGCTTCTAAGAGTCAAAATGAAGTTTATGTTGTCCCAGCCTTCACAGGCTTAGGTGCGCCTTATTGGGATTCTGATGCTCGCGGTGCTATTTTTGGCATCACTCGTGGCACGACTCGCGAAGATTTCATCAAAGCAACCTTGCAATCTCTTGCTTATCAGTCACGTGATGTCGTGGATACCATGAATAAAGACACTGGTATCCCGATCCAAGCTTTGCGCGTTGACGGCGGCGCAGCTAACAACGATTACCTGATGCAATTCCAAGCAGATATTTTAGGCATTCCGATTGAACGAGCAGCCAATTTGGAAACGACGGCGATGGGCGCTGCCTTCCTCGCTGGTTTGGCGACTGGCTTCTGGAACAATACCGATGAACTGCAAAGTATCGTGAAGCTTGGCAAACGTTTTGAACCAACAATGGGCGCGCCTGATCGCGACCACCTTTATGAAGGCTGGCAGCAAGCTGTTGCTGCAACCCAAATGTATAAGCACAAGGCGAAGAAAGCTTGATCTATCAACCAAAAAATGATCGAGACTGACTCGATCCGTAATGAAGGAGAACAAAATGGTATTTTCCAACGAAACGCGCAAACAAACGATTCATCAATTAAAGCATACCGAGCTCGACTTGCTCATCGTCGGTGGCGGCATTACCGGCGCTGGGGTGGCGATTCAAGCAGCTGCCAGCGGGATCAAAACCGGTTTGATTGAGATGCAGGACTTTGCGGAAGGCACCAGTTCGCGTTCGACCAAATTGGTACACGGCGGTATTCGCTATCTTAAATCTTTTGATGTTGGCGTTGTCGCTGACACTGTTAAAGAACGCGCCGTCGTGCAAGGGATCGCGCCGCATATCCCGCGGCCATTCCCAATGCTGTTGCCAATTTATCAAGAATCCGGCAGTACGTTTGACATGTTCAGCGTCAAAATTGCCATGGATCTCTATGATCGATTGGCTGGTGTTGAAGGTTCTCAGTACGCCAATTATACCGTGACAAAAGATGAAGTCCTTCAACGTGAACCACAATTGTCCGCTGATAACCTGCAAGGCGGTGGCGTTTATCTCGATTTCGTCAACAACGATGCACGCCTTGTGATCGAAAACATCAAAGAAGCTGACGAACTTGGCGGCTTGATGGCCAGCCATGTTAAAGCGGTCGGCGTGCTGCACAATGACGCTGGTCAAGTGGTTGGGCTGCATGTTAAAGACTTGTTGGACGACACTGAATTCGATATCCATGCCAAACTGGTCATCAACACAACCGGTCCATGGGCTGATAAGTTCAATGCACTTGACGATCACGAAAAACACGCGCCAACTTTGCGGCCAACCAAAGGTGTTCATCTAGTCGTTGACGGTTCTCGCTTGCCAGTTCCGCAACCAACTTACATGGATACTGGCTTAAACGATGGTCGGATGTTCTTCGTGGTTCCGCGAGAAGGCAAAACGTATTTTGGTACCACTGATACAGATTATACCGGCGATTATGAACATCCCCGCGTTGAGCAAGAAGATGTCGATTATCTGCTGAAAGTCGTCAATAAACGCTTCCCCGAAAGCCATATGACGATCGACGATATTGAAGCTAGTTGGGCTGGGTTGCGACCACTGATCAACGACAACGGTAGTTCCGATTATAACGGCGGCGGTGCTAACAGCGGCAAAGTTTCAGACGATTCATTCACGGCCTTGATCGAGGTTGTGAACGCTTATGAAGACGATCAAGCAACCCGCGCCGATGTTGAACGTGCCATTTCCAAACTGGAAACAGCACATGCAGAAGCCGGATTAAGCCCGTCCCAAGTTTCTCGCGGCAGTTCGCTTCACCAAGCGACAGACGGGCTCATCACCCTTTCCGGTGGTAAAATTACAGACTATCGGAAAATGGCCGCTGGTGCCCTCGCACTGATTCGCCGTATTCTGGTCGATCGTTTCAACGTTGACGCGCCAGCAGTCGATTCCAAAAAGCTGCAAGTTTCCGGCGGACATTTTGATCCGACCAATGTTGAAGAAACCATGGCCTTCTACATTCGGATTGGCGTTGATGCTGGTTTATCGGAAAAAGAAGCCCAAGATCTGGCTAACCGCTTCGGTTCCAATACCAGCCGAGTGCTCACTTACGCTGTCGATGGTCCTGCGCCAGGATTAAGTCTGAAGGAAACCATGAGTCTACGTTATTCACTCAATGAGGAAATGACGCTCACACCGGTTGATTATCTCTTGCGCCGAACCAATGCCCTACTTTTCCACGCTGAAACACTGGCTGAGTTGAAACAGCCGGTTGTTGACGAAATGGCGCAAACACTGGGATGGGACGACTCGGTGAAAGCCCAACAACTGGCCGCCTTGAATGCTGCCATTGCCGACAGTCAACTGGCCTATCTAAAAACGGCACCAGCACCGGTTCATCCTGAATAGAAAGAGGAATCAACATGTGGACACAAACATTAGGTGAATTTATCGGCACCTTCATCCTGATTCTCCTCGGTGACGGCGTGGTGGCGGGCGTGTCACTCAACCAATCAAAAGCAAAGGATGCTGGCTGGGTTGCCATCACCCTTGGTTGGGGACTAGCTGTCACCATGGGCGTTTATACCGCGGCTTTCCTTGGCCCAGCCCATCTCAATCCGGCGGTGACCATCGCTTTTGCCGCCATCGGTCAATTTTCTTGGTCATGGGTGCTGCCGTTTGTCGCTGCCCAAATGCTTGGTGCTTTCTTAGGAGCCGCCGTTGTCTGGCTGCATTACTATCCACATTGGACGAAGACCAATGACCAAGCAACCATCTTAGGCGTTTTTGCGACTGGCCCAGCCATTCGCAACTATACCGCTAACTTCTTGTCTGAATTCATCGGCACTGCTGTCTTGATTTTTGGCCTATTAGCTTTTGCGCAAGGCAAATGGACAGCAGGTTTAGCTCCGATGGGCGTTGGTATCTTGATCACTGCAATCGGATTGTCACTTGGGGGGACAACCGGTTACGCAATTAACCCGGCGCGGGATCTCGGCCCACGCTTGGCGCACGCCATCCTGCCGATTGCCCATAAAGGCGGCTCTGATTGGGGTTACTCGTGGGTACCTGTTCTCGGTCCTTTAGCTGGCGGCGTTGTTGGCGCACTCATCTTCGTGACATTACCATAAGTTCAATCACTCATTAAATTATTCAAGCAAAAGGCTACTTAAAAAGCTGAGATCGCGGCATCAACTCTGCCATGATCTCAGCTTTTTTGTGCGAGTGCGAGAACGTTCGTTTACTTCATCAAGGCCGCAACCTGCGCCTGTAATGCCGGCACCACATCGGTCATAAACCATGGATTGCGATTGACCCAACCATAGTTTAGCGGCGAAGGATGCACAATTGGAAAATAGTCAGGTAAGTACGCCCGGAAATTTTTGACAGTGGCAGTCAGCGTTTTTTCGCGATGCTTTCCTAAATAATATTTTTGGGCGTAGGCACCAATCACAATTGTAAGTTGAATCTTTGGCATTAACGCTAACAAAGACGGATGCCACTTGGCCGCGAAATCTTTACGCGGTGGCAAGTCACCTGACTTACCTTTGCCGGGATAATAAAAATCTAACGGCAAAACTGCAATTTTACCGCTGTGATAAAACTGATCCTTGGTGACGCCCATCCAAGTTCGCAAGCGGTCACCACTTGGATCATTCCAGTATGTTTTTGTCGTTTGTGCTTTTCGTCCTGGTGCCTGACTGGCGATGAGGATCGTTGCTTCAGGTTCAATATGATATAGCGGATCCCATCCTTGGGCGGTAAAGTCAGCGTTATCGGGATCCTGACGAATAGCCTCAAATATTTTATCTGCATCTGTCACGCTTGAATCCCTCCTTTAACAAACTTAGGCCATGCTTTGCTACGTTCAAAATCCGCAGCCAACTGCCGCGCATCGTGAATTAAGGACGTTGGATAGTCCATGGTTGCCAACAGTGCTATGGCATTATGCGAAGTGGCCGGGCCTTGATAGAGCAAATAGTCAAAGACAACGCCATCCTCCTTCGTCACTTTCTCTTGAAAATGCCAGTTGACGCATTGATCGCCCATAATGTCCGTCAATTCATTATCATGTGTCGCAACCACGACCAAACTCGGATATTGCTTTAGCCAATTAATGACACTCGCTGAAGCGGCAATTCGTTCGACGGTATTCGTCCCTTTTAGAATTTCGTCGATAAAACCATAGACGCGTTTCTTTTTGGCAACAGCATTGAGCAGCCGCCGAATGGCTTTAATTTCTGCAACAAAATAGCTATCGCCTTCACTCAGATCATCACGCACCGCCATAGCCGTGATGACCTCTCCCGGCTCCATCGTGAAACTTGTCGCTGTCACGGTATTGATCGTTTGTGCCAAAATGGCATTGATCGCAATACTTTTGACGTAGGTCGACTTACCGGAAGCATTGGCACCGGTGATCAACGCATTTTTCTGCCAGTCAACTGGGTTGGCAACGGGATGTTTCAACAAGGGATGGGCTAAGTCAGTAGCGGTCATGCCGCCTTTAGCAAAAACTGGCTGCGTTGTAGTCGCTTCCGCCGTGCGAAAATTAGCAATGGCAATGGCCAACTCTAAATCGCCCAGCCGTTGCCACAGGGCTAGCGCCTCAGCATGGTGGCTGCTTAAGCGATCGAGCACTGTGTTGTAGGCAATAAAGCTCAGCATGAACATAATGCTAAGATACTCAGTTAAAATGTCGCCCATGCTGCCGGTCTTGGTCCGGAAGACAAACGCAAATCGCGTGATGCCGCGCATTGGTTTAACTGCTTGTCGCAATGCTGCTTGAGTCGGTTGGCTAATTTTGGCGAGACGTTCTGCTGTGATAATCGTCCGGACAAGGTAACCCATAGACGTAATTTCGGCATCAAGGCCTTCACGTTTCAAAATGTAGTAGAACACGTTGACCAGCAAACTGACCACCATCAAGGTCACCCCAATTGCCGGCCACAATAGCGTCAACAAGACACCGATAAATGGAAAACCGCCCATTACTTTGAATCGCCATGCATTCGGCAAGGCTTTTTTGGTGGTTGTCCGTAGATAAAGTTGGCTATTGTTCGCCGGCTCGATGCCAAGTCCGGCAAACGCCATTTGCACTTTCAATCGGCTGTCAGGATGATCTTGAAAAAAGGCAATCAACGCCTCGTCAACAGCTGGTTTGCCTAAATCATAAGCCCGCAATTGTGCATAAACCCGTTCAGCGCCAACACTACTTTGGGTGACGTTCAGCTGTTCGAACACGTCTAACATATCAAGATCCTGCCAAGTCAGGTCGTCAACTTGGCAATCGTGATTAACTTGGGCTTCATGATCAAGATAGGCGGCTTTTAAATAGCGCTCACCTTTTGGCCGTTTTTCAGGAAAAGTGCCCCAGTCAGCTAGCAATTGGCGCTTGAGCTTTTGCTGTCGCTGCCAGGTTAACAAACCATTGAGGACAATCATCGCAACAATAAAGCCGGTGACGCTGAGAAGAATCGTAATGGGTTGTGACATATTGATCACTGCTTTCTTAGCTGATGTGACCAGATTGGTGAGACTTTCAATAACAACTTGCGCGGGTCACACACACTTATCTTGTCGGTTACTTATGCTGATATTATCTATCAGATGGGTTTGAAAAACAAAATTGAAGTAGAGATGAGCAAGAATTCTAAAATTCAAACAATTATGATGTGCTAGATTCCAAACAATGCAGAAAAGCTCTATGCAAGAGTCCCCTACCGTGCAAACACCGGAATCTCCGGCCAGCTGGGCTGGCGATGCGCAGCTAGAGCGGAGACGGCGCTTCGCCTCCATCTGGCCTACGATTGCTCCGCCTTGGCACTGGGATCTTTATAAATTCCAATAAGTCATCCATGAGCAAACAAACAGGCGAACAATTTCCCTGACTGCGGAAAATTGTTCGCCTGTATAGTAACTGCGTATGATGTCACAAGCTGTAACGTTCAAGGTGATATCGGCAATTACGCCTTTGACTTCTTTTTATCAGCCGGATAAATATCGGCTACCTGTGCCTGAGCAGTTTCGTGTTGCGTGAATTCATCATAGCTTGTGTCCGCACGGTCAACAACACCGAGTGGCCCAACCTCGATAATATGATCAGCAATGGTTTGAATGAACTGATGGTCATGACTGGTGAAGATTAATGAGCCTTTGAAGTCGATCAAGGCATCGTTCAAACTGGTGATGCTTTCCAGATCAAGATGGTTGGTTGGATCATCCATGATGAGGACGTTTGCCTTGCTTAGCATCATTTTAGCCAAGTACGAACGGACCTTTTCGCCACCAGACAAGACATTCAGTTGCTTGAGCACTTCATCCCCAGAAAAGAGCATCCGACCGAGGAAGCCACGCAAGAACGTGTTATCTTGTTCGTCTTGTGGCGCAAACTGCCGCAACCAATCGAGAATGTTCAGATCATCATGATCAAATTCAGGATTCAAGTCTTTTGGCATAGCGGCACGGCTGGTGGTGACACCCCATGTGATGGTGCCGGTGTCAGGTTTAAGCTCACCTGCTAGCAGCTGCATCAGCACAGTAGCGGTCACGTCATTACGGCTGATGATCCCTGTTTTGTCACCTGGCCGCAAAATGAAGCTGACATTTTTCAGTACTTCATGACCATCAATTGTCTTGGAAACATTCTCGACCCGTAACAAATCGTTACCGATTTCGCGTTCTGGCTCGAACTTGATGTACGGATATTTCCGTGTGCTAGGCCGAATATCATCTAACGTAATTTTTTCAAGCTGCTTTTTACGTGAAGTGGCTTGCTTGGACTTTGAAGCGTTGGCGGAGAAACGCGCCACGAATTCCTGCAATTGCTTGATTTGTTCTTCTTTTTTGGCATTCGCTTGGCTTTGCAGCTGCAAGGCCAGTTCAGAACTCTGCTTCCAGAAATCGTAGTTGCCGACATAAAGTTCGATCTTACCGAAGTCAACATCACACATCATGGTGCAGACCGCATTCAGGAAATGCCGGTCATGAGAGACAACCAAAACGGTGTGTTCATAGTCAGCTAAAAAGTTCTCAAGCCAGTTAATCGCTTGCGGATCAAGCCCGTTGGTTGGTTCGTCGAGCAGCAGAACGTCGGGTTTGCCAAACAACGCTTGGGCAAGCAACACCTTGACCTTCTCCCCTTCAGGCAGATCAGCCATGAGTTTCTGGTGCTCACTTTCCGCAATGCCCAATGACTGCAACAGCTGAGACGCGTCGCTTTCAGCGTTCCAGCCGTCCATTTCGGCAAACTCGCCTTCCAGCTCGGCTGCCTTATTCCCGTCAGCTTCAGAGAAGTCTGGCTTAGCATACAAAGCATCTTTTTCCGTCATCACCTGATAAAGTCGTTCCCAACCTTGCAAAACAGTGTTCATCACCGTTTGATTGTCGAACGCAAAGTGATCCTGACGCAGACTGCTCATCCGCTCATTCGGCGACAAACTAACCGTCCCGGTCGTTGGGGTCAGTTCACCTTGGATGATTTTAAGAAAAGTCGATTTTCCCGCGCCGTTTGCGCCAATAATGCCATAGCAATTACCGGGCGTGAATTTCAAATTAACGTCTTCGTATAGCTTACGGTCGGAGAACGTCATTGATACATTGTTTACTGTGAGCAATTTTATACCTCGCTTAAAAGATTTCTACATATATTAGCAGATATTTGGGGGTTTCACAAATACGCCAGTCAGACGTTATTGAGGAGCTAGTAAACGAGACTGACCAGCTAAGCATTGTCTGATGCCTGCAACCGAGTTCCAGTCTATGAAGTATACGCAATCACGCTAAGCTGCTGACAGCATGATAGGATCATCATCATTTCATGAGGTGTACGTATGCCTAAACAAATCCATGAATGTAGTGACCGGGTAACCATTGCAGCCGTATTGAAGCGGTCAAAAGTACCGACCTTCAGGAACTCATGGATTCAGCATTCAATGAGTCAGATCAGGCAAATCACGATGTTCTCCTCGCGTTGTATCACTATGTGCTTGATACCCGCCAACAAGAAGTCACGAACCAGAAGCACTTCACGATCTAAAATCGACCATTAAAAAGGCGGATTCCGTTATGGAATTCACCTAGTTGACATAGTGCCCACTATCAGAAGTAGCTCGCCAACCCCGACCTGATAAGGCCGCAAAGCTGAATTTTGTGAAATCTCATCGGTTTAGTTGCCAACTACCTATTTCAGCAGCAACCCAGCCACAAAGACTTAGTGAAAATCCACCTAGATTGTACCTGGTCATTTGTTACTTTTTGTCCCAAATAATCGGGTCCAAAACTCCTAACGCGCTCTCGTCTCATTTGAGTCACTAAGCATTTTTGCGTTATCTACGGTACCTTCCGCCTTAGTCGTCAGAAGCACCTCTGGCTCCTTCCAAGACACCTCCAGCGGCTTGAGCTTCTGCTCTGCCATCAGTTACGCTGCTGCAACTAATCCAGCAATTTTTGCGTTTTTTCTATTTGCAAATCTTTGGCGGTAAATTGTTTGTCACGGTCAGCTCTCAAATACACGATTGCGCCCTTCATAGCAGATTCTCCTTGTCGCTCTTTGGCGGTACTTGTCAGTCTCTTTGCTGTTTTTTAGTGGTTTTTTGGTGACAAAAGCTTTGCTGCCTCGTCCCGTATAAGCCACTCTACATCAGCGCTGACAATATTTCGGTTTCGGTTATCCTTTTGTCGTTCGTTGGTAATCTTTGGTAGCAGTACTAGATGCTTTGCTTGCTAGGTCTCAAGTCACTTGCAAACCGCTTTATTGTCTTTTCCATAAGTAACCTCATCTCACATCATGCTAAAACATATTAAACGATTTTTTAAATATATTAATTTATAGAAAAAATATAGTTAAGAATTAATAGATACTTTTTAAATAACAACAACTATAATATAGTTATTAAACGCTCATAAAACCCACTTTATCTCTTAAATTCAATAAATTTAATTGCATTGCTAGTTGATGCATGAGATAATTTTCTTGTATCAACTGGCACATCTCATTAACGCACCTAAATAAGGGGTTCTACGATGAAGAAAGCACGTAACGTACTAGCTGTACTGGTTATGTTTGTTGGGATTGGCGCATTCACTTCTGCTAACCCAGTAGGAGCAGATTCATGGCGATTGGTTCAGAAATGGTTCAAGTCTGATTACAATATCTACACAAAGAAAAACACAGATTTTGATTTTCAGAATAAAACCATTCCGGCCAGCGCCTACTACCTAAACACTGACTGGTATCAAATCGGTAGCGGATGGAATTATATTCGGTATCAAAACACTCGGCATTATCACGGTGGATATTAATTTTAAGGTGACACTTGGAGGCAGAGGCTTTATTGCGACTCTGCCTCTTTTTAAATTATACGGAGGCCTTTCGTCTGATGATGACAGTTACTAATCTATCGGTAAAAACACGATTCCCGATCGTAACGGGATTTACCTACACATTTGAAAAAGGCACAATATATTCGATAATTGCCGTAAACGGGTCTGGAAAAACAACTATCTTCCGTGCGCTAACGGGATTAATACCGATATCTTCTGGTAAGGTTGAGATCCTAAAGCAACCTCTAAGTAAAATGAGACGTTCCTTCTTTTTTTATGAAACGTCTGATTGGCTAGATAAACACTTGAATGGCTTGGACTATCTAAGATTTGTAAAGACACAGTGGAAATCAGAAATCCTATTGACCGATGTGATCACCAAGTGGCAAATGTCTGATTTCATCAATTTAAAAATTTCAAAGTATTCTTTAGGCATGAAACAAAAGTTACTAATTGCAATGTATATAGTCAGTGACGCAGACGTTCTAATTTTTGACGAGGTAAATAACGGCCTAGATGAAAGCTCCAGAAAGCTTCTTTATTCTCAGCTTCTCTCCCTAAAAAAAGCTGGCAAGACTATAATACTATCTTCACACTATCTTAACGACGTTAAGGATATTACTGACCACATGTTTACGCTAAAGGACCAAAAACTCTATGAAGAATAAGACAAATGTTGGCTTATGGGATATTAAGAAAATATACAAAAATCCAATGAGCATGGTCCTCATCGGATTGGTGCTGCTTTGCGTGGGTATAACCTTTTATTTCAACAATCAAACGTCAAAGGTTATTTCATTCGAGAGCACGATCGCCAAAGAAATCAAGAATTATAAGTTAGGGATCGCTGTTCTTGAGAAAGAAATACGTTCGGGTTCCTTCAGCGACCAACAAAAGGCGATGCGCCGCAACGATATTAAGTTATCCCAAAAGCTTTTGAAACGAGACCTAAGTATTCAGAAATATTTGGCTTCTAAAAAGTGGTCTCAAGCATATGCTCTAAGGCTAAAAACCATTGATATGGATAAAAAGCTAAATCAGAATGAAACTACCGACCCCACTCGCAAGCCTTTAGAGAATGCAATAGAACGCGAGAGACTCCGCTTTCTTGCTCTAAAGAAACGAAATGTGCAAAAATACAACGAAGACTTTTCAGCCAACGGAACTGGCTTCTTTTTATGGACATGGCAAAACATTATTCCTGTTCTTCTGACATTAGTATCAGTCTATATAGCGGTTAATCTGTTTGGAGAATCATATAGATCACGAATCAATGTAAGTTTGTTGATCCCCCAACTTGAACTCGTCATCAACATGTGGCACATAGGCATTACGTGGATAGTAAGTTCGGTACTACTGCTTATGACCAGTTTACTTACGTTATCTACAGGAACTATAGTAAATGGCTTCGGCAGTTTAAATTACCCTGTTCTTTTTTATGAATTACCAACAATGTCAATGAAGTTCAATGATTTGTATCAAATCCTCCTGCCTTCGTTCTGTCTCCAAGCTATATCAAGCCTATTCATTCTAGTTTTCGTCATGCTCATATGCTCTATTGCTAAAAACAAAATGGCATCCTTGTTCATCTCTCTTATTTCCACTATCGGATTATTTTTATTAACCTCTACCGTTGATCCGCTTAAAAAGATTGGGGAACTGTTACCCACAACCTATCTGCAATCTGTTTCAGTTACCACAGGAGCGACTGCGTACTCATTGAATAATCCACGCATAACATTTTCCATGGGCATCATTATGTGCTCTTTAGCCCTAGTGGTTCTTATTGTCTTGATTTCCCTAATTTCATATTTCCGTCGTATTAGAACCGCTCGTAACCAGAATAGCATTGAATCCCCCTTATACTGATACATCCCACAATCCGATGTTGACTAATTGTCATTGATAGTTCTAAGTCCCGATTTAGGTAAGACAAATCAGGTGTTTTAATTCTTTGAAAAAGAATTAAAACGGTCGTCTTATCAATCTGTGTCCATGAGGATGGATCACAATTCACAGTTATCAAACAAAAGGCAAACGACTTCTGCGGAAATTGTTTTGCCTTTTCATATTCATATGGGTAATTTATTAGAGTTTTAAAGATATCAGCGCCAAGGCGGAGCAATCTTAAGCCAGATGGGACTCAGCCGTGCAAACAACACAGCGACCTGACTTGGAGCTGATGTTGTTAGGCGACTTCGAGACCGGGTTTTGGACTCGAAGCGCCGTCTCCGCCCTTGCTCAGCGGTGCAAGCCCCACCTGGCCAGAGATTGTGGATTTTGGAGCGGCAAAGGATTCTTTAGCCTAGACCCTGCCCAGATTATTCGGAATCTCATGAATCACAAGTTCAATGCGAGAATTATGACCCATCCTCATGTGGGGAGTTAAGAGGGGGGAGCGACACGGAAGCGATAACCAATTGTCTAGCAACTGAACCACTTACCATTCAAAAGGAAATTCTTAAAGTCGCTGCAAGTAAATTGTACCTTCAATTCTACACTTTTGCGGCCTCGCAGTGAGGTGGTTGGTTTTCATGATCCCCGGCGTCCCCAAATTAATTTTCGGCTTGCCCCCGATCAATAAGGGGAGCTTTAAAATTAGCGGTGTCCATCAATCTTGCCTTGCATCAACTGGACAACAACTTGAAGCAATTGCCTTATTACGCAAACGCCAGCGATCTCAGGACCAACCTCAACGATTTGCCCACCATCGTCAGCAAGCTGCCGATGGATCGGGACGGTCTCGCCCAGCTCAATCATAGGATCGACAAGTGGTTAAAGGATCTAACTTAGTATTCTAAATAATGATCAAAAACTAATAACTTTAATTATCTGCCTGTGTTCGTATCGAGTTTTCCTTGATAGCACGATAGAGCCAAATAATAAATCCATAAGGAGAGGTCAAAAAGTTTCACTTTCTTCTCTAAATTAAGTTGCCGATAAAAGCAGAGAGAGAATGATCTTCCATGTATCAAATACTAGCTGGAATCTTCGGAAAACTAAAGGACAACACATCATTCACTAGGATGGTGACTATATAACTGAGTCAACTATCCTATAAGCAATCAGGTCAAAAAACTGTTTGTCTATCATTGGCGTATTCTGTTATTAAAGGCTCGCAAGGACAGCATCTGTCACCTAAATGATTTAGTTGAAAAATACGTTCACTTTATCAGACCTCATAGCATACTAATTTTCCCTGATACATCCAAGCCTGTTCACCAAAGGTACCGGTTTCTAGCCGCCCTGACTCTACCCCTTGAAAAGACTACCTTAGAACTGAGCATTGTGTTTTTCATAGCATCAATGGACTAACTCATCCAATACATCCATCAGTCACTTGGAGGGCACTATGAATAACCTCATCACATTCAGTCTCATTCTCGCTGGCATGCTGCTACTTTTGCTGCGAAAAGGCACAAAGCGGCAACGGCGGGCGAATCGGCGGTTGGCGGCGACCTTGCTGTTGTTTGGCTTAGCCAGCGGCGGTTATACCTACACGCAGCAACACACCACACTGCTGGGAACACCGCCCCAATCAAGTTCAGTTAGCAACAGTGTGCCGGCAACGGATGGCACCTCGCGCCAACCGGTCACGCAACTGGCGCAGCTCAATTACAACAACACTGCCGAGATTACCGTCAACAATAACGAGCCTGGTTTTACGAAAGCAGAACTTGCCACTGATAAAGGCCCGTGGACAACATTTAGCAATCTCGATAGTCTCAACCGTGCTGGTACTGCCAATGCTTTACTGAATCAAGCTATCATGCCAACTGCCAAGCGCGAGCCGCTGACTTGGAATCCAACTGGGTGGCACAACAAGAAAGTGCATGGCGAATGGCTGTACAACCGCAGCCATTTAATTGGTTTTCAGCTTTCCGGTGAAAATAATAATCCGAAAAATTTGATGACTGGGACGCGGCAGTTAAATTCGCCTTTGATGCAGGCCCATGAAGATGATATGGCACATTATTTGAAACAGTCACGCCAACATTTTATTCGTTATGAAGTCACCCCGATCTTTCGCGGTGATGAACTGTTACCACGCGGTGTGGCGATGCGTGCGCAAAGTATCGGCGACAACACGATTCATTTTAATGTCTACATCTTCAACGTTCAGCCTGGTGTGACCCTCAACTATGCAGACGGTACTAGCCAACTTAATTAGCGATTGCCTAGAATTCAATCGAAATAATATTCGGATTGTCGGCATAAAACGTCAGCAGGCGCCGCATGTCTTCATTGGCTTTACTCTCCACATGCAGGTTCATTTTAACTTCGTCGCCTTCATGTTTAATGGACACATTCAGGACCTTGATATGGTACTTGCCTAATGTTTCGCGTAAATGTACCATGTCAAAGCCTTCGCTGCGGACCCGAATTGTCAAAATGCCGTTATCCCCGCTGGGCAGCCAACGATAATGATGGTGGAGCAGGACTTGAATGCAGAGCACTAGGACAGTTGCGGCCAAGCCGATGAGGTACAGCTTCGCCCCAATTGCCATCCCCACAGCCGCTGTCGTCCAAACCCCGGCAGCTGTCGTTAAACCATTCACGTTATTGTGGCGAACCAAAATGGCGCCAGCGCCTAAAAAGCTGACGCCACTGACAATCTGAGCCGCGACACGTGAAGGATCCAATGCCATATTTTTCAAATCTAAAATATCAAAAAAACCGTATTTTGAAACAATCATAATCAAGGCCGCACCCAACGCCACAATCATATGTGTGCGGATACCGGCATTTTTGAAGCGATTCTTGCGTTCATAACCAATGGCAAAGCCGCAAAGTGCAGCCACCACCAGTCGAATGACAAGTTCGGCTTGATCTGCTACTGAAATCATCAAACAATCACAACCTTTGTTCTTACTTTACCACCGAATGCCTAGGTTAAAAACATCGCGAAATCGTTGCAATCAGCCACCGCTATGGTAGACTATAGTAGGTTAGAATGATTCTAATTTGGAGGCGTAACGATGACCATAAATTTACGTGATGTACAGGATGTCTATAAGGATGCCGGGTCTGACATTATTTTTGCTACGCTTGACCTTAAGCGCGAAGATGCCGCAGCCGACAAAGCCATGATTGCCGACTTAGCAGAGCACTTACCAGCATTCATCAATAGCATGAACATTCGCTACCCAGATGCAAAGTTGGCGGTTGCATTTGGCTTGTCGCGAAAAGCGTGGGATTATCTTTTCCCAGCTGCACCGGTGCCTAAAGAGTTGGAGGAATTCCAACCAGTTGTCGGGCCAAAATATACCGCAGTGGCAACCCCAGCTGATCTGTTCTTCCACATTCGCTCGCAGAATTCAGCCGTTCCGTTCGAACTCATGTCAGAGATCATGACCATCATTGACGATCAGACTGTGACACTCGATGAAACCCATGGCTTCCGCTATTTCGAAGGCCGAGCGATCATTGGCTTTGTCGACGGCACGGAAAATCCAAGCGCACTCGACACGCCAGAGTATGCGGTGATCGGCGATGAAGATCCCACATTTGAAAACGGCTCCTATGCTTTTGCGCAAAAATACCAACACAATATGAAAGCATGGAACGATTTGACGACGGAGGACCAGGAAAAAGCCATCGGTCGAAAGAAGTTCAACGATATTGAGTTAGCTGACGAAAAGAAGCTGCCAAATGCCCACAATGTGGTTTCTCAGGATAATGACGGCGGCGTTGAACATAAAATTGTGCGCATGAATGTCCCGTTCAGTAATCCGGCCAAAAACGAAAACGGAACCTACTTCATCGGCTATGCCCGTCATTGGACGGTCACCAAGCGTATGTTGCAAGGCATGTTTGACAATTCTGATCGGTTGCTTGATTTTTCGACGCCAGAAACTGGCGAATTGTTCTTCATTCCGTCCAAATCTGTGCTCGGTCAAATCGCAGACGGCGAACTTTAATGAACGTGTTTGTTTAGGAACACAGGGAAAACAGCTACACTGAGGGCTACCAAACACCACCATCTTGGGTTTGGCATGGTCGCAATTAGTAGCCGCTTTTCCCTGTGTTTTTGCATGGCGCCTGCGCCAGTTTCCAAACCTTGCGTTCACTTATATTCATTTAAAAACCAATTTTCGTACATAGACCAATGGTCAATTTTTCTGCTTGCCATAAAATCGTCAAGTTTTCATGTCACATAAGCTAACGCGGCTTCAGTTTTTTTACCGCTTCGAAAATCCTTTGATAGCAGTCTTTCTCCTTTCAGCACCAGATTTGCTCTAGGCCAATAGATCGACCGAATCGCTATTCCATTGAAAATGCCATGCTACAATACCGCCATCAATGGTAATGAGGTGGCAGAGATGAATTTAGCTGATACTGGGTTTGTAATTATTGCGAGTACATTAGTCTGGTTTATGACGCCGGGACTGGCTTTTTTCTACGGTGGACTGGTTTCCAAACGCAACGTGATTAATACGATGCTGTCGGTTTTCTACATCACCGGGATTGCGATCCTACTTTGGGTCGCTGTCGGCTATGAGCTCAGTTTTAATGGCGATCTTTTCGGTGTCATCGGTCAGGTTCATCATTTCTTTTTGAGTGATCTTTCGCTTGGCGCGGTGACCACGGCGAAAATTCCAACCGGCGTGTATGTGCTGTTCCAAATGATGTTTGCCATCATCACGCCGGCCTTGTTTGTCGGCGCTGTCGTTGGTCGGATGCATTTTAAGTTTCTGACTTGTTTTATCGTCTTGTGGTCATTGCTAGTTTATTACCCGCTTGTCCACTTGATCTGGAGTCCGCACGGTTTATTGGCCGGTCTGGGTGTGCTTGATTTTGCAGGCGGCACGGTGATCCACATCAATGCTGGCATTACCGCCTTGACGCTATCCGCCTTTCTAGGTCGCCGCACGGATGAACATATCACACCGTATAATCGGCCTTGGGTGCTTCTAGGCACGGCCATTTTATGGATCGGCTGGTATGGATTCAACGCCGGCTCTGCACTCGGTGTTAATCAAGCGGCGATGACGGCAGCATTAACGACTTCGGTTGGCGCCGCCGCGGCGTTGGTCACATGGATGTGTCTGGACATCTGGCAAACCGGCCATCCAACGCTGATCGGAACTTGTACCGGTGCCTTGTGTGGGCTTGTCGGGATCACCCCGGCCACTGGCTATGTCACGAGTTTTGGGGCAGCATGCATTGGCGTTGCGGCAACGTTGACAAGCTACTGGTTTATCAGCAAAATCAAGCCACGGCTAGGCATTGATGATACTTTAGACGCCTTTGGCTGCCATGGGGTCGCTGGGATTGTCGGCAGTATTTTGACTGGTGTGTTCGCCAGCAAACAGGTCGCCCCCGACATTGCGCACGCTGGCTTGGCTTATGGCGGTGGATGGCAGCTGCTCCTAATCCAGTTTGTCGGCACCGCCATCGTGATCGTCTTAGTTGGTGCTATGGTCAGTCTAATCACTGTAGTTCTCAAACAATTCGTCAGCATTCGGGTCTCCCCTGCTGCTGAAAAAATGGGGCTGGATTACAGCGAACACGATGAACCAGTTGATGAAACTGTCGCTGCCAGTTGGGCCCGCGGTACTTATGTCAGTCAAAATCCTGATGAATTTAAAGGCCAGTTACATGGTTTTGATCCCCAGCCGCGAAGAGAAAATCGGTAATCTACTGATGGCCGGTTCGTTCATTTCCACCATGTATCACCTTCATAGCGACCTAGCTGCGTAAGAGGTTTCCACCCCTAAGCGGCTAGGTCGTTTTAATTGTTTTTTCTTTCTTACCATGGGTAAAATGCCGACATATAGAGGCTTAACGTGAACCAACGCAGAAGAAACCGGCGTGTAAGCTGCCTCAGGTGCAGGCAACTGCGCTGGTGAGCACGTTAATGAGGAGGGAACAAGATGCTTGGATATGGGTTTAGTCATGCTGGCGGGCCAGAAGTGATTGATGCGATCGACTTGGCCACACCAGCGCCAGGACCACAGGAAATTCAAATCAAGTCCCAAGCGATCGGTCTGAATAATCGTGATCGCATTGCTCGTCAAATGGGTGGCAGTGGCTTAACGGTGCCGGGTTATGATGTTGCTGGCATTGTCAGTGCTGTCGGCGATCAGGTAACGCAATTTGCACTTGGTGATCGCGTCGTTGCGCGCACCACCAGTGCTTACGCAGAAATTGTGACGGCCGCAGCTGACATGAGTGTGTTACTGCCTGAGTCCATCCCGCCTGAAAACGGTGTGGCTCTGATCACCCCCGGCGTGACCGGTTATCGAATGGTCGAACTTGGGCATATTCACGATGGCGAAACCGTCATCGTGAAAGGCGCCTCTGGCGGTGTCGGTTCCGCAGCCATCCAATTAGCCGTTGCCCGCGGTGCTTCGGTGATTGGTATCGCCGCCAGCCGCCATGAAGTTGATGTGAATCAACTAGGGGTTGAACATTTTGTCGCTTATGACCGCGGGAATCCTGTCAAGGAGCTTGCCAAAACCGCCGACGTCGTGATTAATGCCGCCATGGACGGGATCGGTGGTGATGATGATGTCGCCATGGCCAAGGACAATGGGCTGATCGTATCTGTCAGTCATCACGAACCGCTCCTCAACCGCGGCATCCGTTTCATTCATACCCGACCGCTTGGCGGCTCCGAAGTCGGCCAAGCACTTAAAGTCTTGATTAATCTTATGTCTCAAGGCAAATTAACCGTCAAAGTCGGCTATGTATTGCCTTTTACCCGCGAAGGCTTTGTGAAAGGCCACCAATTGCTGGATGAGCCGCATGAAGGCCGAATTGTGATTCAAGTAACGCCCTGATCGCGTCTGTTTTTTAGCACGAGAAGCTAACGGCGAAAAACTTCTTTAAGAGGCAAACTAGTGCTCCGGTTTTTTCCAAAAATGTGGACCTGATGACACTAGCTAACGGTTTTGTCACGCTAAGCGTTTTAGCTTGTTGTCACCATAAGCCGGTGGTAGTCTGATAAGCAGCAAGATAGCTCGCCACTGATTTGTTTCGTCAACTTTTATGAAGGAGATTCTCTCATGGCACAAGAAATCTTAATCACAACCACCGAAAACATTCCCGGCAAAAAATATGAAGTGATCGGCGAAGTTTTCGGCTTAACAACACAGTCAAAAAATGTTATCAGCAACATTGGTGCAGGCTTGAAGAACATTGTCGGCGGTGAAATCAAAGCCTACAGTGATATGCTGCATGAATCACGGGAAAAGGCGATCGAGCGGTTACGCGACGAAGCCCAAAAAGCTGGTGGCGATGCAGTTGTCATGATGCGGTTTGACTCCGGATCAATTGGCGGTGACATGCAAAGTGTTGTTGCATATGGCACGGCTGTGAAATTTCTCAACTAAAAAGCATCCCTTCTTCAGCCGAATAACTGCCCATCATGTGCGCCAGAAGTCAGTAGGATTTGCTGAGCAAAATTGGCTCTAGAGAAAAGTTCATCTCTAGTTTTGATTTTCTTAGTCTCTGTCTGCTAAATGACTTCTGGTGCATTTCGTTTTTAACAGCAGAAGTTTCGACTGCCCACTGCCAATTCATTTTTTGAAAGGATTGTCACGATGTCAATTTTGAATTATGCCAAGCAGTCTTCCTGGCCAAATGGTTTCGGCTTCCAGCAATCACCGATTGATCTTCGTCAAGCGACAACCACTGTCGACACTGACATGACGATTCTCACACCATGGATGACCGATCAAGAAATTGATGACCAGGTCACCATTCGGCTCGCTGGCCAAGGAACGACTCGGATTAATGAAACCACTTGGACTTTTGTGCAGGCCCATTTTCACGTGCCAGCGGAGCATATCGTTGCTGAGAAAACGGTGGCGGAGCTCCATTTTGTCCATCAATCGGCCATTGGTGCGCTTTGTGTCGTGGCGGTTTTAGTGCCAGTTGGTCAAGCTAACCCGATCATGGCCGATGTGCTCGATCATTTTCAACCACATGTCACGCAGCCAATCAACTTTGACCTGACTCGCCTACTGCCAAAACAAGGTACGGTTTATCAGTACCTCGGCTCGCTCACCACCCCGCCGTTAACCGAAGGCGTGACTTGGTATGTCATTGAGCAAACCGAGATCACAATGAGTTCGAATCAGCTCGCCCGCTATCAGCAGTTTTTTGAACCGAATAATCGCCATGTGCAAGCGATCAATCGGCGACCAATTTTCCGAGGCGTTTTCAAGCAACTGAAGCGTTCAGCAGGAGATGACCCTCTTCATGGCCAAATCAGCAAAACGCTGGCGGCGAGTAAGCATATCGGTACTGGTAATTTTGCTTCTCGCTAGCGGCGGCTATTGGCTTTGGTGGCAACTGGGCAGCCGCGCAATTCACCAGCAAATCTATCGTCATACGGGTATCGTCACAGTTTTTGTCCCTGGTTATGGCAGTAACAGCCTCACCTTCGGGCCAATGGTTCAACGCTTCAAGCAGGATAAGGCATCCGATCAAGTCACTACGATTCATGTCAGTGCTGACGGCAAACGCACGATCACTGGAGCCGACCGCTACAATGGCAAAAATCCGCTCATCAACGTTGTTTTTGCCGATGCTAAGTCACCACAAAAGGAAGTCCGGCAACTCACCGACTTGCTGCACTGGCTTCGCGTCCAGCGTCATGTGACTCGTGTGAATCTGGTAGGTCATTCAATGGGCAGCAATCTGAGCTTTAATTACATGACGACACCGCATGCCAATCTTCAGCCGCAAGTGATCAATTATGTCTCGTTTGCGAGCGAGTTCTATCGTGATCCAACGACCCAGATTCGGGCGTTACCGAAAACATTGCATATCTTAGTGATTGGCGGACAGGTCTTCGGGGCAAAAGGTGACTGGGCCGTCAGCCTTGCTGGTGTCAAACGTTTAGCCGCCAAATTTAAGGCGGCTGGCTTATCCACCACCCTCTTTGTTTATACTGGCACACCAGTTGGCGCTTATCACTCGACGCTGCACCAAAATCCTTATGTGGATGCTGAAATCTTGCACTTTTTATTTACCTGAGTAGCTAAAAACTATCTGCAGCTTGTGGCTTGATTCTCACAAGCTGTTTTTTGTTGCCTCGATAAAATCGCATTCCCAACTCATTTGTAAATTGCCAAGAAAAAATTCTATTTTTCATTTGCTATTTTCAACCACTTGCCAAGCATTTTGCACCACTTACCGCCTTTCTCGAGACACTTGGCGCAATCGTCGTTATGCTAAGGCCAACAAATCGAAAGCAGGTGACATCAATGGCCATTCTTGAAGCAAAGGGTCTGACCAAAACATTTGGTCCGAAAGTAGCAGTGAACGGCATTAATTTGACGGTTGACCGTGGGCAATTCGTGGCCTTCTTAGGTCCTAACGGCGCAGGTAAATCGACGACAATCGGCATGCTGACAGGCTTGATTCAACCGACCAGTGGCAGCATTACCGTCGCCGATCACACACCTGAGCAAGTGGCCTATCGTCAACAGATTGGGGTTGTCTTTCAGGATAGTGTCCTTGATCGCCAACTAACAGTTAATGAAAATCTACGATTGCGGGCGCGCATGTATCAACACCCAGATACTGCTTGGTTCGATCAACTGATTAAGCAATTTGACCTGGCACCTATTTTGAATCAGACATATGGGACATTGTCAGGTGGTCAGCGACGCCGAACCGATATTGCCCGCGCCCTTTTGAATCATCCCCAAATTTTATTTTTAGACGAACCGTCAACCGGATTAGATATTCAGACGCGCCAAACGATTTGGTCAGCGCTGGCTGCTTTACGCGTCCAAACGCAATTGACCGTCATTTTAACAACCCATTATTTGGAGGAAACGGAAAATGCTGACTTCGTTTACGTCATTGATCGTGGCGAAATCATTGCAGCAGATACCGTTGTTGACCTGAAAAATCGCTATGCTGCTCATCAACTGACAATTCAAACAACAGCTGCCGATCGCGTCAAAACAGTCGCCAATCAAGCCGGATTGCGGGCCAATATCGTTGCCAACGAGGTGCACGTCAATATCCATCATCCGCAACAGGCTATTGCTTTGCTGACGGAACTCACCGATGCCATCACCGACTTTGAGTTCCATCCAGCTGATATGAATACGATCTTCGTCACGTTAACCGGAAAGGAGATTCGCTAATGCTAGCTTTTATTAAACGTAATCTATTGTTGTTTTTTCGCAATCGCGCCGGCGTTTTCTTTTCAGTTTTGGGCGCACTGATTGCCTTCGTTCTCTATTTGGTTTTTCTCAAAAAGAATATGACCGGACTGTGGCCCATCAGTCATCCTGAAAAGCTGCTTGATCCCTGGCTAATCGGCGGCACGCTTACCATCACGGCAGTTACGACCACGCAAGATGGCTTAGCAAGAATGATTGTTGATCGTGAGAATGGTAATTTAAGCGACTACCTGTTGACCGAAGCTTCTTATCTGCGCATTCAATTTGGCTATCTGGCCAGTGCCGTCATCATCGGCACCATCATGCAGCTGCTCATGTTCGGTGCCATGTCAGGCGCCTTCGCCCTGCTTGATCATGTCGTTATTCCATGGCAACTAACTGGCAAAATCATTGCTCTCGCATTGTTCAGCAGTGTGGTTTGGACAAGTTTTAATTTACTTATTTTGAGCTTTGTTTCCCGCGTGACCACCATGAGCGGCATTGCAACCATTGTCGGTACTGCAGCAGGCTTCTTCGCTGGGGTTTACATGCCAATCGGGGCAGTTCCCAGCGGCGCACAAGCCTTGATGAAAATGACCCCCTTCCCATATAACGCCGCTGCTTATCGCCAGATTCTGTTGCAAAAGCCGTTAGCCACGACCTTCACTGGCAAGCAAGAGGCTGCAAGGGCGAGTTTTGAAAAAATGTTGGGTGTTCGCATTGACGTCAACGGCTTGCTTTCTAGCAGCCACACTTACATGATTCTGATTGGTTTTACGCTTGGTGTGAGCATCCTTATTTTCCTTCTTGCCAGATTCAGTCGAAAGGCCGCCCTCGCCCGCGTATAATGAAACGTAATCGTGCGATACGCTGGCGTCATGCGGAAGGAGACTGAGCCTATGAAAGTTTCATTTGATCAAGATCCTGACTTGAATCCGGATGATATTGAGGTGCTCATCAAGGCTGCGCGGCTTTCACCGGCTGTGTTGCAGCTCTTGCAACAAATTCAACAATTATCCGACAATCGACCAACCCTTCCGCTAACTGTTGGTGACCGCGTCGTGGTACTGGCCGTTAATGACATCGTGGCAATCGAAGTCTACGGTGACGAGCTCACGGTCCACACGATGACCAAGGTCTATACTTCGCGTGGCCAGCTAAAAGCCATTCGCGCTAAGCTTGATCCTCAGCTTTTTATTCAGGTAGCCAAAAGTACCATTCTGAACATCAATTATTTGACATCACTGGAAGCTTCTTTTTCCGGTAATATGACCGCCTTCATGAGTAATCAGCAAAAATTGACGGTCAGTCGTAAATTTCTTCCTGACTTGAAACGTTTATTAGGATTGTGAGGTGGCCCTTATGAGAATCGCAAAGCAGTTATTGACCGAGGCCGTCATTGGCATCATGATCGGCGCAACCGTTTATCTGACCACTTTGATGTTGCATTTAGACACGATTAATCCAACACCGCGTTCTATCGCGGGACTGTTCATCATGAGTGCCGTCATTGGCATCCTATCGTCGATTTTCGATCTTGACTGGCTCAGTTTACCAGTTGCATATGGCACCCATTTCATCAGCACCTTTCTGGTCGTCCTTGCAACGAACTACCTGATGGGCTGGCAATTCTTGATTGGCTCCGCCTTAACCAGCTTCATCATTTCGTTCATCGTCATCTACGCCTTCATTTGGATCGCCCTATACCTCTCTTGGCGCGTGACGGCTAGAAAAATGACGCGCATTTTAAAAAAGCGGTTGAAGAAGTGAGTTGTCGTTGTGTCACTAACGCATAATCTGTTTAAAGTGTCGGTTATTCTATTCTGGTTAGGTTGTTCCCGGTAGTTCCGCGGTCGCCACCCCCGAATCACCGCGTAGCCAGCTCAGGCTATCGGAACCAACATCATTAGCATAGCAATAAAGATGCTCAACCCAATGAAAAAGAATACTTACAAGCCATCCTTATTGTCAGCATACCCGCCGTTGTAGAAAACGCGCTCACAGTCGCAGGAACTTCCGTATAAGGACCTTGAAGCAAAAGGACCAAAAACCGGCCCTTTCACTTCAAGGCCACTTACACTACAGTTTCTAAGCGCTCCTGCTCGCGCTCTCAGACCAATGAGCGGTTATTTTTTTGCATTGGTGCTAAAATAGAAAGGTCAAATAAGGTCAATCAAGGAAGTGATCATTTTTGAACCAGGTTGTTATCTTTGGCATCATGTTGGCAATCGTCATTTTAGGCAACATCTTGGCACGGCACGTTCCTAAGATTCCGTTGCCATTCTTCTTGATCGGCCTTGGGGCGGCATTAGCCGTTATGCCTTCTCTTCGTAATTTCACACTTGATCCATCGGTCTTCTCCTTTGCGATCATTGCCCCACTGTTGTTTAACGAAGGTCAAAATGCTTCACGTATTCAAATTGGCCGCTCTTTAACCAATATCGTGTCGTTGGCAGTCGGCCTCGTGCTGGTTTCAGTCATTATTTTAGGCTTTGGCGTTCATGCGCTGTTTCCAATCATTCCACTAAGTCTTGCCTTCGCACTCATTGCTATCGTCACGCCAACAGATGCATCAGCGGTCAGCGCCGTTGCCCAAACCAATCCTTTGAGCGACAGCCAAATGCAACTATTGTCCAATGAAAGTCTGTTCAACGATGCAGCCGGCATTGTCGCATTCGATCTGGCACTGACTGCCTATGTTTCCGGACAATTTTCACCAACAGACGCCTTGCTCGATTTTCTCTTCGTCTTCTTCGGCGGTATCCTGGTCGGGGCAGTCTTAGGTATGCTGATCGTGAATTTGCGGGCCTGGCTGATTCATATCGGCGACGATGAGCCGTTGATCATGGTCGGTATTCAGTTACTGACGCCATTGTTGGTTTATTTTCTAGCCGAAGAACTTGGCCTGTCTGGGATTCTGGCGGTTGTTGCTTCTGGGATTGCGCAAGGTGTAGAGCGCGATCGTTTGCGACTGACCAGTGCCCGCATGCAAATCGTCAGCGCCAATGTCTGGGAAATGGTAGCGGCCATTCTTTCCGGACTCGTCTTCGTTTTGCTCGGCCTCTCGCTGCCCAATGTCATCGTTAGCGCCTTGCGCGGACAAGCTGGCTTGTTCAGTTTGCTTGTGGGTATTGGCATTTTCATTTACGCAGCCAAGTCACTGGTTCGCCTACTATGGAGTCGAACCTTGCTGCGAACTGGTAAAAAACACCGCTGGCGCAACGCCGTCATTATGATGCTGGGTGGTGCGAATGGGACCATCACCTTATCTTTGGCGTTTTCAATGCCACAAATTGTTAATGGCCACAGTTTTCCGCTCCGGCAAGGCTTGATTCTAATCGCGGCAACTGTCATTTTACTCAGTCTGATTGTGCCGGTACTGGTTCTACCATTCTGCGTGCCTAAGCAGCCAAAACGCAATCGCCAATATGTTTGGTTGCGCCGAATGTTATCAGCTGGCATTGATGCCATGCGGGATGAATCCGTTCATCATAGCGAAGCCCAAATCGTTGCAGACGCGTTGTCTCAGGAAATGATTCTGAACGATAAACCTTCGCGAAGAATGCAACGGGATATCTTTGATGCCACCATAAAAGTTGAGAAAAGAACCATTGAAGCTTTACGGGTCAATGGGACCATCACGCATGACGAAGCGCACTATTACAATCGCTTTATTGATTTAAATGATTTCACAGCAGATCAGCGAACGTGGAAAAATCTTTTTCTCCGCTTACGGTTCACCTTTAATATGGGACGTATGTATAAAGGTCTAGACGAAGCGCAAAATGCTTTTTTAACCACACCGCTTAACCTTGAGCCGATTTTTTGGAAACGGCAATTTACTGAGCACGGTGAAGATCTATTACCTATCGAGCAGGCCGGCTATGATGCGGTGATGAAGTACTTGGCAAGTGCCGAAAATAGTCAAAATCGTAGTGCCATCAACATCGTTCGCCGCTTCTATCGTGATCGGCATCGCCGGGTTCATACGGATTCTTTCGATGGTGATGTGCTATATGCCATGTTCCTAAAGGCATTCCATGCTGAATTTGAGTTCATTCAAGGTGCTTTTGCTGAAGGCAAACTCAACCGGGAGATCATGCAACGGTTGCAGACACGCATTACTTTTGACGAAATTACGTACCTACAAAATCAGAATAGTTTCATTGCTTAAAAAGAACACACTAAGTAACAACGCTTGATTATCTAAAAAAAGGGTACTGCAATGGTTAAATTGCAGTACCCTTTTTGTCATTTAAAACCCAATTAATGCTTGGCTTTATCGTCAGAATCAAGTGCCATTTCCAGTTCGTCAGCGGCAGTCTTCGTCACGCTTTCGATCTTTGCAAGCACCCGGCCATATGGTTTTGGATCCTTGTTGATATACCGTAATAGTCCTGCCATCCGCGCTGTCATGTCATACCAGCTTTGGTTTGGCATACCGGAGATTTGACCGACCCGGGCATTTGGCAAAACATCGATGAGTTGCTCGACCGCATTTTTGACAACCGGCAGCGCACCGCGTACCTGATCGGAATCGGCGTAAGTGGCATCAAAGATCAGCTGCATGAAGCGATCAGGTTGTGAATGTTTTGATGGTGTTGCAGCTCGTTCGGCGCGCACACCCATCACAACCTGCTGCAAGCCAAGTAACGTCAATCGGACTAATTGATCGTGTTGCGAAACGCCCAACTCAGGCATTGGCGTGATCCCAATGAGGCTCAGTTCGTCATTACTAAGCCGCAGAGCAGCATTGGCAACAAAGTCTGACAGTTGCAAGCCGAGATGCTCGCGAGAATCTGCAAACTCAAACCGAACCTTGATTGGTCGTTCCAAGGAAAGCGTCAAGTAGCGACTCACAATATCAGCGCCCATCACCAGCTGATTACCTTCCAATTCATTCCGATGATCGATCATGATCACAATACTGTCAAAAGTAGTGTCAACATCACGCAACACGTGAATCGTGGCGCCGATGTATGGATACAGATATTCCATTGACGGGGCGAAATCAGGATACGTCGTTTTCTGTGAAAAGACGGTATACATCCCCATGTTTTCATGGTCAGCTGCTTTGATCAGCTGTGTTAAGGCATCAACCTGTTTACCGCGGGCTTTAACTTCATCCCCTGGTTCCCAGCCATAGGGATAGAGCGCATTACGGAAGCCAATGAGACTGTCGTCGTCGCCTTCTGGGAAAATAGCCGCGATCCCCATGTGCATGGTACGCGGATCTGGACGGTGCTCTTCAAAACTTTCATCAATAAAGAGTTGCAACTGTTTGCCAGCTACCAACGGTGCTTCATCATGAGTACCATAATTAGTATGCATGTTGGTACCGGTCGTTGCCTGTTGACTGGTCGTATCGCTGGTACTGCTGCTTGCAGTATTAGCTGAATTGTATTTGCCGTTACGGTCATTTAAAGTTGACCGAATCACACTTGGTGTATGCGTTTCAACGTGATTAACCACTGCTGGCACATGGCGATTGTCGGTCGACGCTTTGGCTGTCATTGACTGTGAGGCACTTGATGCCGCCGGCTGAGTCATTGGCTGCCAGTTTTGAGGATCAGCGTTGGCTGCGAATCGATTTTGGCGCGTGCGGTTAGGCTGGCGATTACCATTTGGCTTATTGCGATTATTGCGCGTATAGCCATTATCACGCCGGGCAGGTTCGTGATCGGTTTTATTCACATTGCGCCGTGGGGCCGTTACTGTCCGCTTCTTGATGTGACGCTCTGTCTGATTGTCGTGACGCTGCTCAGTCGATTGCTGACTTGAAGATGAGCTAGCCGATACAGATGACCGATTAGCTTCAGTCTGACGTTTCTTAGCCTCAGCTTCTGCTTCCTGTGTCGCAACATCCGGCTGCTGGCGAATCGTGAAGCGATGCTGCCGCGTCGGAATTTTTTTCTGAACAGGCGTCTGTTTCGGTGTTTGCTCGTTGTTGTTGTGCTCTTGCTGATTGTTGGGGCGCTGGTTTTGCCGTGACGTGACAGTTGAACGCGTCACCCGTTTAGCAGTGCGCCGTGCCGGTTTTGAACTTGCTGCTGCTTCAGTTTGTGGTGCAGTCGGCGTTTGGCTAGTTGCTTGCGACTGCTGATTGGCTGCCCGCTTAGTTTGAACACGCGAGGCTTTTGGTGTTGTCGCTGATTTACTTGCTGACACTTGTTCAGCCGATTTAGTTTGTTTGGCTTTTGCAGCTGGCTGCTTCGCTGTCGCGGCTGGTTTAACCTGTTTACTTGCAGCTGGTTTCTTAGGCGCCGTCTTCTTAGCTGGCGCCTTCGTAGCGGTTTTGTGAGCTTCTGCTGGCACCTTGCCAGACTTAATGATGCTTTCAATCTTAGCCGCGGTCTTGCGGCTCACGCTTTGGCCGCGCAGTGCTTTACGCAAAGTCGGCACGGAAACACCCATCGCTGCGGATGTCGCATTGGTGTTCAACTTGTGTTTTGCCATATAGGCATTTAATGATGCCGTGAATTTGTTTTTGTTATCCAAAATATTTCCTCATATCCTACTTTATTGAATGATCCGTCACTAGTTTACCGCAAAAGCCGATAACGGACATAGTGACTTGAATGTCAAGAAGCGTGTTAACGGTGATGCCTATTTCATGTCTACGTTTCATAGCCACCTGTTTGCGCCGGTTAGACTTTTCTTGTATAGTCATTACTTGTATTTCTCAAGACGAAAGAAGCGAAAATAACCATGCAACGAAAACTCAGCAGCCGTCACATGCAAATGATTGCGCTTGGCGGTACCATCGGCGTTGGCCTTTTCATGGGAGCAGGCGCCACGATTAAATGGACAGGGCCATCTGTTCTGATCGCCTACATCATTGCCGGCCTATTCCTTTACATGATCATGCGTGCATTGGGCGAGATGCTTTATATTGATCCGGCAACTGGTTCATTTGCCAAGTTTGCCAGTGAATACATGCATCCGATTTTTGGCTATCTCACTGCTTGGAGCAACATTTTCCAATTTGTTGTTGTTGGTATGTCCGAAATGATCGCAATTGGCGAATATTTCAAATTCTGGTGGCCCGGGTTGCCGGGTTGGCTGCCGGGGTTAGTGGCCATCACCTTCCTTGTACTAGCAAATCTAATTTCGGTGCGAATGTTTGGCGAATTGGAATTCTGGTTTGCCTTGATTAAAGTCGTGACGATCGTTTTGATGATCATTGCTGGCCTTGGCGTCATTTTATTTGGGATTGGTAATGGCGGCCATCCGGTTGGTATCAGCAATCTCTGGACCCACGGTGGGTTTTTCACCGGCGGGTTTAAAGGCTTCTGTTTTGCCTTGTCAATCGTCCTCGGCTCCTACCAAGGCGTTGAGCTGCTTGGTATCACAGCAGGTGAAGCTGAGAATCCGCGACCGACCATCGTTAAAGCAGTGAAAGACACGATTGGTCGAATTCTGATTTTCTATGTTGGTGCGATTTTCGTGATCGTCGCCATTTACCCTTGGAATCAGCTCAGCACGTTAGGGTCGCCGTTTGTTCAGACATTTGCCAAAATCGGCATCACATTTGCCGCTTCACTCATTAATTTTGTAGTGATTACCGCTGCCTTATCTGGCTCCAATTCTGGCATTTACTCAGCCAGCCGAATGTTATACACCTTAGCTGATGCCAAACAACTGCCACGAATTTTCACCAAACTAAATCGTCATGGGGTACCTTTTTATCCGGTCATCGCCGTGGGCGGCGGGATTTTACTGGGCGTCATTTTGAATGCTTTACTGCCTCACATTGCACCAGCCGCGAAAAATGTTTTCGTGCTAGTTTACAGTTCCAGCGTCTTGCCTGGTATGGTGCCGTGGATCGTCATCTTAGTCAGCGAAATTCGCTTTCGCAAAGTCCACGCTGATCAGATGGCCAACCATCCTTTCAAAATGCCATTCGCGCCTTACAGCAATTATCTCACACTTATTTTCCTCGCGTTCACTTTATTTTTCATGCTACTAAACCCAGAAACAAGTGTTTCATTATTAGTAGGTGTCGTCTTTCTTGGTTTGGTCGTGCTGCATTACTTGTTGTATCAACGTCGAAAGCCTGCGACGCAACCTGTTAAAGCTAATCGGCAATAGCAAATTTCAGCAACTAATTGATATGGAGAAGTGTGAAAACTGTCTCGTGACCTGCAAAAAAATGCACGTTCATGCGTAGGTAACACGCTTTTTTTATCTTCTTTCACAAGCGCTATTTAAAGCGGTCATTTTTTTCACAACTTGTATAATAGATGTGTTGAAAGAAAGGAGTCGGATCATGAAAACAATCAAGATTGGTGGCGTCAATGTTCCGATCATGGGTATGGGCACTTGGTACTTAGGCGAAGGCAATGCGGCACAAAGTGAACAGGAAGCTGCTGCCTTAAAGTATGGACTGAATCATGGTTTGACCGTGATTGATACCGCGGAGATGTATGGCAACGGGGCGGCTGAGTCACTGATTGGCAGTTTTCTTGGTGATTATGATCGCGCCAACATCTATCTGATCTCAAAGTTCTATCCGTCACACGCAGACAAGCGACAGATGCGAACAGCCCTAAAAAATAGTCTTAAACGATTGCGAACTGATTATCTCGACCTATATCTGCTTCACTGGCGCGGGTCAACCCCGTTAGCAGAAACTCTCGAAGGCCTGCAGGATTTGCAAAAAGAAGGTTTAATTAAGCAATATGGTGTGTCGAACTTTGACGTTGATGACATGGATCAATTAACGCTCGAACCGGGCGGCGACCAAATTGCGGCTAATGAAGTGCTTTATAACTTACAATCGCGCGGTATTGAATATGATCTGCTGCCACAGCAAAAGCAGGCCAACATTACCACAATTGGTTACTCGCCATTTGGGTCAGGCAGTGGCAAGTCAATTAAACTGCCACCGGAACTAAGAACTTTGGCCAAAGAGAAAAACATTTCAACCCATCAACTGATGCTCGCATGGGTGCTGCGTCATGGCGACGTGCTCACGATCCCTCGTTCAGGTGAAGCAAGCCACATGGCGGAAAATATTGCTGCTGCCGACGTTACTTTTTCACCAGATGAATTGACATTGTTCGAACAAGCCTTCCCAGCCCCGCGGCATCATATCCCACTTGAAATGATTTAACGATAACAGCATGAAGAAGGTTAGTCGTAATTTCTTCGTACGACTTGTAATTGATTAGATTCCGAATAATCGTAGGAGGTGCTGGGCTAAAATCTTCTTGCCGTGCCAAACTCCGCAATCTCCGGCCAGCTGGGGCTGGAACGCTGTGACGGCGCTTCGAGCCCGCAAAGCCCGCGGTCTCGAAGTCGCCTAACAACATCAGCTCCAAAGCCCGGTCGCTGTGTTGTTTGCACGGCTGAGCCCCATCTGGCCTACGATTGCTTCGCCTTGGCACTACGGTCTTAAAAATCGCAATCAACAATCCATGAGCAGGCAAAAAGACCAATTCTCCTGCAAAATGCAAAAAAACTGTTCTTTTTTAACTGGCTGATAATTACGTTTCACCCCGTTCCTTTTTTATGGCCGCAGACCGAACTACTTCAAGGCCCTGACGGAAGGCGTTCTGTGACCACAAACAGATTATCTGAAAAACTCACCGCACTAAACTTTTTAGCATTCCTGCCTGCAATTGCTTTCTTGCTGTCATAAAAAACGTTATACTAATAGCAATCATTTTCCATGAAAGGATATTTGTTTTGAAAATCTTTGTTGTCGGTGCCCACGGCCAAATCGGCCAGTTGCTGGTCCACAAACTGCTTGATCGTGGTGATACAGTTACAGGCGGTTATCGTGATCCAATCGCGCAGACACCTGATCCCGAGAAAAACTTTCGCGCTGTCGAACTTGATCTTTCATGGCCGGTTGATCGCTTAGCTGACCTTTATGCTGGTCATGACGCAATTGTCTTCGCAGCAGGGTCACGCGGTCAAGATCTTCTTGGCGTTGATCTAGATGGTGCTGTCAAAACGATGAAAGCTGCTGAACGCGCTGATATTAGTCGATTCATCATGCTCAGCGCCCTTGATGCTGAAGATCCGGACAAGTGGCCAGACCAGTTGCACGATTATTACATCGCCAAGTACTACGCTGACGAATGGCTCATTCACAACACGGATCTGGATTACGTCATCGTCCAGCCAACCGCGCTCACCAACGATCCTGCACAAGGCAGTATCACCTTGCAACCGCAACGACCATCAACCATTCCACGCGCAGATGTTGCTGACGTCCTAGTAGCAGCCTTAGACAGCAATCGCCATCGAGACACAGTGAAGATTGCAAGTGGTAATGAAGCGATTGTGAAAGCATTACATGTTTGACGCCAGTAGCTTCACGTGGTAATTTAAGGCTAAGTTAAATTCGAAAGTGAGGTTTCGTCCATTGAAGTAAGCCAATTGTTGAAAATGTCCAAGTCCTGTCATCATCAACGGGATTAGTACGGACTTTTTGACAATTGGGCTTGATCAAGGACGGCACCCCCGTTTATTTTGGTCAGTCCCAAAGTGTTATTGGGCTGGCTTTTTTGTTGCATACAAGCCAGCGCAGTTATGCTGCCAAATAACCCAATAGCAAGGCTGATGCCGCTAACTTTCAACACTTTTCAGCCATAAAAAGTCATACCGATTCACGTTCTGATCACGCAGGCACATCCCCGAAAGGACGTGGCTGTATGTCTACGATTCAAATTAAACAGCTCAATTTTGCTTATGACGGTCAAGCACCGCTTTTTACGAACACAACCTTTGACCTTGATACCAACTGGCATCTCGGATTGGTCGGTCGCAACGGCCGAGGCAAAACCACTTTGTTGCGAATTTTACAACAAGCACTACCCTACAGTGGCACGGTGACTGTTCCCTTGCAGTTGCAATATTTTCCTCAAACGCTGGATGAAACCCAACTGACGCTGACTGCCGCACAAGCCATCACCGATGTTGCGCAATGGCAACTCGAACGTGAACTAAATCTGCTCCACGCTGATCCTAACATTCTCTGGCGCCCATTTGTCGATTTATCTGGTGGTGAGCAAACAAAAGTGCGTCTCGCCTTACTGTTCATTCAAGACAATGGTTTCGCACTCATTGACGAGCCAACCAATCACCTCGACCTGCGCAGCCGCCGACAAGTCGCCGCCTATCTCCAACAAAAACCCGGCTTTATTGTCGTCAGCCATGATCGTGATTTTTTGGACAGCATCACCGACCATACGCTAGCAATCCAGCGGCAGCAAATCACCCTTTATCAAGGCAATTTCTCCACCTTCATGACCGAAAAAGAACGGCAAGATCAAACTGAACTGGCCAAAAATGGTCAACTTAAAACTGAAATTACCCGACTTAAACGAACGGCCCATGATAAAACAGTTTGGGCGGAAAATAAAGAAAAGAGTATCTATGGTAATCCGCACATCAAGGACAGCGGTCATAATGCTGGTCGCGGGTTTATTAGCGCTCGAGCTGCACGGACGATGAAAAAAAGTAAAAATCTCGAACACCGGATGACTAAAGAAATCGATGAGAAGGAAAGTCTTCTGAAGAACCTAGAAAAGGTTGATCCACTCACCATGCTGCCGGTGTCAACCCATCACCATCAACTTGTGGTCGCTGAAAAGGTCCAAGTCGGGTTCGATCTACCGCTTTTCCAGCCGATCTCTTTTACTTTGACCCGCGGCGATCGGATTGCCATTGTTGGTGACAATGGCAGCGGCAAGTCGACCTTGATTCGCGCCTTGCTGAAGCAGTTCACCGGCATGCAGTCAGGGCATCTCACCTTGGCACCCGTCAGTCTTAGCCTTGTTCGCCAACAATACACCGATAACCGCGGTACATTAGTCGACTTTGCCAAACAGCATCAGCTTAGCCGTGAAACCTTGCTTAACAACTTGCGCAAACTTGGCATGCCGCGAGCCGACTTTAACACGCCGATTGAGCATCTGAGCATGGGCCAACAGAAAAAAGTCGAACTAGCGCGATCGCTAGCCACCCCGGCCGCTTTGTACATTTGGGACGAACCGCTCAATTATTTGGACACTTACAACCAAGACCAACTGGTTGCCGCCATCAAACATTATCAACCAACGATGCTTTTTGTCGAACACGATGAGCATTTTATCGAGCAGGTTGCGACAAAAATCATTCGCCTGCAACCATGACTGACTGAGCTTTTATGGCGACACTAGCAATAACTGCTTAGTTTTTGTGGCAAAACAAAACCCATTGAAAATGTTTGTTATCCATTCCAAAACGCCTTGGTACGTAGCGATTCAGGCGTTGCAACCGAGACACAATGCCCCCATGTAAAGCGGTTCCATGTTATACTCACGGTGATAGCTATAAGAAAGGATGAATAGCATGGCAGAACGTTCTTTGTATCATACCTATGTCCGCAACGAAAATGGTTTAGTCGGTGAAAGTTATGTCGAAGGTAATCAAGGCTTAGCGTTGGGTGTTTCTAGCTCCTTGATTGACGCCCCTGGGACCAACCCGGAGCAGTTCATTGCTTTTGCCTTGTCTACCTGTTTTAATGCGACCATCCGCATCGTGCAGCATCGCGAAGGCACTGCTGAAGATTCCCAGCTCCGTACTCGTGTAGACATCACCCGTGACAAGATTGGCTACAAATTCATCGTAGACGCACAAATCTTGATGCCGAGCCACACCCGCGAAGAAGCACAAAAGATTGTCACTCAGGCACTGGACGAATGCCCAGTTGCCAAACTTTTGAAAGAAAATGAAAATGTCAGCTTCCGCATCGTTGATGATTTCACAGACGAGCCAACGCTAGGCGAGTAAGTTATCAGCGCCACGACTTTTTCTCAAAGATAATAAAGAAGGTACCGGCGTTTAGGCTGATACCTTCTTTGTTTTTTCGTCAAGAAACGCGGTCACTCGACTATTGAACGCAACAATGCGCTAGCGTATGGACTAATTGGAGGTTGTTAAAATGTCAAAATCATCTTTGTGGGTCCGCCAACATCATCTTGTTTTGGCACTTAGCCTGCTACTGGGCAGTGTAGTTTTCCTTGCTATCGGTTTATGGGCAACGATTTTACTGTTGTTAACTGTCCAACCAACTGTTTCATTAATTCTCGTCCTGCTTGGCGGCTGGCTTGTACTTGGCGGGATCGCCGCCAGCGCCATCACCTTGTGGCAAATCATCTGTTCATCGCAGCAGGTCACCCGCGGCGTTCGTCGCTTGCAATGGCTCCTAGGCGGCATAACCATCATCATTGCTGCCATCAGCTTAACCTTCAGCTATCTATGGGCCGAAAGTGGCGATGCACCAGGATTAATCTTCATAGGCTTGTTTGTCGCTGCGATGCCATTTGCTTGTTGGGTGCTTGTTAGTGTGTGGCAATTAACCTTGAAGCAGCAAGCGTGAGAGCCTGTCTAGAATGAAATCAGGTGGCTTGGACTACTACAAGGACCAGCGCCGCAATAATGCTGTCGCAGTCGCAAAAGCCTGAATATAGGTGCTCCTGTTTGCGCTCATAAAAAAAGACCCAATCGGTTTCCCGATTGGATCTCCTTTAACGAACCAAGAATTAAAGCTTGGTAACGTTAGCAGCCTGAGGACCACGATCAGATTGTTCTACATCGTAGGAAACAGCCTGACCTTCGTCAAGACTCTTGTAGCCTTCGCCATTGATGGCGCTGAAATGTACAAAGACGTCTTGGCCGTCTTCACCAGTGATGAAGCCGTAACCCTTATCAGCATTGAACCATTTAACTGTACCTTTTTGCATGAAAATGAATCTCCTTTTCAAAACTAACAACAACAGACAACCGTAATCCTAAAAAGGAAATTCACGTAACATGATGTTTCCCGTTCAAGTATTACCATGTACAGAGTATAACACGTTCGGAAAAAAACACCTAATTATTTCGTGTTTTTTTCTAATTAATGTCTAAATATACCTACATGCCTTGATAATACATCGCGTCAGCCACTTTCAGAAAGCCGGCAATATTGGCGCCGGCCTCATAATCACCGGCCATACCATATTCAGCGGCAGCATCCGCGCTAGCTTTAAAAATATGCTGCATGATGTCATGCAGTTGGCCATCGACTTTTTCAAAACTGTCACTGAGGCGCCGCGAATTTTGACTCATCTCGAGTGCGGAAACGGCTACCCCGCCAGCATTGGCCGCTTTTGCCGGGCCGTACAAAATACCAGCATCAGTGTAGGCAGTGATGGCCTCTGGGTCACTCGGCATATTTGCACCTTCTACCACCGCGATGACGCCAGCAGCCTTAAAACGCGCAGCCTGAGTGCCGTCAATCTCATTTTGGGTAGCGCAAGGCAGAGCTAAATCATACTGAAGATCCGCGTCCCAAACCGAGCCTTCATAATAATGGGAGTCAGCAACCCGATCTGCGTAAGCTTTTATGCGCCCACGTTCCACTTCCTTAATCTGCTTAACGACCGCGACATCAATACCATTTTCGTCTACGATATAGCCGTTTGAATCAGAAACCGTGATCACCTTGACCCCAAGCTCCTCAGCTTTCTGCGTGGCGTAAATGGCGACATTCCCGGCGCCTGAAATCACCGCCCGCTTGCCAGCCAAAGATTCACCGTTGGCCTTCAATAACTCGTCTGTATAGTAAATCAAGCCATAACCGGTCGCCTCTGTCCGCGCCAGCGATCCGCCATAACTCAACCCCTTGCCAGTCAGAACGCCGCGTTGTGCGCCTTTAAGCCGCTTGTACTGACCATAAAGATAACCGATCTCGCGCGCACCCACGCCAATATCGCCCGCCGGCACATCTAAATCCGGTCCGATATACTTACTGAGTTCCGTCATAAAGCTTTGGCAAAAACGCATCACTTCAGCATCTGACTTACCTTTCGGATCAAAATCGGCGCCGCCTTTCGCCCCACCGATCGGCAATGTCGTCAGACTGTTTTTAAAGATTTGTTCAAAGCCCAAGAACTTGACGATGCTCAAATTCACGGAAGGATGCAGGCGCAAACCGCCTTTGTATGGTCCGATTGCCGAATTAAATTGGACGCGGAAGCCGCGATTGATCTGGATTTGGCCTTTATCGTCCTGCCACGGTATGGCAAATTGAATCGCTCGTTCTGGTTCAACGATGCGTCCGAGAATATTAGCTTTCATATATTCAGGATGTTTTTCGAGAACCGGTGTGATGGTTTTTAAAAAAGTTGATGCGGCTTCAAAAAATTCTGGTTGGTTCGGATCGCGTTGTTTGAGGGTTGTGAGAATGGACTGTACGTAAGATGCTGCTGACATGAGGAACCACCTTTCTGGAAGAAAATGTGACAAGCGTTGTTTCAAGACTAACAGAAAGATGGCAGTTTGATAAGAAAGTTATCTTGATATTAAAAATATTCCCAGTCGTTTATCAAGCCCTGCATGCAGACCTCTGTTACAATGAAATCGGATACATGCAACAGCTTTGGCGGCAATCGATTTTATGGCGCGTCGTAATCGGCTTCATGACTGCTCACTCTTAGTCGTTTGTCGCAGTTTTGGGTACCTGTCGTCAAGATCTTCATGAGGAGGAATTTGAGATGCGGAACAACGGCAATATTATTTTAATTGGTGATGGCGCGATTGGATCAAGTTATGCGTTCAACTGTCTCACCACCGGCGTCGGCCAGAGTCTTGGTATTATTGATGTTAACGAAAAACGCGTGCAAGGTGACGTCGAAGATCTTTCTGATGCCCTACCTTACACGTCACAGAAGAATATTTATGCGGCCAGCTATGAAGATTGCAAATATGCCGATATTATCGTCATCACAGCCGGAATTGCCCAAAAGCCAGGTCAGACACGCCTACAACTTTTGGCCATCAACGCAAAGATCATGAAAGAAATCACACATAACATTATGGCAAGCGGGTTCAATGGGTTTATTCTAGTCGCATCCAATCCAGTCGATGTCCTTGCCGAATTAGTCTTGCAAGAATCCGGCTTGCCACGTAATCAGGTGCTGGGATC
This sequence comes from Lacticaseibacillus sp. 30, assembly GCF_053819265.1. Taxonomy (NCBI): domain Bacteria; kingdom Bacillati; phylum Bacillota; class Bacilli; order Lactobacillales; family Lactobacillaceae; genus Lacticaseibacillus; species Lacticaseibacillus sp. 30. Next base: position 95,355 of record NZ_JBSOQX010000006.1, read on the forward strand.
AGGGACGGCGCTTGATTCAGCTCGCTTACGGTCTGAGATCGGTCTGCGTTATAACGTGGACGCCCGGATTGTGCACGGCTACATCATGGGTGAACACGGCGATTCTGAATTTCCAGTTTGGGACTACACCAACATTGGCGGCAAACCGATTCTTGATTGGATTCCTAAAGATCGCCAGGATAAAGATCTGCCTGATATTAGCGAGCGCGTCAAAACGGCTGCTTATGGCATCATTGAGAAAAAAGGTGCCACTTTCTACGGCATTGCTGCCTCATTAACCCGTTTAACCAGCGCCTTCTTGAATGATGATCGCGCAGCATTCGCAATGTCCGTCCATTTGGAAGGCGAATACGGCTTGTCAGGTGTTTCCATCGGTGTACCGGTAATCCTCGGCGCTAATGGCTTGGAACGCATCATTGAGCTGGATTTGAACCCAGAAGATCATAAGCGTTTAGCCGATTCTGCAGCTATTTTGAAAGAAAATCTGAAGAAGGCTCAAGAAGCTTAGGCTCGTCAGGTTAAGCGCTCAGCTTAACGGTGTCTCTCCAGACGAGTATCACTAAGCCACCGTACCAAAAAACCGCTGTCCGAGACCGCGCGTCACAACGCGGGCAATCTCAGGCAGCGGCTTTTTTAATCTTTTTCTTGTCCTAACGCAGCAGTTTCTTGCTCAACCGCTGATCCCTTTGTCAGAGCCGAGTGACGCATGCCGTACAGGAAGTAAATGGCACAGCCGATCAGGAACCAGACACCGGAATACAGTTTGGCTTGAATGTCGAGCCCAAGGAAAACGATAAGTGATCCCAGGAAGGCAACTGCTGGCAAAACTGGATACAGTGGCATCCGGAAGCGCGGTTTGGCGATATCTTGGCCTTCACGCGGACGCAATCGATAGATTCCCAGTGTCACGAACATAAAGGCTATCAAGGTGCCAGCCGAAATCAGTTGGGCCAAAAAGGCAAACGGGAAGAAAGCGCCGATCAAAACGCCGATGGTAATCAAAACAGCCAAGGCATGATTAGGCAGCTTACGACTGTTCAGCTTACCCAGTTTTTTCGGCAGCATGCCATCACGGCCAAAACTGTAAAGCAAGCGCGACCCAGCCATGGACATCCCGATCAAAGCCGTGAACATTCCTAAGACCGCAATGCTTTCAACCACAACGGCAATGACTGCATGGCCAGAATGACGCAATGCCCAGCCAACGGGCTCCGCGTTATTGGCATAATCCTGATATGGGAACATACCTAACAACACAAGACCAACCGAAACGAACAAGAACACTGCAATCAGTAACGAACCCAGAATACCGCGTGGCATCGTTTTCTCTGGGTCAATGGCTTCCGCAGAATTAGCAGCGATGGAATCAAAGCCAATATAAGCAAGGAAAATCATTGAAACTCCGGCATAGATCCCCTGCCAACCACCAAATGGTGTACCGTCAGCATTGAGATGATAAGCAGGAAAGAATGGATGGAAGTTTTCAGGGTGAATCGCAGTCAAGCCGACCACCAAGAAAAGCAGGATTGCCAGCACCTTCATGACAACCAAGATGTTTTCAACGCGCGCAGCACTTGATACCCCCCGCGACAATAACAAGCCGACCAGCACCATGACGACCACTGCAACGAGATCGACCATGCCACCATCGGTCCCAACCGGATTCGCCAAGGCTTTAGGAAAATTCACGCCAATGGTTGCCAGCAGCCCGCGGAAATTAGCTGAAAGTCCTGACGCCACAAACGCCACTGCGATAAAATATTCCGCCAATAAAGCCCAGCCGGCAATCCAGCCAAAAAATTCGCCGAAAACAACATTGATCCAAGAATAAGCCGAACCGGCAAATGGCATCGCCGCTGACATTTCCGCGTAGGCAAACGCAACCAGCCCTGCGACTATCGCGGCTACTAAGAAAGAAATCGACACAGCGGGACCAGCATGTTTTGCCGCCACCACCCCTGGTAATGTAAAAATCGAAGCCGACACAATCGTCCCGACCCCTAACGCAAGAAAATCGCGGACGCGTAAAACGCGCGGTAAATGTGAATCCTTATCTTCATAAACACTTGGATCTTCTTTTCTAATCAATCGTTGCCAAACTTGCCCCATCGGTAACCTCCATGGCACTGCTCATCAAGCAGTCAGTCTCTCACATATTTAAAAAACGTATGAGAAATAGGTTAGCACATTTCAGCTTGGCTGGAAAGCGTTGTGAGTTTAAAGACATTCGTTATTGTCTGATGTGAATTCAAAAACACTCGTTATCATTTTGTCTCAAATTAGCTGGACATAAAAAGAATCGCGAAAATTCGCGATTCTTTTGACTGAACTAAACTTGTTCACTTTCTTCAGCTTCATTAGCCTTTTCAGGTGTGACAACTTCTGCCGTTCCCTTGCCTGCCGCTTTGACCTTAGCTCGAATATCAACCGGATGTCCTTCACGGCGATCGTCGGCATACTCGGCAGTCGCAGTGAACAGCAAGTCAGACGCGGAGTTAACAGCCGTTTCAACCGAATCTTGAACCACGCCGATGATAAAACCGATACCGACAACCTGCATGGCAATATCATTTGAAATGCCAAACAATGAAGCCGCCATTGGAATTAACAACAGTGAGCCACCTGCGATCCCGGAAACCCCGGTAGCCGAGATGGCAGACAAGAAACATAGCAATAAGGCTAGGAAAATGCTGACATGTACCCCCATGGTATTGGCGGTTGCCAACGTCATGATCGACACCGTAATCGCTGCGCCACCAGAATTTGCCGAGCCACCAAGCGGAATTGAGATCGCATAACTTTCTTCATTTAATCCGAGATCTTTTGATGCCTTCAAGTTGATGGGAATATTGACAGCGCCGCTTCTTGTAAAGAATGCCGGAATACCACTGACTTTCAGCGTCCAAAAAGTCAACGGATACGGATTTTGCCGGGTCATCAACCAAACCATGAATGGGTACACGACTAAGTAAACAAATACCATCGTGGCAACCAGCAGCATGAGCAGCTGACCATATGCCATGACCCCTTTGACACCAGTTTTGCTCAAGGACTCGTGTAACAACCCGACAATCCCAAACGGTGCGAACTGAATGACATTTTGAGCGACAGCGCTGACAGTATCGGCCAATTCCGTGACCACCTTTTTGGTCACAGCACTGGTCAATCGTAAACCGGAACCGATCAGTAAGGACCAGAAAAGAATAGCTAGGTAATTACCTTCAACCAATGCAGAGATTGGATTGGCAACGGCATTGGTTAGTAAGCTCGTCACAACAGTCCCCAGATCTTTCGGTGCACTTTCGGCGATCTTCATCGCACCGGGCAACACCAATTTGATCGGAAAAAGATACGAGACCGCCACGGCAGCAATTGATGAAAACAACGTGGCACTGAGATAAAGCACAATGACGGTGCCAAAGTGGTTCTTCGCACCTGAGCGATACTTAGAGATCGCCGACATAATTAATAGAAAGACCAGTAGTGGCGCAATCGCTTTTAAAGCGCCAACGAATAATTTACCGAGAACATCAATAAAGGACCAGGAGGGCACCATTACCCCTAACACTGCCCCAACAATGATCCCAATGACAATTTTTAAGATCAACGAAACATCTTTGTACCGTTTATACATCTTGGCCCCTCCTTCATATAAAATTAACTTTCCATGAGAGCACTTCTTAGTTTGCCTTATTTTTACAACAACTGCAAGCAATTTAATTCAAATAGGATCACTTTTTAAAGCAAGGACAGGGAAATTGAATAACACGCTTAATTAAAAGTGCTTATCCACCATTGCCATGATTTGCTCATTTTTAACCAAGCGTTAGTACCATGTATCGTCATACGAGCACCTTGCTCTTCGGCATGCCTTGAAATCGAAAAAAGCACGATGTCCGCTGACATCGTGCTTTTTTAATCAATTGTTGCCGCTCACGCACACATGAAAACCGTACGTGTTGGTGAACACGCCATTATTCAACTGTTTTGCCTAAACGCTTTTTCTTTGGCGCCGTTTTTGCTTGATTGGCGTCAGCATCTTTATAACCAAAGAAGTAAACCAGTAGGAAGGCAGCCACAAGCGTCACAATGGAAGCAATCCAGAAATTCATTAAGTTATTGGGACTGTTTGCCCAAGCCGGCGCATCAAACGAGAAGAACCCGATGAAGCTACCGGTGAAGCCGAACATGTTAACCCCAAGCAGCCCATTGACCAGACCGCCGATTGCAGCGCCGATACTTGCAAAGATGAAGACCCGGCCATACTTCAGGTTAACCCCGTACATGGCTGGTTCGGTAATCCCGCAACAGGCACTGATAAAGGCTGAAAGCGACAAACCTTTCAGGGCTGGATTGTGTTTTGTCTTCACCCAAACTGCCAACGCACCGGCACCTTGTGCGATCATGGAGATCGAGACAATCCCGTTCAGAATTGATTCAGGATGTGCCGATGATAATTGTGCGGCGATAATCGGAATGACCGCCCAGTGCAGCCCGAAGATAACCAGCACCTGATAGAGACCGGCAATGATGGCACCTGAAATCATTGGGGTCAAATTCAGCAATGCTTGAATCCCTGATGTCAAAGCGCCTGATGCCACAGTGAGTAATGGTCCGACAACCAGAACAACAGTCATCCCAACCAAGAAGATTTCAACCAACGGACTGAAGATCATTCTAAGCACCAATGGCATCCAACTCTTGATCCACGGTTCGAGCTTCGCCGCCATCCACGCCGCAAAGATCATTGGAAAAATAGAATACGTGTAATTGGCAATGTGCACTGGCAAACCGAAGAAGTTGGCATTAATACTCATGCCTAGCAATGTGCCGCTGACTTTACCTGCTGTGGCGATTTGCGCAATAGAAGGATAGATCAGGAACGCGCCGATAATACCAACAATCACCGGATCAGAGCCAAGTTTTTGTGCCGCGGTGAAGCCAACAAGTATCGGTAGAAAGTAGAAGGTTGCGTCGCCCATCGCGTTAATAATTTCATAGGTCGGATTAGTCGTTGATAAACCGCCCCATTTTGTTAAGCCGAGCAAAATCCCTTTTAACATCCCGCTGGCAGCCAAAAGCCCAATAATCGGAATCATCGAGCCTGTGATTGTCCCAATTAGTGCCTGCAGCCCGTGTTTGATTCGGCCCATCGCACTGGTATCTTGAGCTTCTTGCTGAGTCTCCTGGATTGCCTGCGCCGTTCCTTCCGCGTTAGCATAACTGGGACCCAATTGTTTAATTGCTTCATCATAAACGTCAGTGACCGCTTGCCCAATGACGACCTGATACTGACCATTGCCATGCGCAACATCAATCACACCAGGAATATTTCTAACGGTGTCATCATCTGGTAACTGTTCATCCTTCAGATAAAAACGTAACCGCGTAATGCAATGAATCAGGCTATTCACATTCTGCGAACCACCAACATCGGCAATAATCTGCCGAGCGGTTGCGGCATATTTGCTTTCGTTCTTCGGCGCAGCAGCGGCTGTTGCGGCCATTGGCTTTGGCGTCATCACGGCAACTTCTTCACCGCGGTTCACTTCACCAGCATTGACGTCGAGATGATCGAGGACTTCTTTGCTATTGGTAATCGCAACAATGACGGTTGTCTTTTTCCCAGCTTTCTTAATTGCGTCCAAATCCATCGATCCGATGAGATCACCTGCTTTGACACGGGCATCCATAGCCGTATCAATTTCGAACGGTGCGCCTTTCAGCTCGACTGTGTCGATTCCCAAATGAACCAATAATTCTGCGCCGTTATCGGCTTTGATGCCAATCGCATGTTTGGTGTCCGCGATCATCATAATCCGCCCGTCAACTGGTGCGGCAATCTGACCATCAGTCGGATCGATGCCAAAACCGTCACCCATCATTTTCTGTGAAAAAACCGGATCAGAAACATCGGTAATTGCCATGGCCAAGCCGGAGACCGGTGCCATGAGCTGCAACTTTTTCGTATCTGCCATTTCTTGTTCCCCCTTTTATCAACACGCTTGCTGGCACGAAAACCCAGCTGCGCTTTGTCTTAAGTGCCTTCTTCTAGCGAACCAGCCAAATCACGCTTTCTGCAATAACCCAATCGTCACGTATGGCGGCAATGTCATGGTTGCGGTTGGCGTCAATGTAGCTTCGTTCGTGATTAATACTTTTGCAGTTTGAAACTTTTCGGGTAGCGGTACGGTCATTGTCTTGTCGCTGAAATTATTCAGCACCAGCAATTGTTGTGTGCCATATGTTCTTATATAGGCATACAACCGATCAATTTCAGTTCCAAACGGCGTGTAGCTACCGTCACTGATCACTGGATACTGTTTACGCAATGCGATCAGCTGCTGATAAAATTTAAAAATTTCACCATGTGCAAGCTCAGCCTGCACATTAATTGCAGCTTGATTTGTTGGTCGCAACCAAGGCGTGCCAGTGGTAAAGCCTGCATGGTCCGAGGCATCCCATTGCATTGGCGTTCGGCTATTATCTCGGGCTTTCGCCAAAATAATGCCGAATGCTTCTTTTTCAGACATGCCTTTTCCCAGCAGTGCTGCATAAGCATTCTTAGCTTCCACATCCACATAATCTGCCATGCTGGTGTAAACAGGATCAGTCATCCCAATCTCCTCGCCCATATAGATATAAGGTGTGCCGCGGCTCAAATGAATCGCTGCTGCCAGCAATTCTGCGCTTTTAACCCGATATTGCCCGACATCGCCAAATCGATTGATGGCCCGCGGTTGATCGTGGTTGTTCCAAAACAGTGCCTGCCAACCACCACCTTGATCAAGTCCCTGACCCCAAGTGTGGAGAATATCGCGCAAGGCGTTGAAATCATATGGCACCTTGCTCCACTTTTCACCGTTCTTGTAGTCTGTTTTAAGATGATGGAATTGAAAAACCATTGAAAGTTCATGGTTGTCCGGTTTGGTATAAGCAATCGAATTGGCAATTGTGGTGGAACTCATTTCGCCAACCGTCACACGATTATCATCTTGACCGAAGCTGTTTGCTGCCAGCTCCTTCAAATAGTCCTGAACAATCGGTGTATCGGTATACAACGTTTTGCTGGCCACACTTGGCGGTGCATCAACAAGCTTATCGGCTTTACCAATAACATTGAGAACATCGAACCGAAAACCATGGACACCTTTTGCTCGCCAAAAATTGATAATGGCAGCAGCTTCTTGTCGAACCGCTGGATTGTGCCAATTCAAATCTGCTTGGCGCCGTTCATATAAATGCAAATAATAATTGCCTGTATCGCCAAACGGTGCCCAAGCTGGGCCGCCAAACTTGCTTTCCCAATTTGTTGGCAAACTGCCATCCGGCTTTGGTGGTCGAATGTAATAGTATGCCTGATAATGTTTGTCACCTGCTAAAGCCTTTTGAAACCAAGCATGCTCTGTGCTGGTATGGTTCAGCACCATGTCCAGCATGATGTCGATACCTGCCGCTTTAAGTTTTTTGGCCAACTCGTCAAAATCGGCCATGGTCCCAAAGCGTGGATCAATTTGACGATAATCTGCGACGTCATAACCATTGTCATACTGCGGTGAAACAAAAAATGGATTAAACCAAATCATGTCGACATGTAATGACTTGAGGTAATCGATCTTGTCGATAATGCCGCGCAGATCGCCAACCCCATCGCCATTGCTGTCATAAAAAGACTTGGGGTATAGCTGATAAATGACTTTATTATGAAATCCCATGGTGACTCCCTTTCCTGAAAAGCGTTTGCTGAGCTTGAGACCTAAACACAAAGGCTTTCAAAACCACTTAAATTTTGAGTCTCAACATATCAGATCACGCTATGCTTGAAACGCGTTCGTAGGCGCAGAAACCTGCTCACGCTCTATGGTCTTGTACGCCGGGCGAAGTCGTGGAACTTGAAGCGATCTGCCCGGTGCCGTGACTCTGTGTATTGAAATTTTCTAGTGTCTGCCAAACTACTGCAACTGCGAACAACTACAACCATGGCGCCCTCAGGAAGATTTAGATAACGACGATCTTCTTCAGTTGCCGTTTCAACCGTAATCTCTTTTGTGGCATAAGCAATTTCCAAGCCAATTTGTCCTTCGAGATACGCATACAACGAATCCCTTGCCACCGACTCCGGAATCGGCGGCACGACTCTTGGATCCAAATAATCGATATCAATGATATCCGGCTCTTTTTCCAAGTAACGCACTCGCTTCAGCAAACGCATCTGCTTGACTTCAACATCCGGATCAACATCTTTAAAGGACTTGGCCGGAAGTGCGGCAAAATGATTGGCCAACACCACGGTTCTTGTCTGCAAGTGAAGCTGCTTAGCCAATTCGGCATAACTGACGACACCTGACACCGGGAAGACATATTCTTGGCGATTGATCACGATTGATCCTCTGCCTTTCTGCGATTGAATGAAGCCATCATCTTTGAGCAGCCGCAAAGCTTTACGTACCGTGTCGCGCGATGCCTGATACATATCCTGCAGCGTATTCTCGCTCGGCAATAATGAACCAGTCGTATAAATTTCGGCCTCGATCTTATCTTTCAAATCCTGATAGATCACATCATACTTCCGCATGCCTTCTCCTCCAGAAATCGCTTTCACTTGCAAACTTTATTTTACCTGTACGTACAGGTATGTCAACTAATAATGTTTAAACGCTTTTAAATACTTCGCGTTATGAATCATTAATGTTGATATACCGGGATTTTAGCGTGCAAAAAAAATCCATACATCTGTATGGATTTTTCCAGAGCTTATTCATTTATAAACTTCATTGTTATAGACCAATACAACCGTCAATTTCCCCATTCATTCGTTGATCACGAGCAGCCTTTTTCGAGGCTGTCACAGTATTAGCCAATCAATGTTGCCTTTCGAGTGAATCCGTCACCTTTTCATCACGAGCCACAACGCTGAACTGCCGGCGAATGCGAATCGAGAGAATAAAAGCAACCAATTCAAGCGCAACGAAGAAAATCAAACTGTAAGTATAGCTGTGGAAGTATTGATCGCTAAGGCTAAGCAGGGTCGGTCCAACAACTCCAGCAACTGCCCACGCCGTCAAGACATAGCCGTGAATAGCACCTAACTGTTTCGTACCAAAAACGTCGCCAAGGTAGGCCGGAATGACAGAGAACCCTGCACCGTAGCAGGACATGATCAGGCATAAGGCGATCCCGAAGAGCAATGGTGAGCTGAACACCAGAATGCCGGCCAACATAGCGACATCCACCGTAAAAATCAGTGTGTACGTCAGCGGACGGCCAATCAGATCCGAGAGTGTTGCCCAAGCCAGTCGACCAAAACCGTTAAACAAACCTACGACCCCGACCATCATCGCTGCCGTAGCCGCAGACATGCCGGTTTGCTGTTGCGCCATCGGTGACGCAACAGCAACCAGTCCGATCCCACAGGTAATGTTGATGAAAAACATCAGCCACAGGTAGCGGAATGAACGCGTTTTGACTGCCTGGTTTGCTGTCATGGCAGTACCGGTCAAACTGACACTTTTAGCAATATCAGCAGCAGGAACCTCACCCGGACGCGGCTTCCGGATAACCTGCGCTGCTGTGAGCATAATAAGTAAATATGCGGTGCCGAGCACATACATCGTTGGCACCAGTCCAATCCCAGCAATCAAGTTCTGAGCAATCGGACCGGTCAGCATCGCAGCAAAACCGAAGCCCATAATGGCCATGCCGGTTGCGAGCCCGCGCTTGTCTGGAAACCAAGCAATGATGGTTGAAACCGGGGTCACGTAACCCGCACCTAATCCCAAACCACCAACAACACCATACCCAATGTAAAGTAACGGCAAAGACTCAAGTTGCACCGCCAGTCCTGTCAACAGAATGCCAGAGCCATATAGCAACGCCGCAACTGTCCCTGTCAGTCGCGGACCAAATCGCTCAACCAGCCGACCCATAAAGGCGGCGCTCATCCCCAAGAAGAAGATCGCGATACTAAACGCAACTGTCACCGATGACAACGCCCAACCGGTTTGTTTGGCAATCGGTCCCGTGAAAACACTCCATGCATACACGGAACCAATCATCAGGTGAAGCAAAATGCCGCCGATAGCGACCAGATATCTACGCTTACTCATTCGTTACCTCCATCATCCCAATATTTATCAGAACCGTCCTACCCATTGTTCTGATATAAAAAGGATAACATATATTATTGAGGCTAGGAAGCCATTGCAACCGTTTCACAAACGAATAAAAATAAAAAAGACTCCGATTTTATTCGGAATCTTTTTACAAGTTATTCAAACACCATTTGATTGTGGTAAAGCTCGGCATAGAAGCCATTTTGCGCGAGTAATTGCTCATGACTCCCTTCCTCAATGATGTTGCCATCACGCAAGACAACGATTTTGTCGGCATTCAAAATGGTCTTTAACCGATGGGCAATGACAAAACTCGTTCGCCCTTGAATGACGTTATCCATTGCCGCTTGAATTTTGGCTTCCGTAACGGTATCAACATTACTTGTCGCCTCATCGAGAATTAACAACCGCGGATTGGTCAAAATAGTTCGCGCAATCGACATCAACTGCTTTTGTCCTGCCGAGAAAACACTTTGTTCATCTGAAACAAAGGTATCGTAGCCTTCTGGCAAGCTCACGATGAAATCGTGGATGTTAGCCTGTTTGGCCGCTGCTTCCACCCGCGCCTGATCAGCATCGGGATCGCCGAAGCGAATATTATCGCGAATTGTGCCGGAAAAGAGTTGCGGGTCTTGCAAGACAATACCGACATTTTGTCGTAATGAGGCGAGCTTGAATTCGCGAACGTCGACGCCGTCAAATGTAATCGCCCCCGAGTCAACATCATAGAAGCGATTCAGCAAATTCATAACCGTTGTTTTACCGCTACCGGTTGGGCCAACCAAGGCAACCATTTCGCCCTTATCCACCTTGATGGTCACGCCATGCAAAATTTCTTTGCCAGGGATATAGCTAAAATGAACATTGTCGATCAGTAACTCATGCTTGAGTCCGTCAAGCGTTTTCCCTTCTGGCGGATCCACTTCATCAGGTTGCTCCCGCACTTCAGTAATCCGTCGGGCGCCAGTGATGGCCAGCTGAATCATGTTGAATAGACTGGTCAACTGGACAATTGGCTGATAATACTGCTGCGCATAATTGACGAACACAACTACCAAGGCCAGCGCCGCGCCTTGACTCAAAGAACCATTCAGTGCCAACCAAGAACCAGCAAAAATGACAATCGCGGTGTTCAACAATGACAAGCCCATCAACAATGGATTTAAAATACCGCTCCAGATCTGGCCGCGCAGGTTGGACTTACGCACCGCCGCATTATACGGCTGGAAACCGGCGACACTTTCCTGTTGCAAGCCATTAGTGATCAACATTTTTTGGCCTGTAATCTGCTCGTTGATATAACCGTTTAGGCGGCCAATATCATCTTGTTGGCGATCAACCGAGACACTCGCTTGATGCATGACGAAGGCCGACAGCCCAATTGCAACGGGTGTCGATGCCATTGTGATCCAGGCCAACGTCGCATTTTGGGTGAACATCATCCAGATAATCCCGATAAACTGGGCACCGCTTAAGAAGATTTCAATCAACGCCTGATTCATGGCGTTGAAAATATTATCCAGATCACTTGTAAACCGCGATAAAATATCGCCGTCACTGTGACTGTCGAAATAATTCACTTTCATCCGTTGCATTTTTCGGAATAATCCGACCCGCATGGTACCAGTCGAGTAACCACTGATTTTAGACAACAATAAGCTTGAGATAAGGATGCTAGTGGCATCAATGATGTAAAGCAAGACGAAAATCGCCAAGGTATGGTTAAATGTCGTAAATGTTGCTTGTGCCCTAGTTGCTGGGTTCATCCACTGCTGCACATAGGTTGCCAGTTCTTCGATCGCTCGTCCCATGTAAGTCGGTGCGACCACAATTGCCCAGGTAGAGATGCCAACCAAAATCGTCGTGATCAAAAACTCAATCCAATAAGGTTTCAGATAATGCGCATAAAATTTACCTGCATTTTTCAAGTCTTTCATTTAATCACACCCCCTCTTCCAATGCCTTTTGGGTGGCATAGATCTCTCGGTAAACATCGTTATGTTGAACTAAATCATGATGTGTGCCACTGCCGACTAAACGGCCTTCATCAAGCACTAAGATACGATCTGCCTTGATGATAGAACTGATCTTTTCGGCAATGATAATCGTCGTCGTATCACCCAGCTCGTGTGCCAGTGCCTCTTGAACCAATTTCTCTGAATGGGCATCTAAAGCCGAGGTCGCATCATCCAAAATCAAAATTTTCGGCTGGCCGATCACGCCACGGGTAATTGACAGACGCTGCTTTTGACCACCGGAAAAGTTAGAGGATCGCTCCTCAACTTCGGCGTTGTAAGTGCGTGGCAAGCGTTCAATAAATTCAGCCGACTGAGCTATTCTTGCCGCCCAGCGCATCGCATCTAGATTGACGTTAGGATTCCCCTGCTGCAAGTTTTCCGCAATTGTACCGGAAAAAAGCGTTGATCGCTGCAAGACGAAGCCAACCGTTTTCCGCAAATCGGCTTCGGTGACAGCACGGACATCGTGACCGCCAACCTTGACAATCCCGGTATCTGGATCAAACAGTCTGGGAATCAACTGTGCCAATGTGGTTTTACCACTACCAGTTGCGCCAACAATACCGATCATTTCACCAGATTTCACCTTGAAACTGATGTCAGAAATGGTTGGCTTTTCATCACCAGGATAGGTGAACGTCACGTCATCAAATTCAACCGCGCCATCTAAGTCACGGTGCGGGCCAGAGACGAATGTCATACTCGGCTTTGTGTCCATGACTTCTTGAATACGTTTGAGTGAAACCAACGCACGTGAAGCAAATGTCAACATGAAGCCACCATTGATAATGGCAAACAGAATCTGCATCAAATAGTTAATAAAGCTTGTAATTGCCGCCAGATTGCTAGGATGACTAGTAATGTCCTGTCCGATCAGCCAAATACTACCAGCCATGGCTAAATTAGCCACAAGGAAGAACGCCGGCATTAGTAGGGCGAACAAGTTCCCGATCTTGACGCTGACATCCCGCATTTCATCACTGGACTCAGCAAATGTCTTGATCTGATTCGCGCCTTGAACAAACGACTTCACCACGCGCATGCCCATCAGATTTTCTCGGGCTAACGTGTTGACGCGCTCAATTAATTGTTGCATCCGGCCAAAGTATTTGCCCATATGACTGAACGAGAAAAAGCTGACGCCAAAAACTAAAATCATCATCACCGCAATAACCCACCACAATTCGGGCAGTGTCATGATCGCGAGAATGACCGCGCCAACGAATAAAATCGGGATTCGCGTGACTTGTTGAAAGAAGCCCATGATGATTTGCTGAACTTGATTGATATCGTTGGTCATTCGAACAACCAAGTTCGATGGCGAAAACTTTTCAACATCCGCGTACGCCAAACTCTGAATCTTAGCATATTCGTCTGCACGCAAATCCGTTGCCACACCCAGCGCAACCCGCGCCGCGTAAATCGTGTTGACGATCCCGCCAATAATCCCGATGATCGCCAGTCCGATCAAATACAGACCATTAATCCAGACTGTCTGCTTATCATTTTTCATGATGGCATTCATGATTACCTGCAACAAATGCGGCTGCCACAACGTTGCAAAGGCCACAATCAAAATCGCCAAAACCGACCAGATCACGTCCCACCGATATTTTTTGATGTACGGAAACAATACCCTCATGATGTCTTTCTCCTTCTATAACTTGTTTTAATAGCTTACCGCAATTTGGAAAACAAGTCAGTGAAAAAGTTTAAGAGCGTGAGCCACCCCGCTTAGAAACCGGAGTGTAAGCGGCCTTGGACGTGATGGCTGGGCTTTGGCCATTGCGTCCAAGGTCCTTACACGCAGGTTTCTGGGGTGGTGATCGCGTTTAAGAGCGTGAGCAGGCGCGTTTAGAAACCGGAGCATAAGCGGCAGCAAGTGCGATGACCGCACTTTGGTCATTGTGCTTGAGGTCCTTATGTGCAGGTTTCTGCGCCTGTGATCGCGTTTCGAAGCAGAGCGTGAGCCACCCCTCTTAGAAGCCGGAGCATAGGGCAACAAAGCCTACATTTAGCTTTCTATGCCGAGTTGGCTACGCGGCGATTCGGGGTGGCGACCGCGAAGCTAGCGCACTGGGCACGACTTCAAGCCCGCAAAACCCGCGGTCTTGAAGCTCGGCCTTTGTCTAGGCGGAGAAAACCACTCCGCCTAGACAAATTTCAGTGCTGAGCCCATCGCCGCTCCGCCAGTTCTCTTCTTTTAGTTCAAGCGTTTAAATCGTCTGCTGTTGCCGCGAAAAAAGGGTTCGCAGTCGCACTTCGCTACGCCGAACTAACCGCTACTTCTCACGCTCTTCGAACAAAGTTCTTGACAATAACAAGCTTCGTCAGTAAACTAGCCTCAACATTGAAATGCGGAAAGATGAGTAGTTGTTAGTTTTTTGCTTAGAGAGTGTCCATTTGGTGAAAGGACATCAAGAAACGGCAGCGAATATGGTCTTGGTGATGCAGGAACGCTGAGCGATTGCGAGGCGGTCATGGGGACGCCCATTATTGCGTTAGGTCTCACAGCTATTTGCTGTCGGACTGATTGAGGAAAGTCGTGTGAACGGCTTTCAAACCAAGGTGGTACCACGGTAAGCCGTCCTTGGCGCAGACAATTTGTCTGCGCTGAGGGCGGCTTTTTTGACATTCACGATTTTCTCGCTAAACATCTTTCGTGAACCCAAACAAGCACCGCACCTTTCCGCAACTAAATTTCCGCTATAACGCGTTTGTCAGACCAGCAACCGGTCTGGCTCGCGCTCACTAACTGAGGAGGATTTCTTTATGACAACAACAATCATCGGCTACCCACGCATTGGCGAACATCGCGAGCTTAAATTTGCGACCCAGAAGTATTTCAAACATCAAATCACAGCACAGGAATTACAGGAACAAGTGAAAGCCCTGCGGCAGCATAATTGGGAAACTGTTCAAGCGGCTAGCATTAACCAGATTCCGACTGGCGATTTTTCCTTCTTCGATAACACCTTGGATGTTGCCAACTTGTTGAATATCGTGCCAAAGCGATATCAAGCGCTGGGTCTGTCGCCGCTGGACACCTATTTTGCCCAGGCGCGCGGTTATCAAGGCGAGGCTGGTGATGTCAAAGCTTTGGCAATGAAAAAATGGTTCAACACCAACTATCATTATCTGGTTCCTGAATTCGATCAGGACACACAAATTAAAGTGACAGACTGGCAACTATTTGACCAGTTTGAAGAAGCAAAAGCATTAGGTATCAATGCGCGCCCGACCTTGGTTGGTCCATACACGTTACTAAAGCTGTCACGGTTCATTGATGTCACCCCAGATGATTTTGTAGCAGACTTAATTGCTGCATACACCGACATTATCGGACGCTTGCATGCTGCTGGTGCTGAGTGGATTCAGGTGGACGAGCCGGCCTTGGTCTATGACCAGACGGACGCTGACCTCGCCTTGTTCGAACGGCTGTACACCCCACTTCTGGCTCAAAAGCAAAGCGCCAAAGTGTTAGTCCAAACGTATTTTGGCGACTTGACCGACTCATTTGATCGCATCAGTAAGTTGCCATTTGACGGTTTTGGCCTTGATTTTGTTGAAGGCCATGCCAACCTTGATCTTCTGAAAACGCAAGGCTTCCCTGCAGGCGCAACTCTTTTTGCCGGTATCATTAATGGCAAGAACATCTGGCGCACACATTATGCCGATGCCTTAGCAACCATTAAAACGCTGGCAAAGATCACAGATAAGCTGGTGTTAAGCACCTCAACCTCCTTGTTGCATGTGCCATACACCTTACGCAATGAAACTCATTTAAAGCCTGAGGAAAAACAATACCTCGCATTTGCTGAAGAAAAGCTCAGTGAACTGCACGAATTGGATGCTATCTTCGAAACCGATGCTGATCACAAAGCCTATCAAGCCAACGTCGCTTTGTTCAGCAAGCCCCGGTACGCAGAAAATAAGGCATTGAATGAAAAGATTGCTGCCTTAACTCCGGCCGACTACACGCGGACGCCGGAACGGAAAACCCGGTTGGCGATTCAAGCTAAGGCGTTCAAGCTGCCGCTATTGCCAACAACAACGATCGGCTCGTTCCCGCAAACCGCTGAAGTACGACGCAATCGGGCAAAACTTCGCCGGCATGAAATCACTGAAGAACAATACACCGCCTTCAATCACAAAGAAGAAATCGAATGGATCAGATTCCAAGAGGAAATCGGCCTTGATGTTCTTGTTCATGGTGAATTCGAACGAAATGACATGGTTGAATATTTTGGTGAAAACTTTGGCGGTTTCCGCTTCACGGACAACGGCTGGGTGCAAAGTTATGGTACGCGCGGTGTGAAACCACCCATTATCTGGGGTGATGTTTATCGCACCAAGCCAATCACCGTTGCTGAAACTGTCTTTGCCCAAAGTCAAACCGACCACCTCGTTAAGGGGATGCTCACCGGTCCAGTCACCATCTACAACTGGTCCTTCCCGCGTGAAGATCTGAGCCAAAAGACGAGCGTTGAACAAATTGCATTGGCTTTGGAAGATGAAGTACTTGATCTTGAAAAGCATGGCATCAAGATTATCCAAATCGACGAACCGGCTTTGCGAGAAAACTTGCCGTTGCGCAAGAAAGATTGGTACCCGAAGTATCTCGATTGGGCAGTACCAGCTTTTCGGTTAGTCGGCAGCAAGGTCAAGCCTGAAACACAGATTCACACCCATATGTGCTATTCGCAGTTCGGTGATATCATCAAGGCGATTGACGACCTCGATGCCGATGTCATCTCGTTTGAAGCGGCCCGTTCCGACTTCAGTCTCTTGGACATCCTTAAGGCAACCCATTTTCAGACTCATGTTGGTCCTGGTGTTTATGACATCCATTCCCCACGGATTCCTTCAAAGGACGAAATTGTGCACATCATCCACGAAATTCTGAAACGTCTGCCTGCCGATCATGTTTGGATCAATCCTGACTGTGGCCTCAAGACTCGTGATGTCCCAGAAACCAAGGCCAGCCTCATCAACATGGTGGCAGCGGCTAAACAAGTACGTAAGGAACTCACTCATGAAAATCAACCAGTGCTTTAAAGATCATCAAGTCATCTCATTTGAAGTTTTCCCCCCGCGCAAAAATGCGAGCAATATTGCTTTGACTCCGATTCTCAACACCCTCGATGCGGTCAAAGAAGCCGATCCTGACTTCGTTTCCGTAACCTTCGGCGCCAATGGCAACAAGCCTCACATGGGGACACTCGAAGTTGCCAAACTGATTAAAGATGAGTTTGATATGGAACCCGTGGCCCATCTGCCAGCCGCTCAACTCACCCGAGAACAGGTAGATGCAGAACTGCGCGGTTTTCAAGATGCTGGCATTGATAACATCCTTGCTTTACGCGGTGACATACCCAAAAGCGGCCGCGTTAGTAACGATTTTCCCTATGCCTGTGATCTGATCGAACACATTCACCAAGTCGGCGACTTCAACGTAGTAGCAGCCTGCTATCCAGAAAAGCATCCTGAATCTCCTGATGTGGTCAGTGATATTCACCATCTCAAAGAAAAAGTCGACTCCGGCGCAAGCCAACTGATCAGTCAACTTTTCTTCGACAATCAGGTTTTTTATCGATTTCGCGAACGAGCACAATTAGCCGGGATCAACGTGCCTATCGAAGCCGGCATTATGCCAGTGATCAATGAACACCAGATCGAACGGATGGCCACCATGGCCGGTGTCAACTTGCCACCAAAATTTGTCGCAATGATGCAGCATTTTTCTGGCAATAAAGAAGCGATGCGTGATGCTGGTATTGCCTACGCGATTGATCAAATTGTCGATTTGCTGGTGCATGGCGTTGATGGGATCCATATCTACACGATGGACAATCCAACCGTCGTCAAGCGCATTGCTGCTGCGACTCAGACGATTCGGAATGCTTAATTCAGCTTGATTCTTTCTATTAAATGGTCACGGCCCGATGCCGGGGCCATTTTGTTTGAGGCCACTTATGCTCCGGTTTCTAAACGTGCCTGTTCGCGCTCTTGTTGACAAGACACCTAAAATTGCGCATTCTCATTATTAACAACTATCTTTTCAGAAAGGATTCGTGCTGTGAACACAAAAAGTCTGATCATCAGTCAAGATCTTTGTGGTGTGGGTCAAGTCTCGATGAGCGTGGCGCTGCCGTTAGCGGCTGGGCTGGGGTTGACGCCGTATGTTTTGCCTACCGCACTGCTGTCTAGTCACACTGGCGGACTAGGCGTCAATACTTATCTTGATCTTAGCTCCGAAATGCCGGGGATTCTCAAGCACTGGCAACAACTGCAACTGCAGCCTGATGGCATTTACCTTGGTTATCTTGGTCAAAAGGCGGCCGGCCAATGGGATCGTTGGCTGCCTAAATTTCATGCCCCGCTCGTGTTGATCGATCCCGTCATGGCAGATAACGGCAAACTTTACAAGGGATTTGATGCTGCTTATGTGGCGACCATGCAACAGTTGGCGCATCGGGCAACTGTCTTGACGCCCAACATCACCGAAGCTCAGCTGCTTTTGGATGAAAAGCCAACAACGCTCACCGATCCTTCTGCCGTCACGGCTTTGGCGAAACGCCTGCATGCCCAATTTGACAGCGCCGTTCTCATCACCGGCGTGCCTTTTCACAAACAAATTGCGGTGGTCGGCATCGATGCATCCGGTACCACGCTGGCCTTGGCTCAGCCAAAAGAAACGGGCCATTATTTTGGCACTGGCGATCTTTTTGCTGCTGCCTTGGCGACGGGTTTGTTAAAAGGCCAAAACTTGCGGCAAGCGGCCGCAACTGGCATGGTTGCCGCCCGGCTTGCGATCAAGGCCACGCTTGCCACTGATGCCGATCCAAAGTACGGCCTGAATCTGACTGGCGTCATTCCTGCGCTAAGCAAACAACTGCCATAAACTGCCACATACCGTGCATTACTATCAATATTTTGGAGGCGATTACGATGCAAACATCCCATAATACGTTAAAGAATATTATTTTCACCGGTCTATTTGCTGCCATTATCTTCATTGGCATTTCACTCTTACGGATTCCAATTCCGGCAATGGTTGGTCGGCCATTCATCCACTTTGGTAATCCTTTAATGGTGCTTGCCATTCTTTTCCTAGGTGGCCGCTTAGGTGGTTTGGCCGCTGTCATCGGTTTGGGCGGGTTTGATCTGCTGAACGGCTATGCGGCTACCTCATGGTTGACTGCCCTTGAAGCCATTGTGATGGCCATCGTTGTCAGCGCTTTGGTCAAAGCCTTTAAGCATAACGATCAACCGCGCAATATCATCATAATTGGTATTCTCGCAGGCCTGACAAAAATCGTCACTTCTTATCTCACTGGGGTTGTTGAGGCGCTCATGGTCGGTAGCGTTTTCAAGGCAGCCGTGGTCGGTGCCTTCCTGAGTTTGCCTGCCACCGTGATCAATTCAATTGCAACGGCCATTATCGTACCAGTATTATATTTTATTCTTCGGCCACTCTTTCGTCGGTTCACAAACTGACCGATTTTTCGTTTTTTATTTGGCTCTCGTTTGGCCTAGTCCATTAAATTAGCGAACCTCTTAACATCACGTTGTCTCTCGTGATGTTTTTTATTGTCGCCAAAAAGCGTTATTCAAAAGTTGTTTCTCTATACAACAATAATCTTTTCTGTCATAATCGGCCCAAAGAAGTATGCAGACAAGCGCGTTTCATTTCTTGCTGACACCTTTTTAGACGCGTACCTACTCAACCCTACAAGAGGAGGCCTATCATGGCAGAACCAATCGTAACACTCAGCCACATCCAGAAAAGTTTCGGATCCAAGGAGGTTTTAAAAGATCTCAACTTTACGATTACTCCAGGAAGCATTGTTGGTTACATCGGTCCTAATGGCGCAGGGAAAAGCACGACAGTTAAAATGATGCTCGGTTTGATGCAACCAGACGGCGGCACCATTGAGCTGTTTGGTCAGCCAATCAAACCCAACGACCCGAGTTATAAACGGCGGATTGGCTATGTGCCTGAAAGTGCCGACGTGTTTGACGCCTTGACTGCTCGTGAATATTTAAGCTTGATTGGCCAACTTTACGGACTCAGCGCTGCCGATGCTGAACAAAAGGCCTTTGCACTGGCGGATCTTGTGAATTTGCGGGAGGCTTTTGATCGGCGCATTTCATCATATTCAAAGGGGATGCGCCAACTGATTTTGATTATCGCCAGCCTGCTACACAATCCCGACATTCTTTTTTGGGACGAGCCGTTAAACGGCCTGGATGCCAACACCGTGCTTGTCATTGAAGAAGTGCTACAGGATTTGCGGGATCGTGGTAAAACCATTTTTTATTCCAGCCATATTCTCGATGTTGTTCAGAAGTTGTCAGACCGCATCATCGTGCTAAATGACGGTATGGTTGTTGCTGACGGCCCCTTCAAGTCCATTGCCAAGGAAGCCGACACCAACCTGCAACAGCTCTTCAACGATCTAACCGGCTTTGCCGAACACGGTCAAAAGGCACAAAGTTTCGTGGATATCGTGACTGGCGGTGAATCCCATGAAACTATTTAAAAAGACGTCCCTAGACACCGCTGATCCAACTGATACAGCCGCGTTGCCTTTGCCGAAAGCATTTGCATGGCTCGCGCGCTTTAGGCCCTTATTGGAAAAACGTGGTATTCAGTTTGATCAATTGCGGCTAATCCTTGCGACTAAGGGTCTCTTGGCCGCTCGTGAATCTAGCGGCTTAGGCAGTATGTTCAATAAACGCAAACGTGGTCAAGATGCGAGCATCAAAACCGCCTTTTTATGGAATCTCTTCTTTGGCCTGATTTTAGGGCTGCTTATGTTTCTCCCGACCTCAATTCTCACGACCTTTACCCTTTTCATGACGATTCAACTACTTACGAGTTTTCTCGCTATTTTGACCACTTACTCAAGCCTGATTCTTGACCCGCGTGACCGGAGTGTTTTTGCCTCCCGAGGCGTCAATGATCAAACGTTAAGTTTTGCGCGGTTGATCAATATTTGCTTCTATCTGGGCATGACGTTGCTGGCAATGGGCGGGCCTGGACTCGTCATGGCCGGTATCCATTATGGCCCAATCGTGGCACTTGGCGGTCTCATCGGTTTGCTGCTGAGCGGCGTGTTAAGTCTGGTCATGGCGCTTTTTGTTTACTTGCTAGTCTTACGCTTTTTTGATGGCGAACGATTGCGCAACATGCTGAATTTAGTGCAGATCTTACTGATGATTGGTATCTACGTTGGTGGTCAGCTGCCTAACTTGCTGCCGCGTTCCATGTCGCTTTTCGGCATGTCCATCAGCGGTCAGTTTAATTGGCTTTTCTTACCAGCTGTCCCCGCTTGGTTCGTTGGTCTGCCCATGTTGTTTGCAGGACAGGTAACGGTATTAAGTCTGACGCTCACCGCGTTAAGTGTCGTCGTCCCGATCGCCTTGACCCTCGTCTTTCTACATTTTTCTGGTGTGTTTGAAGCCTATCTAGAAAAATTGAACCAAGGCGATGCCCGCACGCGTAAACTTGGTTGGTGGTTCCGCGGCGTGAGTGCCCTGCTGACTCGTCCTGGTGAAGAACGGACATATTTCACTTTAGGGTGGCGTGTGCTAGGCAGCGAACGCGATTATAAACTGCGGGTCTATCCGCAGTTGGCTTATGGCATTATTCTACCGCTGATCTTTGTTGGCGGTGGACTGCGCGACATGCCATTTAGCTCGGCGAAGCATTTTATTGCCTACGCTGGCATCGGTGTCATTGTGGCGTTGGCTCCCGCTTTGGTTAATCTGCGGTTTTCGAGTCAACCTCAAGCCATGGCAATTTTCCAGTATGTGCCTTTTACGACCCACGGCTTGCTACTGCGCGGGGTAGTCAAGGCCATGTTCGCCCGATTATTCTTACCACCGCTATTGTTCATTACCATTTTGACCACTGCGCTTGGCGGCTTTGATGCCTTATTGGCCGGCATTGCCGTAATCATTTTCACCTATGGCATGACGTTAATGATGGGATGGCCGCTGGTTGGCAGTCAATTTCCATTTGCTAGTGTGTATTCAGCTAATGCTAACTTTAGTGGTGGCGCACTTGGCTTTGCTAGTATCTTTTTTGGCGTCATCATCGCCATGATTGTGATCGGCATCGGCGGGTTCCTCGGTGGTTGGCTTTTCCCGCTCGGTCTCATTGTCTTAGGATTAACGCTAGGCATGCTGCTTGGGCATTTCTATCGAACCAACCTGCGCTACGAATTAAAAATTAAGACGACTCAGGAATAGGTCAAAAAGGCAGTTATTCTTCAATGAATGGCTGCCTCTTTTTAGGCACTTGCATCGCAACTTCAAGACACACCATCAGGAAGCTTGATCGATATTGCACGAACTAGCCAACCCTAGTTTTTTTGCGTAGAATGGCTTGGACAGTCTTACTTCGAAAGGATCCCGCCATGCCACGCACTGAAGCTCATCTCGCTCGCCATACCAACCAAAAACTAAAAGGTGTTTCTTTCGCCGTTATTGGGGCTATTTTTTGGGGTGCCAGCGGTATTTTCACTCAAACACTATTTACCGATGCGGGAGTAAAGCCGCTGTGGCTGGTTGGCATTCGCTTGTTTTTCGCTGGTCTCCTACTTTTGCTTTGGAGCGGCGTGCAAGAACCGCGGATGTTCCTTGCAATTTGGAAAAACCGCCACGATGCTATACTAATGATCGTGTTCGCCTTTTTGGGCATGGTACCGTCACAACTAACCTACTTTTTAGCGATTAATGCAGGTAATGCTGCAACAGCAACGATTTTGCAGTTCCTTGGGCCGGTTTTCATCTTGCTTTATGTGGCATTTGCAACTCACCAGATGCCGCGGCGAATTGACTTTGTCAGTATCACTTTAGCGCTAATTGGCACCTATTTGCTGGTTACCCGCGGTCATCTGACAGGGTTAAGTCTTGCGCCGGCCGCTGTTTTCTGGGGCATTATGGCAGGTGTCAGTCAGGCGCTATACACGTTGCTTCCGCGCACGTTACTGGCCAAATATGACGCTCGAGCGGTCACCGGTTGGTCCATGCTCTTGGGGAGCTTGCCATTTTTACCGCAATACGTGCTGCATCCCAATCCGCTACTAACTTTACCTGATTTTGGTGCCATTGCCTTCGTGATCGTATTCGGTACGATGTTCGCTTACTTGCTGGTGTTGGGCAGCCTCAACTACATCTCGCCAGTCGCCACGGGCATGTTGAGTGCCTTCGAACCGTTGACTGCCACCACTCTAGCCGTCACCCGCTTGCACATCGCGTTCGGACCGGCCGAGTGGCTAGGCGGCATCTTAATCATTTTGAACACACTCCTTCAAGCATTGCCGTTTAACAAAATTCACCACGTTCAGCAACGATTAACTCGGCAATTTTCACAGAAAACTAAATCATAGCCAATAAAAAATGGTTCCGAAACATAAGTCAGTCTTATGTTTCAGAACCATTTTTGTTGTTTCTCAAGCAACTTACTATTTCGGCGCATTCGTCAACAGCCAAGTAGCCGTGGCCTGATATTGGCCAGCCTTAGCAGTCGCTGTTGGTTCAATGCCTAGGTAGGCCGCTACATTACCGGTTTGAGTGCCTAGCGACCAATCTGTCCCACCAGCCGCCATATTTTTCACCGGTGTCGCGTTGTTATTATCCTTGATAGCTGCAATTTGCGTTGTCTGATCTGTCAGAACCAACCTTGCCTTGCCGCCTAATTTGTTCCCATTATTGCCTAGCACATAGCTATTATCAGTTAATGTAAAAGGCGATAGTTGCATCGTCAAATGCCAGCCTTGCTTGGTTGGCCGCGTATCTTTCACGCTCAACACCTTGCCTGTCGAATTGGTCGGTTCGCGGCCTTGCTGATTCGTCAGCCACTGATCTGCATTCGCCTGATCCCAATTAGTGGTCGTTGGCGTTGGCAGTCCCTTTACCATCTCCATAACGGTCGGATTACGATAACCGGTTTGCCCATTCTTCAATTCGAAGACAAAACTCGGCACTTTCTCCAGCACGAGTTCACCTGTTTCGGGATCAAGAATATAAGCGAGAAAATCTTTGCCCGCAGGTGTCTTCAGATCATAAGTCTGGCCATCCCCTGTGATGGTCCCAATTGGTTTGTCCTGAACCGGTGTCGTTTCCAGCAGGCCATGATGTTTGACTTTGGCCGGCAGTGAAAACTTCACCGTTGCCGTTGCTCCTTTTGGAATCTGGGGCATATTGGTGACAGCAATCTGATTGCCATCCGGTTGAACTTTTCCTTGGGCCTGATAATCCGAATTACCTATCGTGACTTTGATGGGCAACGTATCGCCCGGTTTGGCGGGCGTCCCATCAGCCTTCAGATAGTCAAAATATTTTCCTTTTGGCACGTTCATCGTTGCTGTCCCGCTTTCCGGCCAGGGTGCCTGACTGGTTGCCTTCACGTTCACGGTGTAATCATAGTGCAGTACATCGTCCACTTTTAGATGAGTTGTTGCTTCCACCGTTTCGGCTCCGCGCATCAGAGCAACTGTGCCATTGATGGCCGTTGCTTCCGGCATCGCGCCGATCGCGACCACATGCGGTTCATATTGACTGCTCGTGGTACCGGTAAAGCCTAGATACAGTTTTCGCGGAACAGGATCGCCTGATTTTTGGGCGAAGTATTTTTGAATATCGCTTTTAGACCATTTAATCTTTCGGTCAAACTGATAAGGTGACCCAGTACTTTTTTGCATTGTAACTGTGTAAGTTAAGGTGCCACCGCCAGCATTGTCTTTCTTCCAGTCTAATGTCAACTGATGCCATTTACCGTTAGCCGCCGTTTTTGAAAGTGTATTTTGCAAGCCTAAACCTGTTTGAAACCCTCCAAATGGCGGATCACCATTAAAATACAACCACGACATCCAGTATGGATTTGAAATGCGATACATAGCCGTTTGTGCCGGATACCCGCTACCAAAGTAATAATCGAGGTAGGCACTATATTGATCATAACCACCAGCCGCGTCCCCACCATTTTTTATGGTATCCACAACCATTGCAAAACTGTTAGGCAGCGCTGTGTCGGCAATTTGCTTGGCAGTACTATTAGGAGAAAGACGATCAACTCCCCAAACACCCAGTGAACCAGGATCAACCCGTGTCGGCGCAGCTGGTTTAGCAGCAAGGACAAATGCCATCCCCTCACCGGTAACTGTCTTATTGCCTAAATAAAAGTACATCGTATACGAACTATCCTTATCCAAATCAAACATTGGTGCCTTGCTCCAAATTGCTCCCGACCGATTTGCTTGATCCTTGTTAATCTCAAGCCCGACTGCATGTCCGCTGGTCGGATCCGTCAATAAACTTGAGTCACCCATCGTTGGTGAAAAGAGGCCGTCCACGTCACCAAATGACGGCGGTGCTGGATAGCCGGAAGTCGTCGGCCACGTGACGGCCGCGCCAACACTCGTCACAGGCGCCAGCAGGGTACACAACAGCATGCCGAGACAAGCTAACAGATAGCATCGTTTTTTCATCAGAACGCCTCCTTTCGCAAGTAGTCCGGTTGCAGGTGCCATCGCACTTGAAGTTCAATTGCACCGTATTTTTTCGCTACAGACCTCAGCAAGCAACCATGTCCACCCATCTCACTTCTGGCTCCTCCAAAAGTTAATCCTTACCATGGCCTAACCTTTTGGTGCATTGCTCAGGGTCCAAGTAATAGCGCCTTGATACCTGCCTTTGGCAATAGTGACGTTGGTGTTCGTTGCAACTAACGTCAATGCCGTTCCGGTACCAATTGTGGTCTGGTTATTGCCTTGTCCTTGTCCTGACTTAGTACCCGTCTCAGCATCGGCCTGCCAAACAACAGTTGAACTCACAGAGGTGTTGTCTTTGGCAAAATTCAGCCGCGGCACATTGCTGCCGGCAGGATTAATCGGGTTGATATCGGGATTACTCGTGGCAAGCTGTGACCCAACCAAATCAACATACCCCGCTAAGAAATGCCCTTTGCCATCCGTCATCGCGTCCATTTTTGCTTCAAGCCGCCACCCAGCCCCAGTGCCCCGATAATCAGCAATTTGTAATAGGCCAGTCGCATTGCCGTCATTGGCATTCGTTGCCGTCTTAATCGGTCCAGGATTCACCAGATTGCTTTTCAACGGATGCCGTTGAAAGGACCCACTCACGATTTCATGAACAGAAATGCCGCCAAAATTCAAATCCGGCACCTGCTGAATCATGATATTGCCAGCATCAACCGTCAATTGAGCACTAGACTTTTTGGGGCCTAGATCATCTGCGGCCATAACCGACTGGTACGGCCCGACGAAACCTGCAAGCATCAGGGTGACAAAAGCGATGGCGAAATTAGTCACGATTTTCATCATCGTCCCCCCTGTCTTTTCGTTTAAACCGCAGTTGAAGACGCAAACTGCTCATCATCAGGAGTGCAAAACCGATCAGCGGATACCAGGTTTGTCCTCCTTCGCTGGTCTGTGGCAAACGATCAACCTGTTGGCGTGGCGGTACCGAAGGCTCTTCCTTTGGTTTTGATACTTCTGTTCCTGGTGCATTATGATCCTTGTCGGGTTTTGGCCGATCGTCAATCACGACGACTTCACCGATGGAGGTCGCCGCTCGCACTTGGTGAGCGGCCATGATCCCTTCACCGAGGACGCCGAACACAATGATCAAACTGATCAAAAAGCGCCATATAATTCGTGTCATCGGTCTCCCCCTTTTCCCTACATTTGCCATTCCGAAAACTTCATCTGATCAACCCAGTAGCAGCGCAGCACCCGTAGTCGATTCAAAGCGCGTTTCTTCAAAAAGGGGTCAGCGTGCGATCGCTGCCCCCTTTCTGGTGATATGCGATCCATTAAGACGGTGCGTTGGTCAGCGTCCAAGTGATAGCCGTTTGATACTTGCCACCGTATGCAGCCGTGTTTTGAGATAGTTTCAACACGGTATCTGCCGAAGTAAAGACACCTGTGTTGCGGCCTTGGCCTTGACCACTTGCGGCATTCCATACCTGCACCCCGCTGCCTTCCAAGACCAACTCAGCCTGACTAATAGCAGTTGGATTATTATCAGTCTCGTCGGTTTTCGCAACCCCAGCTAGCAAAAGACTACCAGCCAGTTTTTGTCCAGCCGCATTCTTGAGTTCGCCCGCCTGAGCTTCCAACTTCCAACCGGCACCGGTGCCGCGATAATCAGTGATATTTAACAAACCTTGATTATTCCCATCGCTGGCATTTCCTGCTGGTTCGTTCTTAACCGGTTTGTCAGTAACTGTGTTGCTTGTGAGCGGCAATGTTTGCTGCCCAGTTGCCAGTTGCTCAACACTGACACTCTTGAACTTCAGATCTGGCACCTTGACCAATGACAAAATATCCTTAGACCCATCAGGATTGTCCGGATTGTTAGGATCAGGATTATCTGGATCAACCCCAACTCGAACTTCACCAACAGAGGTTTTCTTGATTGGTTCGTCTGCGGCAAAGACACTTGTGATTGGCAGCATGACCCCTGCAAGTGTCATTGCTATTAAACCAGCAGACATGTAGTTAACTCTTTTCATTATTTTATCCTCCTGTTTTTAAAATATGTTTTAATTACTTATTACAATACTAATAGTATACGAATATTTTTTATATATCAACTATATAGTCCGCATATAACCATAATTCTCTATTAAGTAAACGTATTCAACGTTATTTTTCTCATTTCCGTTTCGTTAGATATGCTATGCGTTCCAACATAACAGATGATCCAAATTAATAATTACTCGTTATTTACACAGTGATAATAAATTTTCAAACGGTGGCTCCATCTCAAAAATGGCCATTTATTAAACTTATAAATCACGATTGCAAGTCCCGCATTATCAGCCTTTAATCAATAATTCGAATTAATAATATGATTTTTTGACCTCATGGGCGTTTTAGGATAGTATGCTACTTTTTTACAGTTTTTCAGGCTTATAAAACTTCTAGTTTGCACTGAAACATTTGATCTAGCCACGAAAGATTGACCATGGCAAGCAATTTTCCTTTCCTTTGCTACTTGGACGATCTTCACACTCGCAACTTTATTCTGGGCAAATCAAAAAGCCGCTTCTCCGAAAAGAAGCGACTTCCTTGTATAGCTCATTAAACGGTCAACTGACACCTGTTAATGGCATTAGCCTAATCTGCTGAATCCGGCGATCAAAACATGAATTGGCATCTCGGAAATCACGGCCAAAACCGCTACCGCCATGGTGATGAGTATGTGCGAAACCATCCGATTCTTCTTCATCTTAAGACCCCTTTGTCTGTGCTCATGACTGACTTGCCTTTAATCTAAGAGATAAGCACATCATATTCTCATGAGTGTTTCATTTCAAGGGATCCTGGAATTTATTTGTCAGCCTAGCTTGCTATTACTGCGGAGCGTTTGCTAACGTCCATGTTGCAGTAGAGCTATACTTGCCTCCATGTACAGAAGGCGTTTTTTCAATTGACATCAATGCTTGTGTGATCGGTGCGGTTGATGAGTCGTCCTTTAGATCCCAGTCGCTATTACCAGCTGGCATACTTTTGACGACAGTATCGTTACCATTGTCTTTGATGCTGGCAACTTTGAGCTGTGCTTGAGGATTGGTGTCTATGAGCACTATTTGGGCCTTGCCGCCATCCGTATTCCCGTTATCACCGAGAACATAACCGCCTTCTGTTCTTGTGAACGGTGATAATTTCATGCTTAAAGTCCACCCCGGTTTGGTTGGCCGTGAGTCTTTGACACTTATGAATCCATCATAGCCTGCTGGCGTCTTCCGCCCCAGTGTATTCAGCCATTGGGTGGGATCTATTCCGGCTGAAGTTGCGGGAAATGGATTTTGTCCGGGGATACCATTGATCACGTCGCCAACTGTTGGATCCTCTAAACCGCTGACTCCAAGTTTTTCAAAGTAAAATCCCGGAACCTTCTCTAAAGTTAGTTCGCCTGGATTCGCGGCAATGACATACTTAACATTATTTGTTTGATCAACGGCATTAATCAGTTTGTAATCCTTGACTGGTGTTCCACCAGTGAGCGTTCCCGCGCCATCCGTCACCGCTTGATCAGATACAAGGTCGTGAGAAGCTACTTGAGCTGGCAAACTAAACTTAACAATTGAATCGGTGTTTTTTGGCAACACCAGTTTATCACTGCTAATAACTGCCGAAAGATTATCACTTTGTACAACTGCATCCACCATTTGAGTCGTTGAACCAATCATAGCCTGAATCTTCAACGTATCACCAGCTTTGGCTGCAGTTCCATCTTCCTTCAGGTATTCAAGATGTTCTCCCTTTGGTAGGACAATCTTTGTGGCAGGCCATGGCCGACCATCGAGATTGTTAATGTCTAATGCATAATCATAAGTGAGCTTATCACCGATATTTAATCGCGTTGTTTCGGTCACGTTGTCATTGCCACGCTTTAAAGTAACTGTGCCCTTTACCGTGTTGAAATCAGCAAGACTCTTGATTCCTAAAACATGTGGCTCCTTATATTTAAGCACCAAACCAGAATTTGTCCCACTAGTGAATCCTAGATAAACTTTATCGGTTCCAAAAATTTGCTTAATTTGATCTTTCGTCCAAGTGATGGACCGGGAAGGGGTCGTCTTGCTCCCACTACCAGATCTATACGTTAACTGATAATTAAGTGTTCCGCCTGTTGGACTGGAAGTCCACGAAACTGTTAAGTTATGCCAAAGATTATTAGAGACATTGTCCTTGATATTATCAGAAAACTTTTGCAAAGGTTCTTGAGTTGTGGGTGTGAACTTCAACTGTGTTTTATACAAGGGAAATCCAATGGCGTACATGCTGGCTTGACCAGGATAACCAGAACCAATATATTGTTGATTTGGGTTTAATCCTGGATAGTCCGCATTTTGATCCATATCATCCTTATGCGTGTCAATTGCGACCACAAAACTGTTTTGTAAGCCTTGTGCCGCAATACTTTCGGGTTTCAAGCCCGTGCCGCCTTGTCCGCCCCACGCTCCAAGAGATGGACCGCTGTTTCCCTTTGCAGATGGTCGTGTTCCTGCTA
This sequence comes from Lacticaseibacillus sp. 30, assembly GCF_053819265.1. Lineage (NCBI taxonomy): Bacteria > Bacillati > Bacillota > Bacilli > Lactobacillales > Lactobacillaceae > Lacticaseibacillus > Lacticaseibacillus sp. 30. Next base: position 125,542 of record NZ_JBSOQX010000006.1, read on the forward strand.
AGGCAAAGGTCATTCCGTCTGCGCCACTGATCGTGTTGTTACCGAAGAACATGGGCATTTCAAGCTTAAAGCTTTTCGTCAAATCAACGATCGGATTTTTGCTCCACATTGAACCGGCTTGATTGGTGGCATCAGGATTCAATTCAATTCCCACTTCATCAGCGCCGTTCATAATCATACTAGAATCTGTCGAGACTCTGTCAAAAACACCATTAAGACTTGTAAAACTTCCTGTTGCAGGTGGCGGATAAATCCCACTCGGCCAAGTTGCCTCCGCTGCAGCCACTGACTGCAGCGGACCAAGCACCATGCCGAAGATCACCGTGAGGCAAATCATGATAAAGGTTTTCTTTTTCATTTTTTACCTCCCTGCCGTGATCGGCCGCGTAGTAACACGATGCCTAAAATGACAATAATCAGAAGTTCAACCCCAATGACCACGTACCAAAGTTGAACAGCATTGCCGGTTTGCGGCAGATAGCCTGTATGGGTTAGCGGCGTGGCTTGACCATGCTGATCAGTGGTTTGATGATCAACCGGTTCTGGCGTTGGTGTCGGATCAGGGGTTGGCGTTGGGTTAGGATCAGGGTTCGTTGACGGAAGTTCACCAACAAGTTCAACTTGTGCAACAGAAGTGTCTGCCTGAACTTGCTGAGCCTTCGCGCCAACGCCGACCATGAGACTCATTGTCATGAGCAGCATGATCCAAAAACTAGGCTTGTTTCGTCTCATCGGTCTCCCTCCTTTTGCGTCGTTGGCGCCAAATCAGCCATAGTAGGATTAAGATCACAAGCGCCAGTATGATCGCAATGATGATCCATAGCCAAGGGGTTTGTGGGGCACGTCCCAGTTTTTCTTCAATGACATCCGCCTGCTGCTGCGTAATCGTAAAGTTCCGGCGCCAATGCCAAGTTTTGTCAGCACCTTTGACTGTTAAATCAAGCGTATAGGTGCCCGGTGCCAGTGCCTCTTTGGAGAAAATGGCGTAGTCAAAATGCGAGTTTGGGGCAAATGACCACCCTTTTTCCGAACGTGTCAGGTAAGGATCTTTTGAGCCTTGCCGATAAACTTTGCCATCAAGTGTCATCTCACCAAATAAACGAGGTTTGATATTCTGAATGGTGGCTAAGACGCTGGCCTGATTATCCTGAGTGCCCGGTTTGACATCCATCAACTTCAGCTCTGGTGCCACCTTGGTCTCCGAAGTCTGCAAAACAACTCCGACAAGCATGGCGAACTTGTTGTTAATCGCCATGCCACTGCCGCCGCTTTTATGCACCGTGGGATCTTCAACGTATAAACTGCCGAGAATTTGACCGGTGAAACCCTTTTCAGGAATCTTCACATCAAACGTGACTGGCACTTGTGCCTCAGCACCAACATCAATTGTTTTAGGCGCTTCCGTCAGCCCGGAAAAAGTGTACTCAGCGGACTTGTCTGTGTGTTTATTTGGGTAATAGCCTAACGTACCATTACTTTGAGTGAACGCACTGACCGCACTGACCTTCAACTTTTTAGCACTTTTTGTTGTGTTCTTAACATAAATCAACAGCCGCTGGGTCTCGCCGGGTTTTACCAGCAAATTAAAATAGGTCGATTGATCAATTTGATTTTGCGGCAACGCCGGGCTGATAGTAAAGCCAGCGCCTTCAGCTGCCTGAACCTGATGGGCACCGCCGAACCACAACAAGCTCAGAATTGCCAACAGGCTGAAAATGATTTTCTTTTTCATGGTTCCGCCCCCACAGTCATGAAAAGGGCAGCGAATGACCGCTGCCCCTTAGTTTAGGTGCCATAGATTACTTAGGTGCGTCGGCTAAAGTCCAGGTGATGGCCGCTTGGTATTGTCCTGCTGTTGGTGTCAAATTCTGTTTCAGTTTAAGGGTCGTGCCACCCGCATTTTTGATGACAGCAGTGTTTTTCCCCTGTCCCTGACCATCGTCTGTGCCAGTGGCAGCATCAGCTTTCCAGACAGACACTGCAGCGCCGCCAATGACTAATTCTGGAAGAGCGGCGCCTGGGTTAATCGCATTAAGGCTTACATTATCAGTCTTAATATCGGTCCCTTTAAGGATCATTGAACCCGCCAATGCCTTACCACCTGCATTTTTCATATCGCCAAGTTGCGCTGTCAGCTCCCAACCAACGTTCGTACCGCGGTTATCGGTGACGCTTAAATCACCGGTTGCATTACCGTCCTTGGGATCAGCGGCAGTTTTCACGGGACCAACTGGAACGGTATTATCAACAAGCGGTTGGCTAACCTCACCAGCAATTAACTTATCAATCTCAATAGTTCCAAAGTTTAGATCGGGCACTTGATCTAAGGTAATTGGTCCACCCTGAATGTTAACTTCAGCTACAGATGTTTTGTTAATATCAGCAGCGAAAACCTGACCAGTTGGCAACAGGAGCCCAGCAATTGTTAATGCGGAAATTCCGGCTGCAATATAGTTAACTTTTTTCATCACTTTTTGCCTCCATATTGTTATTGAAATTCATTTATCTCTCTCTATACTACTCATAATACAGGATTGAGCGAGAAGAATCAATGAATTAGAGCTGGCGCAGATCCCTTTAATATCGGGTTTTGTCTATGACTCGCCTTCAATCTTCTCCTACTGATAGTATTATGGCATATAAATAGCTCTTTATGCACCACATTAGCACTTGTAATTTACTTAGTTATTTATATAGTGATTGTTAGCGGTTTCACATTTTTGCTTTAATCACTCTGCGCTTTCCATTCAAGTCATATTTAAAATTAAAAAATCATTTTTCTTAAAAACTCGTTAACTGACCCAATAATGATCAATATAATTAACTCGATAGGCTTGCAGGTTTCAGCTAATGTTGATTTATCAAATAAGTTTATTTATTCAATCAGCTTCAACATTGTGAAGAAAACTTCTTGTGCCATTTTTTACGCAAATCGGACAAAAGCTTTTTTTGATTAAATTTCAATTAGTTATTGACAAGAAAACAATCCATGCTAAACTAAAAATCAAATATAAATGCAACGCGAAAGACAAGTACCCGTGTCTGTGAATACAGCGAGCTTCGGTTGGTGTGAGGAAGCATTCATGATATGGCGAATATCCCTTTCAAGCAGGACACCGAACTTCAGTAACGTGTCATGGGGGCACCCATTACAGTGCTAGCATATCGTCATTGGACCGTATGCGATGAAGACCAAGGCGCAGCTGGCTTTGGTGAATTAAGGTGGTACCGCGCAAAGTCGCCCTTAGAAAAATCTAAGAGCGACTTTTTTTGTGTGAGCGCGAGCCAGCCCGATTAGAAACCGGAGTGTAAGCGGCCTTGGGCGTGATGGCCGCACTTTGGCCATTGCGACCAAGGTCCTTACACGCAGGTTTCTGGGCTGGCGAGCGCGTTATAGCGGAGCGCGAGCAGAAGCGCTTCCCCAAGCTTGAATTTTCGCCTAGCAAACATGTAACTCAAACCATTGAAGGATGTGATGCAATTGGAATCTGACATTAGCCACATTAGCTGCCAAATTAATGAATCAATGATACATCTAAAAACACTGGAGGAACTCAAATGGAATTATCTGAAAAGAAGCTCAAAACCCGCGATTATGTCGTCATTGCATCACTTTTGTTCGGTCTCTTCTTCGGCGCTGGCAATTTAATTTTTCCACTGCACCTCGGTCAACTCGCTGGTGCCAACTGGTTTCCAGCAATGCTTGGCTTCTTAGTCACAGCGGTTGCATTGCCGCTGCTCGGTGTGTTGGCGATTGCCGCTACGCATGCAGAAGGTGTGTATGATATTGGTCGTCCACTTGGCCGCTTTTTCGCTCTTGCTTTCATGGTTTTAATTCACGCTACCATTGGCCCGATGTTCGGTACACCGCGGACCGCAACCGTGTCCTTTACAACCGGCGTCTTGCCGATGCTGCCAAAAGCGTGGGCGCAGGTTGGTCTGCTGGTCTTCTCGGCCTTATTCTTTGCCGCCGCCTTTTTCCTATCCTACAAGGAACGCAAAATCACAACGGCTGTTGGCAAAATTCTCAATCCAGTTTTCCTTGTCTTGCTATTCTTCGTCTTCTTTATTGGTTTCTCCCATCCAATGGGAAATCCAGCAACCCAAACTGTCACAGCAGCTTATAAAAATGCCAGCTTCATGAATGGTTTCCTTCAAGGGTACAACACGATGGATGCTTTGGCTGCCTTAGCCTTTGGCGTTACCGTGGTCACAGCTGTTCGCGGTCTCGGCTTAAAAAATGATGACGATGTGGCCAAGTCGACCGCCAAAGCAGGCGTGATGGCAACTAGCTGGATTGGTCTGATCTATGTTGCCTTAATCCTGCTCGGCAGCATGTCATTGGCTCACTTCAAACTTAGCCCTGAAGGTGGGACTGCTTTTAACCAAGTTGTAACCTATTACTTCGGCGCTGCTGGTCATGCGGTTCTGGCAACATTGTTGACGTTGACCTGCCTCACCACTGCAGTTGGCTTGGTTGCTGCATTTGCGCAAGATTTCCACCGTCATTTTCCAAAGGTCAGTTATCGTGTCTGGTTGGCACTGACCAGTTTTCTATCCTTCTTAACGGCGAACTTTGGTTTGGAGCAAATCATCGCTTGGTCTGTCCCGATGCTGATGTTCCTCTATCCTTTCTCAATGGTATTGATTCTCCTTTCCGTTTTCGGCAAAGCATTCCATCATGATCCACTGGTGTATCGGTTCGTCGTCGGCTTCACTGCAGTCCCAGCCGTTCTCGACATGTTCGCTGCCTTTCCAGCCTTTGTCAGTCAAAGTGCGCTTGGTCTGGCATTGCACAGTTTCCAATTACATTTCCTGCCGTTTGCTGGCATGGGCCTTGGCTGGTTAGTTCCGGCTGGTATTGGTCTGGCTGTCGGCCTCGTGGCACACGCGGTCAAAGTTCGAAAAGCCGTTGCTGTCGCCAAATTAGGTGCCGAAGAAAATTAAAAGCGACCAAAACAACAGCCGATCAACCCAAAAGCCGGAAATGCCTGACAATCGCGCATACCGCTTGATCAGCTGTTATTTCTGAAAAGTCTATGCCTCTTCGTGTTTGTAACGAATACTGAAGAGATAGGCTTTTTTTACGGTCATCAAGTTTTGGGGCCATTCAAAAAACGTGTCAGTGCCATCAAAAAACGGGCTCCCCTCTGACTAAGAAGAACCCGTTGACAAATTTAGTCGCCTTTCATTCACCATCACGGAACTGTTTAAGTAAGTTAATCTGGGAAAACAAGATGTGTCAACAACACTTGATCGATCAAGTTGATCATCTTGCCAAAAACCTGATTGAACGGCGACAGGCTATCTAGTTGAAGGGACTTCCCAAAAACAGGCGAAGAAAACGTCTTGCTGAGTTCCCTTTTCGTTGCGATAAATGTCGATTGCACAACGTCAAAATTTGGTTGCGGCATTCCCAAAACCAAATCATCAATCAGATTTGTTGGGCATTGCTGTCGCATCTGAACAGTCTCAATCAACGCCTGCCAAATAATCTCAAAAGCATTCTGCGGCTGCTTATGGGTTGAACCGATAAAAGAAGTCACACTCTCCGGGACCACAGATATTGTGTGGCCAGATTTCACATTATCATGTGTTGCCGCTTGCGCTGCAGCAACAATTGCCTGTTCATCCCGCTCTTTACTCGTCGGTGCTTTAGACGAGCTTGCTTCTGTCGCATTAACTTCTTGTGCCGTTTTAATCATTGGTTCAGAAACTGACGGGTGTGCATCACGATCATCTTGCTGCGCGGTTGCTGACGATGTAACATTCCCGTTTGTGACAGGTGCTTGACTGCCCACAGTTTCCGCACCTGTGTCCGATGTTGCTGCCCCATTTTGCTGACTCGATGAAACCGATGAACTATCCGCACTGCTGGTATTGCCCGCCTTTTGATCATCATCGCTTGAAACCGTGACAATTGGTACTTCAACCTTGTTGTCAGCAAGCGGTGGTACGATCGCTGATTGTGATGCCCCATGATCCGGCGCAGAACCAGTGTCGCATTTCGATGTCGCTGATTGAATCACAATCGGCACTGTTGCTGCGGAAGCTGATGCCTGATTAGCAATCACCGCTGATACACCCAAGCCAAGCATGGCAGCTAACCCGTATACCCATGCTTTTTTCATATTGCCCTCCTTGAAGCCTTAAAGCGTTTCAATTATTCACTCCGCGTTAAATATACCGCACTTATTTTGGAAAGTCACTGGACTTTAGGCGGAGAGCGTAAGCAGGCGCGGTTAGAAACCTTCTACACTCACTATTGACAACAATCGTTTTTTAGCCTAATGTGATGTCAATATCACACAGGCGAAAAGATGAGTAACCAGTCGAAGGTCCGCAGCGAGTTGTCATTTGGTGAAAGACAATGATCAGGCACTGGCAAAGATGGTCTTTTGAAGCATTCAGTTGCGAACACATCTTGCAAGCAACTGACGGGCACTCCCGTTACTGAGTCAGGGTATAACGCAAACTTGCGAAGTACTTAGAGAGAATCGATTTCGATCGGTTAATCAAGGTGGTAACGCGGAAAATCCGTCCTTGTCTATTGTCACAATAGACTTGGGCGGATTTTTTTGTAGAGCGATCACGGCACGTTTATGCGCAGGTTTCTACGCCTGTGATCGCATTTCTGAGCACAATCAGGGACGCGCGCAACCCACTTCAATCAACCTATCACGCCTGTGTGAGTCGATTCAAGGAGGAAAAAGTATGTGGAAAATTGTTGCCGATGCCGTTCCACAAATGGCGGCTGCGGGAATCAAATACACGATCCCAATCGCGCTAGTTTCATTCGCGATTGGCCTCATCATTGCATTGATCACGGCACTGACGCGCATCTCGGTACGAAAAGGCTTTTGGATCACCTTTGCAAAAGGCTTCGCCTCATTTTATGTTTGGCTTTTCCGCTCAACCCCGTTGCTGGTGCAGTTGTTCATTGTCTTCTTTGGGCTACCAAGTCTGATCATTCCGGGCATTTTTCCTCACGGTATCAAACTCGATCCTGTGATTGCGGGCATCATCACGTTTTCGTTGAACACGGGGGCTTATTGTGCTGAAACAATTCGAGCGGCGCTGCTGTCGATTGATCACGGTCAATGGGAGGCTGCCTACTCAGTCGGCTTGCCGCGGCGCTTGGTTCTGCGTGAAATTATCATTCCGCAAGCACTACGCACGGCCGTCCCGCCACTATCAAACAGTTTTATCAGTCTCGTCAAGGACACCTCACTGGCGGCTTCGATCACTATCGTCGAAATGTTTCAGGTGAGTCAGCAGATCGCTGCTGAGAACTATCAGCCATTATTGATGTATTCACTGGTCGCTTTGCTTTATGCCGTTGTCTGCACCGTCTTAACTTGGGGACAGCGCTATCTTGAAAAAGTCACGTCACGCTATACCAGCAATGTGCAGACAACGCAGCTGTAACTAAAAACACCATTATGGAAGGAAGATTCTAATGTTAAAGAAAAAGTTGTGGGTCTTATTACCAATTGTTGCCCTTTCCGCGTTCGTTTTGACAGCTTGCTCTAGCAGTAAAGCTGACAGCAGTAAAACAAGCACGGTCACGAGCGAACTTATCAATAAAAATGAGTTGACCATCGGCCTCGAAGGCACTTATGCGCCCTTCTCTTATCGCAAAGATGGCAAGCTGCAAGGCTTCGAAGTCGATCTTGGCAAGGCTCTAGCCAAGAAAGTCGGCGTCAAAGCCAAGTTTGTTCCTACCCAATGGGATTCCCTGATCGCTGGCCTTGGAAGTCAAAAGTTCGACCTCGTGCTCAATAACATCAGTGAAACACCCCAGCGTAAGAAAGTTTACAACTTCACCACACCGTACATGTACTCCCGATATGCTTTGATCACTCGCAGCGATGAAACCTCGATTAAGGGTTTGAACGACATCAAAGGCAAGACTTTTGTTGAAGGCACTGGCACCCCAAATGCTGTCCTAGCTAAAAAATACGGTGCCAACATTACACCTTCTGGCGACTTCACTGTTTCGCTAAATCTGGTTAAGGAAAATCGCGCAGATGGCACCATCAACGCCACCGCCGCCTGGTATGCCTACGCTAAGAGCAATTCCACAACCGGTTTAAAGAGCCAGACACTTAAAGATAGCGATGTGAAGCCTGACGAAGTGGCTGGAATGATCAGTAAGAAATCGCCTAACTTGCAGAAAGCCTTATCCAAGGGCATTCAGGAGCTTAGAAGCGATGGCACTTTAAAGAAATTGTCTGAGAAATACTTTGGCGCTGATTTAACCACTAAATAATCGCTTTGCGTTGCCCATTAACTATTGGCTAAAAGTCGCGACTATATGTAGGCCGTGACGCGACATAAGTTGTCAACCAATCATATGAGGAGGTCGGGCATATGACCCAATTCAATACCAAACTAGTTCATGGTCCACAATTGCAAACGGATAAAGCTGGTGCGATCGTACCGCCAGTTTATCAAAGCGCCATGTACCGCTTTGCGCCTGATGGTGGCACTAGCGATTGGGACTATGCCCGCAGCAGCAATCCAACCCGCGACTATCTTGAACGTCAAATCGCTACTCTCGAGAATGGCGATGCAGGGTTTGCCTTTTCCAGCGGGGTTGCAGCGATTGCGACGGTTCTCGCGATTTTCCCGGATGGCAGCCACTTTATTATCGGTGATTCACTATACAGTGGAACAGATCGGTTGCTCAATCAGTATTTTGCTCAACATGGCCTGACCTTCACACCGGTTGACCCGCGCGATCTAACGGCAGTTGGAGCAGCCATTCGGCCTGAGACCAAAGCGATTTTCTTCGAGACGTTCTCCAATCCACTGCTCAAAGTCAGCAGCGTCAAGGCTATTAGCGCTCTTGCCAAAGCCCACGACCTGCTCACAATCGTCGATAACACGTTCCTCACCCCTTATTATCAACGGCCACTTGATCTCGGTGCCGACATCGTCCTGCATAGCGCCACGAAATACATCGGCGGCCACGGCGACCTCATCGCTGGCTTAGTGGTCTCAGCCAGTCTGGAAATCAGTGAAAAGATTGGCTTCTTGCAAAATACCATCGGCGCGATTCTTGCACCGCTCGACTGTAGTCTTGTCTGTCGCGGCATCGCCACGCTCGCTGTCCGGCTGGATCGGGAAACCAGCAATGCCCAGGCGGTTGCTGAATTTCTTGAACAACATCCCGACGTGGCGCATGTTTATTACCCCGGTCTCAAAAGTGACCCCGGCTATGCCTTAGCCCAACAAGAAACCACCGGTGCCAGCGGTCTCCTATCCATCAAACTAGCCGACAACATTGACCCCATCAAGTTCGTCAACAGCACCAAGGTCTTCGACTTCGCCGACTCCCTCGGCACCGTCTCCAGTTTAGTCAAATTACCATGGTTCAAACTGCCCGAAGAAAAACGGTCCACCTCAGGCCTGACACCGCAACATGTCCGAATTGCGATTGGGTTGGAAGATCAGCAGGATTTGATTGATGATCTGGCGCAGGCATTGACGGCTGCGAAGAAATAATGAGACACCAAAAAATCGTTGCAGTGAGCATGCTTGCAACGATTTTTTGTGTCGGGACGTTTTTTTTACAGAGAAGCTCTTCTAGTTAGCCTTTAAGATTGAATGGCCAGCCTATTTGTACAGATTTGATCGGCAAGTTTTTGTTTGCCATCACGTCCCCTTGCTCCAGCGACTGCAAAGCTTGCAGTGCGAGCGCCAACCGCGCTGTATAACCATGCCAATGATGATCATCGCGGCCAGCGTTTAACTGCTCATTAAATGGTAAAAAGCCGACACGCGCCGCTAAGATTGGCAACCCCGCCGCCTTACAAATCACCGGCCATTCTGTATCTGTCAACCGTTCATGCGAATTCGCCACAATATATCTAGCGGCATTTTGGCTAAAGGCACAACATCCCGCCGTGATATCCAGATTAGGTAAGGAAAAAAATACGGCCGCGGCTTTATTCGTAATAGCTTCAGTTTCTCGCCATGTTGCAGGATAACTCGCCATGACTTCAGCATTTCGGCCAATAATGCAATACCCGCTAGTCAACTGCAGCTGAGCGACAAATATTTTCAACGTCTGCCGCGCAGTCAGCATTGCCGTCAACACCTTATCAAAATCGCAGTAAAACAAATTTGCCTGATAGTCGACATCCTGCAAACAAAAATCAAGAACCTTGCGCCTAGCATCGGCCGCGCCATGCGGTGTGATGACTTGGCAGTGAAAGTCTGTCTCTTCAGTTAATAGCTGGGTGATTTCAGGCGAAGTCACAGTACTAATCGTGACATACACAGCCGAAAATATTTTGGTGGTTGCGGCAGTGATTTGTTTGAGTTGTGGTAAGGAGATGTTTGGGTGATGGATCGTTGCGAGCAACACTGTTTTCATGTGACAAACTCCTTGCGAGCGCTTATCAATCAATCTGCCAGAAAGAATGCCTCCACCGGGCATAACTGATAGCTATGTATCAACATTTGAGGTATCCTTGTCCCCTTTTTGTCCCCTTTGACTGACAAATCTAGAAGCATCCAGAAGCAAGTTATTAAATCGTGTTTCAACGGCCTTGCTGTGGCTGATAATTTAGCGCACAAAAGCAATCAAAACGCAAACCCCATCCATATAGGATGGGGCGGAGTTGGCAAGGAATTGCTTTTATCTGGAAGACCCGCCGAGGGGGGCAGGTTCCTAACAGTATACAGTCCGTATGCGCGATTATTCTTGGGGTGGGTAGCAGCTTAGCTTGCCAACTCCTAAGGAGCTTTTTACTCCTAGCTATTGGAGTTTTGCTCCTTCACCGTCAGTATCGCATGGCTATGCTGGGTATGCAAACAATTTGCTCATAGTAAGTTACCTAATCCGGCATATGTAAACCTTTTGCCTTTTTGAGTCGATTCTGTCAACTCTGTGCACAAAAATAAGCCTCCCTGAGCAAGGGAGGCAGAACGACAAGGTATTACAGGCTGACTAAAATATTTAGTTGCTTACGTATCTTATTTTACAGCATTATGCCCGTGCTTCAAAGCAACAAAAATAAGCCCTCCACCCGCGTTAGCGAGCAGAGGACTTTTTTGTTACCTGATGTACAGGCTCTCGCCCGGATAGATCAGGCTGTAGATTGACTTG